>DASTHC010000001.1:0-19609 GCA_035718485.1 Gaiellaceae bacterium
GTGCTGAGCGTCGGCGGCGCCGACGCGCGGCTACACTGACCGTCCCCTCGCGCCCGTAGCTCAGGGGATAGAGCGCTGCCCTGCGGAGGCAGAGGTCGCACGTTCGAATCGTGCCGGGCGCACTCGCGGCACCACTTCTGATCGGTGCATGAACGATGTCGACCGGAGCCGACATCACGGCCCGGCCGTCGTCTAACGATGGGTGAGGCTCGTTTTCGTGGCGTTGGCCGTAGTGGTGGCTGGTTCCTCGGTGGGGGCATGGCGCAAGGAGCCGTCGCTGCTCGCCGGCCGGTCAGCGCACGCTGTCGTCTCGACCGGTGACGCGATCTACGCGCTCGGCGGGTCGGGGGCCCGCGGTGCGGTGCTGGACGTCGAGCGCTTCGACGGGCGGCGGTGGACGGTCGTGACGCGCTTGCCGCAGGGACTGAATGCACCGGCGGCCGTCGTGCTCGGCGGGAAGATCTACGTCATCGGAGGGTTCGACGGGACGAGCAACGTGCCGACGGACCGCGTCGACGTGTACGACCTCGCCAGCCGGGCGTGGGGCCGGGCGGCGCCGCTCCCGGCACCGCGGGGCGGGCATGCGGCCGTCGCGCTCGACGGGAAGATCCACGTCCTCGGCGGCGGAAACGAGGTCTCGACCCTCGCCGACCACTCGGTCTACGACCCGGCGACGAACCGCTGGTCGAGGCTCGCGTCGCTCCGGCGCTCGAAGGGCAGTCCTGCGGCGGTCGTCTTCGGCGGCCGGATCTACTCGGTCGGCGGGCGGAGCGGGAACCTCGACTACGGCGACGTGGACATCTACGACGCGGGCGGCGACCGGTGGACGCGCGGTCCGTCGATTCCCCCGCGCGGCACGCACGGGGCGGTCGTCTACCGCGGCTCGCTCTACGCCTTCGGCGGCGAGTCGCAGGCGACCGGGCGCACGCTCAAGACCGTGCTGCGCCTCCGGCCGGGCGCGACGAGATGGCAGCCCGCGGCGTCCATGCCGACCGCGCGGAACTACGCGCGGGCCGTGCTCTTCCGCGACGCCGTCTGGGTCGTCGGCGGCAGCCGGACGGCGGGCGCCAGCCACAACGCCGCGGGCAGCCGCGTCGTCGAGCGCTTCTTCGTTCGGCGCCCGTAGCCCGAGGTAGGAGCGGCCGGAAGACCGACGAACTCGGTCCCGTGGCGGACATCCCCGACCATCTGAGCCTGCGCCACAACCGCGACCGCGAGGGCGCGTGGGATCTCTACGTCCGTCGCGTGTCCGCGACCGTCATTCTCGCGATCGTCGTGCTCGGCGCGCTAGACGCGTTCGGACAGCGCCCTGAGACCACGGTCGCCGCGGCCTCCGCAGGCTCGCTCGAGATCTACGCGCCGACGCGCGTCCGCGGCGGCCTCCTGTACATGGCGCGGTTCACGATCCGCGCCCGTGAGGACATCGCGAAGGCGACGCTCGTCCTCGACCCCGGCTGGGCCGAGGCGATCACGATCAACACGATCGAGCCGTCGCCGGTCGGCGAGGGAAGCGACAACGGCCGGCTCGTCCTCGAGCTCGGCCACGTTCCCGCCGGCCAGAAGCATGTGCTCTACATGCACCTCCAGGTCAACCCGACGAACGTCGGACACCGCAGCCAGGACGTCGAGCTCCGCGACGGCGACGAGGTGCTCGCAACTGTCGACCGCACGATCACGGTCTTCCCGTAGATGGACGTCGTCTTCCGCGCAATCACGCTGTTCCTGTTCATCTGGCTCGTAACGCGGGCCGTCGGCCGACGCGAGCTCTCGACACTCGAGCCGTTCGACCTCATCCTCCTGATCGTGCTCGGTGACCTGATCCAGCAGGGCGTGACGCAGAACGACTTCTCGGTCACCGGCGCGATGCTCGCCGGCGGCACGTTCGCGCTGATGACGGTCCTGCTGTCGTGGCTCGGCTTCCGGTTCTCCGCACTCCAGCCGATCCTCGAGGGCGACCCGGTGATCGTCGTCGAGCACGGCAAGCCGGTCGAGAAGAACCTTCGCCGCAACCGGATCACGCTGGAGGAGGTCGCTGCGCAGGCACGCATCCAGCAGGGCATCGCGCACGTCGAGGACATCGAGTGGGGCGTCCTCGAGACGAGCGGCCAGTTCAGCTTCATCAAGAAGGAGGGCTGACGTGCCGCTCTATCTGACCGAGGCCGAGATCGGTGAGCTCCTCACGCCGCGCGACGCGCTCGACGCCGTCGAGGCGTGCTTCATCCGCCAGGCGCGGGGCGCGATCGACAACCGGCCACGGACGCGCATCCCGGTCGAGGAGGGTGTCTTCGCGCTGATGGCCGCGAGCGACACCGAGCTCCGGTTCGCCGGTCTCAAGTCGTACGTGTGGGTCCCCGGCGGCACACCGTTCGTCGTCGTGTTGTTCGACCTCGAGCGCGCGGAGCTCGCCGCCGTGATCGAGGCCGACAAGATGGGGCAGCTGAGAACGGGTGCAGCGAGCGGCGTCGCCGCGGCGCACCTCGCGAAGTCGAACGCGACGACGCTCGGCGTGATCGGGTGCGGCTGGCAGGCCGAGACGCAGGTCGCGTGCATCCGCGAGGCCGTCCCGACCATCGAGCGGGTTGTCGTCTACTGCCGCTCGGAAAGCCGGCTCGAGGAGTTCTGCAAGCGCGTCGGCGCGGAGCCCGGCGAGACGCACCGCGACGCCGGCGAGCAGGACGTCGTCGTGACGGTCACCACGTCGAAGGATCCCGTGCTCCGCGGCGAGTGGCTCCGGCCGGGCGCGCTCGTCTGCGCCGTCGGCGCGAACGAGCCCGGTGCGAGGGAGCTCGACAACGCCGTGCTCGAGCGCGCGACCTTCGTCTGCGTCGACTCGCGCGAGCAGGCGAGGCTCGAGTCCGGCGACCTGATCGAGCCGGTCGCGCAGGGCGTGCTCGACTGGCTCGAGGTGCACGAGCTGCACGAGGTGGTCGCGGGCGAGGTGCGCGGGCGCCAGAGGGACGACGACATCGTCGTCTTCAAGTCGAACGGGATCGCGGCGTGGGACGTTGCGATCGGCGCGGTCGCGATCGAGCGCGCGCGAGAGCGCGGCGTCGGCCGCTCGCTCTAGCGGGACCCGACGGACGACATCGTCATCCGCACCGACTCGATCGTGTCCTGCCCGAGAGCCCGGACGACGTCCGGGTTGTCGAGCAGCCGCTGGAGTTGCGAGGGCGTAGTGCGGTTGAGGATGTAGCGGTCGTTCAAGATCTCCTCGAGCGAGCGCCCGCGATCGTGCTCGCGGATCACGTAGGAGGCGAGCCGGTCCTCCTGGCTCGACCGCTCGAAGAGGAAGGAGAACGGATTCCGGAAGAGCTGCGAGAGCTTCCCCACAGCCGTATCGTATGTGACCCGTGAGGCGGAGGACCACGTCAGGCAGGTTCGCCGAGCGCACCATCCGTGGTTTCGACGATCAGGGCACGGAGGAGCGGATCGTGGTCTGGATCGAGCGGCGCGAGGGCGCCCTCTGGGCAGTGGGCCGCGCGGTCAATCCCCAGCACCGGTCGTCGGACGAGCCGCGGCGCGACGACTACGTCTTCGAGGGGCACGAGCTCGAGGACGCGCTCGACCACGCGAACGAGTGTCTCGAGGACGACCTCCGCGTGTCCGAGGACGACGGTCGTCCGCAGCACGTGCGGCCGTTCACGCGCAAGGAGCTCCTCGGCCCGCTCGAGCGCTGGTTCTTCGGGCGCGCGTCCTCGAGCGGCCGCTAGCCTCCCCGCGTGCTGATCAGGCTCGGACACAGTCCGGACCCCGACGACGCCTTCATGTTCTGGGCGCTCACCGAGGACCGCGTCGACACGCGCGGCTTCGAGTTCGAGCACGTGCTCATGGACATTCAGACGCTCAACGAGTGGGCGCTCGAGGGGAAGCTCGAGGTCACCGCGATCTCGCTGCACAGCTATCCGCACGTGCAGGACCGCTACGTCCTGCTTCCGCACGGGGCGAGCATGGGCTCCGGCTACGGGCCGATCGTCGTCGCTCCGAAGGCGTTGACCCCGGAGCAGCTGCGCGAGGTCGAGATCGCCATCCCCGGGACGATGACGACCGCGTTCCTCGTGCTGCGCATGTTCCTCGGCGAGTTCCGCTATCGGGAGGTGCCGTTCGACCGGATCCTCGACGAGGTGACGTCCGGCCGCGCCGCCGCGGGCCTGCTCATCCACGAGGGTCAGCTCACCTACGCGGCCGAAGGGCTCGAGAAGTGCGTTGACCTCGGCGAGTGGTGGCTCCTCGAGACCGGTCTGCCGCTTCCGCTCGGTGCGAACGTCGCGCGGCGCGACATCGGGCAGGACCGTCTGCGCGACCTCTCGACCGTGCTCCGCGACTCGATCCAGGCGGGGCTCGACAACCGCTCAGAGGCGATGGCGTACGCGATGCGCTACGGCCGCGGGCTCGACGAGGGCCTCGCGGACCGCTTCGTCGGCATGTACGTCAACGACTACACCTGCGACTACGGCGACGAGGGCCGGCTTGCCGTGAACGAGCTTCTCTCGCGTGCCGAGCAGCTGGGCGTCTACGAACGCCCCGTGCGCGTCGAGTTCGTCGAGTAGTGGCGCGCGCCGTCGTTCTCGCGGCGGTTCGGACTCCCGTCGGTCGCTACGGCGGCGCACTTTCGGACGTGCGTCCGGACGACCTCGCCGCGCATGCGATCGCCGCCGCGGTCGAGCGCGCGGGCATCGAGTCGGCCGAGATCGAGGACGTGTACTTCGGCTGCGCGAACCAGGCCGGCGAGGACAACCGCAATGTCGCGCGGATGGCCGCGCTGCTCGCCGGGCTTCCGGAGTCCGTCGCGGGCGTGACGGTCAACCGCCTGTGTGCCTCGGGACTCTCCGCCGTCGTCTCCGCGTGCCACGCGATCGCGGCGGGCGACGGCGACCTCTTCGTCGCGGGCGGCGTCGAGTCGATGAGCCGCGCGCCGCTCGCGATGGCGAAGCCGGACCGGGCGTTCCCGCGCGGCGACCGGACGGTGTACGACACGACACTCGGCTGGCGCTTCCCGAACCCGCGGCTCGAGGCGATGTTCCCGCTCGAATCGATGGGCGAGACGGGTGAGAACGTCGCGGAGCGCTGGGACGTGTCGCGCGAGGAGCAGGATGCGTTCGCGCTCGAGTCGCAGCGGCGGCACGCAGCCGCCGTCGAGGCGGGTCGCTTCGACGACGAGCTGGTGCCCGTGGGCGACGTCGTGCGCGACGAGCACCCGCGACCCGACACGACTGCGGAGAAGCTCGCAGCGCTCAAGCCCGCCTTCCGCTCCGGCGGGAGCGTCACCGCCGGCAACTCGTCCGGCGTGAACGACGGCGCGGCGGCGCTCGTGATCGCGAGCGAGGAGCGCGCCCGGGAGCTCGCGGCTGAGCCGCTCGGTTCGTTCGTCGCGAGCGCCGTCGCGGGAGTCGACCCTCGCGTGATGGGCATCGGCCCCGTGCCCGCGGTGCACAAGCTGCTCGAGCGCGCCGGCGTCGACGTGGCCGACCTCGACCTCGTCGAGCTGAACGAGGCCTTTGCGTCACAGAGCCTCGCGGTCGTACGCGAGCTCGGCCTCGACCCGGTGAAGGTAAACGTCAACGGCGGCGCGATCGCGCTCGGCCATCCGCTTGGGATGAGCGGCGCCCGCTTCGTCGTCTCGCTCCTGCACGAGCTCCGGCGGCGGGGCGGGCGCTACGGCCTCGCGACGCTCTGCGTCGGCGTCGGCCAAGGCCAGGCTGCGCTCTTCGAGCGCTAGAGCGTTCGGCGGTACGCCTCGAACTCGGCGACGAACGCGTCGATCGAGCGGCCGAACGTGGAGGCGAACGCGTCGCGCCACGCGACGCCGCGCCCGATCGCCTCGTAGTACGCGAAGACGAGGGTCGGGCTGCGGTCGCGCAGCAGCAGCTCGGTCGCGAGCGTATAGACCTCGTACGGGTTCGCCGTCTCGCGCTGCCCACGGAGCGTCGCAAGGTCTGCGAGCGATGTCGTGTTCACCTTCGTGCGACGGATCCACTCGCCGCGTACGTCCTCGAGCCGGAGCACGCCTTCGCGCACGATCGCGAGGTCCGCGAAGTACTTCGCGGTCCCTTCGGAGATCCACCAGGGACCCGCAACCGGGATCTCGTCGAGCCCGGAGACGCCGAGCGCCCTCGCGCCCGCGAGCTCGTACTGGAAGAGGTGGAATGCCTCGTGCGCTGCGATTCGGAGCAGTTCCGCCTCCGACCGACCCGGGAGGAAGTACGAGGGGCCGAACCAGACCTTGCGCGTCGTCGCGTGCGCCACCTGCCCGCCTTCCCACAGTCGACGCGCCTGGTCGAGCGAGAAGGTCGGCTCGTTCTGCGCGTACGCGGCGACGAGCGCGTCGAGGTCCCGGTACGCCCACACGCGGAAGGGAGGCAATTCGCGGCCGAGGGCGCTCCGGTAGTACCTCGCGCCGGCGTTCAGGCCTCGCTCCACACGCGCGCGCTCCACCGCCGAGATCTCGGCGCCGTAGACGAACGTCGCCGGAGCGCCCGGCCCGGTCAGCGGCGGCGGAAGCGGCGGCGGTGCCGGCGGCGGGCAGCCGGCTGAGATCGTCCGCGCGAGCGCGTTGGCGGGTGCGGGGGTCCTCGCGACGAGCCACCGCGCGGTCCCACTGAGCGCGCCGCCGAGAACGGCGTCCACCCGCCAGCGCACGCCCGAGCGCCTCGCCGAGATACGAACCAGACGGTGTCCGCAGTCGATCCGGTGGGCGTTCAACACCGTGCGAACCGCGGCGATCGCCTGCCGCTTCGTGAGGGCCTGTGCTTGCGGCGCCGGTTGCGAGGGGGAAGCGGTGGCTGCGAACGCCGTCGCTCCGAGGAGCAGGGCGAGCGCGACGGCCTTCACCTCTCGACTCAGGCGATGGGCGGACGCACGTAGATCACGTCCTCGTGCTTGATCGGCACGAACGGCGCCCCGAGCGTCATGACGACGCTCTCGACCTCGGCGAAGACGCGATCGCCTTCGGGGCGGCCGCCGTCCTCGAGCGGGACCTCGATTTCGACCTCACCGACGGGCGTCGCCGGAAGGCCGTGGTCGACGAGGCTCTGGAGCAGGCGATCCCGATCTGGGATCCGAGCTGCGGTCACATGCACGGGTTCGGCCACGAAACGAGCCTACCCTGGATCCAGGACGGAGCAAACCCGGCGCTCGGTTAGGGTTGCTCACGATGGCCGTCGCGATCGAGCGGGAGTTCGGGCTCTTCATCGCCGGGGAGTCGGTCGAGCCGGCCTCGGGTGAGCTCCGGGAGCTCCTCGAGCCGGCCACGGGCGAACCGCTGGCGCGCGCCGCGATGGCGAGCGAGGCTGACGTCGACCGCGCGGTCGACGCCGCCCGCGAGGCGCTCGGGGGCCCGTGGGGCAAGACGCCGCCGAACGAGCGCTCGCGGCTGCTCCACGCGCTCGCCGACGCGATCGTCGCGAACCGCAAGGAGCTCGCGGAGCTCGAGGCGCGAAACGTCGGCAAGGCGATCTCGTCCGCCAAGGCCGAGCTCGCGCTCGCGTCGGAGCACTACCGCTTCTTCGCCTCGGCGATCGGGTCGATCGCCGGCCGGTCAAACCCCGTCGGCGGCTCGCTCCTGACGTACACGCTCAAGGAGCCCGTCGGCGTGTGCGGACAGATCGTCCCGTGGAACTACCCGTTCATGATGACCGCCTGGAAGCTCGCGCCCGCGCTCGCCGCCGGCTGCACGGTCGTCCTCAAGCCCGACCCGCAGACGCCGCTGACCGCCCACCGGCTCGCGGAGCTCGCCGCCGAGGTCGGGTTCCCGCCGGGCGTGATCAATATCGTTCCGGGTGACGGCCCGACGGCCGGTGCGCACCTCGTCCGCCATCCGGGCGTCGACAAGATCGCGTTCACCGGCTCGACGAAGACGGGCGGCGAGATCATGCGGCTCTGCTCCGAGCCCTTGAAGCGGCTGACGCTCGAGCTCGGCGGCAAGAGTCCGAACCTCGTCTTCGCCGACGCCGAGCTCGCCGATGCGATCCCGAGCGCCGTGTGGTCGATCTACTACTCCGCCGGCCAGAGCTGCGAGGCCAGGTCACGCCTGCTCGTCGAGCAGTCGATCTACGACGACGTCGTTTCCGAGTTCGCCGAAAAGGCCGGCGCGCTCAGGGTCGGCGACCCGCTCGATCCCGAGACGCAGATCGGCTCGCTGATCAGCACGAACCACCGCGACCGCGTGCACGGTTTCGTCGAGCGTGGGCGCCAAGAGGGCGTCGAGGTCGTGACGGGCGGCGAGCCCGACGATGGCAAGGGCGCCTTCTACAAGCCGACCGTCCTCGCGAAGGTCGACAACGCGATGGAGGTCGCGCAGGAGGAGATCTTCGGGCCTGTCGTGACGATCATCCCGTTCGCCGACGAGAAGGACGCGGTGCGGATCGCGAACGACACAAAGTACGGGCTCTTCGCGACCGTCTGGACGGGCGACCCGGCGCGCGGCCACCGGCTCGCGCGGCAGATCAAGTCGGGGATGGTCGGGATCAACACCCCCTACACGGCGTTTCCGGGGATCCCGTTCGGGGGGTACAAGCAGTCGGGCTTCGGCCGCGAGCTGGGAATCGAGACGCTCGACCTCTATCTCGAGACGAAGAGCGTGCTCGTCTCGACCTCACCGAAGCCGTACAACCCGTTCGGCCTGTAGGCGCGTCGCGCTACCGCTGGGCGGTCCTCGCCGCCGGGGTGGGGGCGCAGGCGAGCTTCTCGACCATCACGCTCGGCCTGCCGGCGATGGCGCCGGCGCTCAGAGAGGCGTACGACCTCGACCTGAAAGGGGTCGGGCTCTTCCTCGCGGCGGAGTGGGTCGGCCTCACGATCGCGCTGCTTCCGTGGGGGCTCGTTACGGATCGCATCGGCGAGCGGCGGGCGCTCGCGAGCGGCCTCTCCGTCTGCGGCGCGCTGGTGTGCCTGATCGGGCTCGCGAACTCCGCGCTCGCGGCGGGCGCCCTGCTTGCGCTCGCTGCCGGTGCCGGCGCGAGCGTCCAGTCGGCAAGCGGTCGCGCCGTCATGCAGTGGTTCGGGCCGAGCGAGCGTGGGCTCGCGTTCGGCGTCAGGCAGACCGCGGTGCCGCTCGGCGGCGTGATCGGCGCGCTCGTTCTGCCGGCGCTCGCGAACGCCCACGGCGTCGAGGCGTCGTTCCTGTTCCTCGGCCTGTTCTGCGTCGCGACGGCGGTCATCGGCTACGCGGTCGTGCGCGACCTGCCGAGCGAGGGGGTCGACGTCGAGGAGGTCGAGTCGACGCTCCGCGACCGCCGGCTCTGGGTCCTCTGCGGCGGCAGCGGGCTCTACGTGACCGCGCAGATGGTGCTCTTCAGCTTCCTCGTCCTGTACCTGCACGACGAGCGCGGCTTCAGCGCGGCGGGTGCCGCGGGAGTGCTGGCCACGGCGCAGGTGGTCGCGGTGTTCCTGCGCGTCGGCGTCGGACGCTGGTCCGACGTGCTCCGCTCGCGGATCGTGCCGCTCCGGCGAATCGGGATCGCGACGACGGCGGCGCTCGCGGCCGCCGCGATCCTGCTCGACGCACCCAACGCGGTCGTCGTATCGCTGCTCGTCGTGGCGACGGCGCTCTCAGCCGCGTGGAACGGGCTCTCGTTCGTCGCCGCCGCCGAGCTCGCGGGCGCAGCGCGGAGCGGCGCGGCGATCGGCTTCCAGCAGACGGTGCTGTCCGTGGCAGGCATCGTGGTCCCGCCGCTCTTCGCGTCGGTCGTGGACGCCAGCTCCTGGCGGCTCGGGTTCGGCGTGGCGGCGGTCGCGCCGCTCCTCGGCTGGGTGCTCCTCGGACGCCTCTCCGAGTGAACTAACGACGGAGCGAGAGCGCGGCGCCGACCGCGAGCAGCACGATCCCGAGCAGCCGCACCCAGCCGATCGGGATCTGCTCGAGTCCGAACAGCCCGAACCGGTCGATCGCCGCGCCCATCGCGAGCTGCCCCGCGATCAGCAGCCCGATCGTGGCCGTCGCGCCGATGCGCGGCGTCGCGTACGTGATCGAGAAGATCACGATCAACCCCATCACGCCGGCGGCCCACAGCCAGGCCGGCGCGCGCAGCCCGTCGCCGTACCCCGCAAGTGACTGGCGCGCCACAAGCAGGACCACGAGCGACAGGACCGCCGTGACCAACGTGGAGAACGCGAGCGCCTCGACGACGCCGATCCGCTCGCCGAAACGGCTCATCAGCGCGACCTGGACCGACCCCGCGAGGCCCGCGACGGCGGTCAGTGCGACGGCGACTGCGGTGCCTCCGGACACGGCGGGCAAAGCTCTACGCTCTACGCTCCACTGTCAAGGGAGGTCCGTTTGATTCGCGTTTTCGTCCTGTACGAGCAGGAGCCCGACCCGGCCCGCTACGAGGAGCATGCGGCGCTGTGCAGGCAAGTGCCCGGCAGCACGTTCCGGCACGGCAAGGTGTTCGGCGCGCCGAGGGGCGAGCCGAAGTTCCCGTACTACGCCGAGTGGGAGTTCGCCGACATGGACGCCTTCAAGGCGGCCGGGCAGGCCGACGAGTTCATGGCGACGGGCAAGGACGCGATGCAGATGGGCATCCCGTTCCACGTCCACTTCGCGAACGTCGAGTGAGCCAGCCCACGCGTCCCGCCCCGGTCGATCCGGCAGAGCTCGGCTTCGAGCGGATCGTCTACGAGAAGGCGTATCCGCGCGCGACGATCACCTTCAACCGGCCCGAACGGCTGAACGCCTTCGACTTCCAGATGCTGCGCGAGCTCGCGCGTGCGTGCGAGGACGCGTCGTGGGACGACTCGATCCGCGTTGTCGTCCTCACCGGCGCCGGCCGCGCGTTCTGCGTCGGCGCCGATCTCCGCTCCTGGGCGGAGGAGTACCTCGGCAAGCCGAACGAGTACTGGAAGTGGTTCGGCGCGTTCAAGGACGCGCACGACCGGCTGCGCGAGATCGGCAAGCCGACACTCGCGCGCATCAACGGGATCTGCGTCGGCGGCGGCAACGAGCTGCAGATGGCGTGCGACCTCGCGGTGATGGTCGACGACGCGTTCATCCGCCACGTCGGCCCGGAGCACGGCTCGGTGCCGGCCGGCGGCGCCACGCAGTGGCTCACGCTCTTCGTCGGGGAGCGGCGGGCGCGCGAGATCGTGCTCATGTGCGAGCCGATTCCCGCGGCGACGTGCGCCGAGTGGGGGCTCGTCAACTGGGCGGTGCCTGCTGACGATCTCGACGCAAAAGTCGACGCCGTCGTCGAGAACCTCGAGCGCAAGCTGCCGCAGACGACGCGCTACGCGAAGCAGCACCTGAACTTCTGGAAGGACCTCGCGTGGCACGAGACGATCAACCACGCGCGCGACTGGCTCGCGCTCTCGATGGCGACCGAGGAGCCGCAAGAGGCGGTCCGCCGCTTTCTCGAGAAGCGTGACTGACGAGCCGCTCGTCCTCGTCGAGCGGGACGGCGCGATCGCGGTCGTCACGCTGAACCGGCCGAAGCAGCTGAACGCGCTGTCCGACGAGCTGATGGAGGCGCTCGTCGCGCAGCTGCAGGAGCTCGACGCGGACGACGCCGTGCGCTGCATCGTGATCGCCGGCAACGAGCGGGCGTTCGCCGCAGGCGCCGACATCGCGATGCTCGCGCAGACGTCGCCGGTCGAGGCCGCCACGTCGCTGCGTCTCGCCCGCTGGGACGCGATCCGCAAGATCGGGAAGCCGATCGTCGCCGCGGTGTCGGGCTACTGCCTCGGCGGCGGCTGCGAGCTCGCGATGCTCTGTGACCTGATCGTCGCGTCGGAGACGGCGCAGTTCGGACAGCCGGAGATCAACCTCGGTGTCATCCCCGGCGCCGGCGGGACGCAGCGGCTGACGCGCGCCGTCGGGAAGGCGGTCGCGATGGACGTGGTTCTGAGCGGGCGCTTCCTGACTGCGCGCGAGGCGCTCGCGGGCGGTCTCGTCGCACGCATCGCCGCGAGGGAGGCCTACCTCGACGAGGCTCGCCGAGTCGCCCACGCGATCGCCGAGAAGAGCCCGGTCGCGCTGCGCCTCGCGAAGGACGCGGTGAACCGCGCCTACGAGGGGCCGCTGCAGCTCGGCGTGGAGTACGAGCGTCAGGCGTTCGCGCTCGCCCTCTCGTCGGAGGACGGACGCGAAGGCCTCGCCGCGTTTCTCGAGAAGCGGAAGCCGGAGTTCCGCGGCCGCTAGGCCGGGAGCTCGACGGGCAGCGCTTCCAGGGTCAGCGTTCGCCCGTTGCGGACGAGCTCGAGCCGGACGGCCACTCCGATCCGATCGGACGTCATCAGGCGCTGGAGGTCGTCGACCGTCGTGATCGGCGTCCCGTCCACGGCCACGACGAGGTCTTCCGGCCGGACGCCGGCGCGCGCGGCCGGTCCCTCGGGGACGACCTCGACGACCTCGAGCGCCGACTCGCGGCCGAGCTCGCGCGCGACGCGGGGAGGCAGCGGCCGGACGCCACCCCCGACGCCGAGGTACGCACGCAGGTAACGGCCCTCGGTCATCAGCGCCCCGATGATGCGTCGGGTGGCGGCGTTGATCGGCACGGCGAGGCCGAGGCCGACGCCTGCTACGGCGGTGTTGATCCCGACCACGCGGCCGAGGCCGTCGGCGAGCGCCCCGCCCGAGTTGCCGGGGTTGAGCGCAGCGTCGGTCTGCACGACGTTCTCGACGAAGCGGACCATTGCGCCCGAGCGCGTGGGGAGCGAGCGGCCGAGCGCCGAGACGACGCCCGCGGTCACCGAGCCGCCGAATCCGTGCGGGTTCCCGATCGCGACGACGAGCTGACCGACGCGTAGCGTCTCCGCGTCGCCGAGCTCCGCAGGCTGGAGCTGCGCGGCGTCCGTCCGCAGCACTGCGAGGTCGGAGAGCGCATCGGCACCGACGACGTCAACCTCGCTCTCGCGCCCGTCCGCGAAGGACGCCATGCTTCCGCGCCCCGAGCGCTGGACGACGTGCGCCGACGTGAGCATGAAGCCGTCCTGCGTGATGACGACGGCTGACCCGCCGCCTTCGAGCACCCGGCCGCCGCGCACGCGGCGCGCGACGCGCAGGTTCGCGACTGAGGACCCGAGCCGCTCGGCGACGGTCGTCACCACCCGCGAGTAGGCGTCGAGCGCTTCGGCGTCAGGAAGCGGCTCGGACGCGCCGCCACGGCTGTGCTCCGGAAGCCCGTCGAGGAACGTGAGGCCAGACATCCAGCGAGGGTAGCTCGCAGCCCCGAGGCTGCCGCGAGGGCGTTGCCGATGCGCCAAGATGGCGCCGGTCGTTCCTAGAGGAGAGGAGTCGAGCGTGGCGGAGGTCGAGACGAATCGCGAGGGCGCGGTGCTGACGATCACGCTCAACCGTCCAGAGGTCTTCAATGCGTTCAACGCGGCGCTCCATGCAGCGCTCGCGGCTGCCCTGAAGGAGGCACGGGACCCTGCCGTTCGCGCGGTCGTGATCACCGGCGCCGGTCGAGGGTTCTGCGCCGGCCAGGACCTGACCGAGTTCCGCGAGGTCGCCGCGGACATCCGCGAACGGCTCGAGCAGACATACCATCCGAACATCCGCGCGATCCGGGCGCTCGAGAAGCCGGTGATCGCCGCGGTGAACGGGCCGGCGGCCGGCGCCGGTCTCTCACTCGCGGCTGCGTGCGACCTGCGCGTCGCCGCCGACAGCGCGACGTTCGTCCCCGGCTTCGTCGGGATCGGCCTCGTGCCCGACTCGGGCGGCTCCTACTTCATCGTGCGCCTGCTCGGTGTCGCGCGTGCGTTCCACTGGATGACGACGAACAGGCGGCTCACCGCCGCCGAGGCCGTCGAGTGGGGCTTCGTGAACGAGGTCGTCGAGGCCGACTCGCTTGCCCCGCGCGTCGCGGAGCTCGCAGCGAACTACGCGTCGCTGCCGACGAAGGCGATCGGCATGACCAAGCGGCTCTTCGACCACGCCGAGCGCGCGACGCTGGACGAGCAGCTCTCGCTCGAGGCGCAGCTCCAGTCGGCCGCCACGCGGACCGAGGACTTCCGCGAAGGCGTGAACGCCTTTCTCGAGAAGCGGCCGCCGAGCTTCAGCGGGGCCTGAGCTCGACGCGGAGGTCGCAGTCGAGCGCCTCCGCGATCCGCAGCAGCGTGTCGATCCTCGGCGGCCGGCCGCCTCGCTCGAGCCGCGCGATCGCGGACTGCGTCGTGCCGGTCAGCTCCGCGAGCTCGCGCTGCGAGAGCCCCCGCTCGCCGCGCCGTGTGGCGACGTCGTCGGCGATCTGCGCGAACAGATAGCCCTCCTTCGGCGCGATCGCCTGCTCCGCCCGCTCGCGGAGGCGCTCGATCGCCGGCTTCCGGTCGGCCCTGGCCATAGCGATCATGCTATAGGCAGGCGCACAAACCGTCCACTGACCCTTTGAACGTCGGAACGTCGGGCGCATACTCTGGAGTTCGTGAGCGATGACGTAGGTGGCGTCCGGACGTTCCTCATCGCCGACGTCCGCGGCTACTCGCGGTTCACCGAGGAATACGGTGACGAGGCAGCCGCCCAGTTGACGGCGAGGTTCACGTGCCTGGTCCAGGAAGAGGTCGACGCACACGGCGGCGAGCTCGTCGAGATCAGGGGCGACGAAGCGCTCGCGGTGTTCGAGTCCGCCCGTCAGGCAATCCGGGCGGCGGTCGACCTCCAGGGGCAGTTCGAAGCGGCGACCGAGGGGGACGGCAACCTGCCGATCAAGGTCGGCATCGGGATCGACTCGGGTGAGGCGGTTCAGCTCCCCGACGGAAGCTTCCGCGGTGCCGCGCTCAACGTCGCGGCGCGGCTCTGCGGCCGCGCCCACGGCGGCGAGGTGATGATCAGCGAGGCGACGTCGCGCCTCGCAGGACGCCTCGGCGGCCTCCACTACAGCGATCGGGGCCGCGTCCGCCTCAAGAACATCTCCGACCCGGTCCACGTCTACAAGGTCTACTCCGAGCTCGACGCGCAGCCGCGAAATCGGTGGACGTTCATGTTCTTCGGGAAGCCGCGGCGGTCACTCACGTGGCCACTCGCGCTGCTCGTCGCGCTGATCGCGGCCGCGACCGCGGTCGCAGTCGTCTACTTCACCACAGGGAGTGGCGCAGAGAAGAGCGCTGCGGCGCCGGACACGACGGCGACGACAGGCGGAGCCGCGGCGCCCACCGCCTCGGCGGCAGGCCTGGGCGCGCTCATCCCGGCCGAGATCTGGAACGCGTGCCAGGTACAGACGGTGGCCGAGCCGAACGCCGACGAGTCGGCGGTGTGCCTACCCACGAGCGGCGTGCCGGACCGCTGGGAGGTCTCGACCTATCCGAATTCCGTCGCGCTCGCCGAGGCCTACAACAGCGAGCTGCGCAAGCGCTCCGAGGTGAAGAAGAACAGCGGCAAGTGCAACGCCTTCTTCTGGGGCGGCGAGCTGGCGTGGATGCACGGCCCTGGGAAGCCAGGCGGCCGCGTGTTCTGCTACTTCGACGGCGACGACGCAGTCATCGTCTGGACGCACGAGCGCCTCGGCCAGCCGACGCACCGCGACATGCTCGCGATCGCCCGCGAGGGCGGAAGCGACCACGCTCGGCTGACGCGCTGGTGGCGCCCCTGGCACCACCTGATCGGCAAGCAGCAGTAGCGCGGCTCAGAGCGCCGCGAGGATCTCGTCGTGCTCGGGGAAGCGGCGCTCGCGCTGCTTCGAGAAGACGAGCTTCCCGTCGGCGAGCACGTCGAACTGGCTCTTCGCGCCCTCGACGATCTCCGCGTCGTGGTCCGTCCGTTGCTTGATCTCGGCCGCGAGACTCGCGGCCCGGCGGTCGTAGCCGCTTCAGACGGGGCAGTAGTGGATCTCGACGCGCACGGCGGCAGCGTACCTCGCGGCATCCGTCATCCTCTGGGTGTGGCTCGACCACGTACCCACGCGGAGCGCGTCGCCTCGCGGGACGGGTGGTTCCCGCCGGAGAGCGTGATCCGCAGAGTGGGCAACTCACCGTTGACCCCGCTGCTGGGCGGCGGTCCTGCCGTGCTGCTCCAGGTCGCGCACCCGCTCGTCGCCTCAGGCGTCGTCGAGCACTCGGACTACCGGCTCGACCTGTGGAAGCGGCTGCTGCACACGCTCCGTGCGCTCTACCTCGTCGCATACGGGACGAAGGCCGAAGGCGAGGCCGCGGGCGCCGCGGTCCGCGCCGTGCACGCGCGGGTGCAAGGACGGACGACGACGGCGCTCGGTCCCTTCCCGGCCGGCACGCCTTACAGTGCGGAGGATCCCGAGCTCATGCTCTGGGTGCACGCGACGCTCGTCGACTGCTCGCTCGCCGTGTACACGCGCTTCGTGTCCCGCCTGACCGACGACGAGGAGGAGCGCTACTACCGCGACATGTCGCTCGTCGCCCGGATCTTCGGCACCCCGGCCAACGTGTTGCCCCCGACACTCGCGGACTTCCGCGTGTGGTTCGCCGAGACGGTCGCAGACGGCCCGATCGTCGTCACGCCTCCTGCACGAGACGTCGCGACGGAGATCCTTCGTGCGCGTCTCCCCGCGCCGATGCGTCTGATCGCGCCCGCGCACCGCCTCTCGACGGCGGCG
The DNA here is from genome assembly GCA_035718485.1 of Gaiellaceae bacterium. GTDB lineage: Bacteria > Actinomycetota > Thermoleophilia > Gaiellales > Gaiellaceae > JACCTU01. The sequence goes on from DASTHC010000001.1 coordinate 16,494, forward strand.
CTTCTACCCGAGCGGCTGCGCGAGGAGTACGGGCTGTCCTTCAACTCGGCGCAGGCGGTGGCGCTGCCGCTCGCCGCGCGCTCGCTGCGCTACGCCGCGGCGCCGCTCTTCCTCGCGGCCGAGCGGATCGCCACGCCCGGCTTCCGGATCGCGGCCTAGACCGCGGGCTTACGCCCCAGGACGAAGTAGAGGATCGTCCCGAGGATCGGGAAGATGATCACGATCAGGAGCCAGGCGCCGAGCTGCCCGCGCGAGAGCGAGGCTCGCCGCCGGATCATGTCGACGATCGCGACGATCCAGGCGATCGTCGCGAGGACGCCGAGGAGCCAAAGCCAGTCCACCGCGCAACCCTACGGCCTCGGACGGATGTGTTGTTTAGAACTGCACGGATCGTGCTATCTATTGAAGGGTGAGCGCGCAAGCTTCCCGCCTCCTCGTCGGCCTTTGCGTGATCGCGACGTTCGCGCTCGGCGGGTGCGGCGGTGGTGGCGGTGACAACGGCGTCCCCGAAGGCGCACCGCAGGAGGCCTCGGACTTCGCGGACGAGTGGCCGACGCCGAACGGCGACCTGGCGAACCGGCGGGTCGCGTCGAGCGACATCGACTCGGGGAACGTCGATCAGCTCGGCGTTGCGTGGACGGTGCCGATCACGGGCGGCGGAACGTTCGGCAACTACGCGTCCACGCCGATCGTCGCCGGCGGCGTCGTGTACACGCAGGACCTGACCTCCAACGTCAAGGCGATCGACCTCGAGACCGGGCAGGTCAAGTGGACGAAGAACTACGACTCCCCCACCGTCGGCCCGAACGGCGTGACCATCGGCTACGACAAGGTATACGGCGCGACGATCGATTTCGCCTTCGCGCTCGACAAGGACACCGGTCAAGAGGTCTGGCGTTCCCAGAAGCTCACCCGGAACGCCAACGAGGGCATCGACATGGCGCCCGCCGTGTTCGACGGCACGCTCTACGTCTCGACCATCCCGGGCAACACGAAGTCCTTCTACAAGGGGAACGGTGCCGGCGTTCTCTGGGCGCTCGACGCAGACACGGGCAAGGAGAAGTGGAAGTTCTGGACCGTCCCCGAGAACCTTTGGAGCAACGAGCACACCGACATCAACAGCGGCGGCGGGCTCTGGCACCCGCCGGCGTTCGACGACGACGGCAACGTCTACATCGACGTCGCGAACCCGGCACCCTGGCCGGGTACGCCGGACCTTCCGTGGGGCTCGAGCCGACCCGGCCCGAACCTCTACACGAACAGCGTCGTCAAGCTGAACCCCGAAGACGGCAAGGTCATGTGGTACCGGCAGGTGCTGGCGCACGACGTCTACGACTGGGATCTCCAGTTGCCGCCGATCCTGACGAAGGACGGCGACCGTGATCTCGTGCTCGCGGCCGGGAAGCTCGGGTACGTGGTCGCGGTCGATGCGAAGGACGGCTCTCTCGTCTGGAAACAGCCCGTCGGCAAGCACAGCGGGCACGACAAGGACAACGAGATCGCGCTCGAGGGCGACTACGACAAGATGCCGAAGCTGCCGATCACCCTGCTCCCGGGCATCCTCGGCGGGGTCGAGACGCAGATGGCGGTCGAGGACGGCGTCGTCTACGCACCGATCGTGGACCTGCCGACGGTCTTCCAGGCGCAGAACAAGTTCGACCTGCAGATCCCGAAGGGGACGGGCGAGATGGTCGCGCTCAACGTGAGCGACGGCTCCGTGAAGTGGAAGCGCGACTTCTCGCAGCCCGCGTACGGCGCGGCCACCGTCTCCAACGATCTCGTCTTCACGACGACGTTCGACGGCAAGCTGGTCGCGCTCGATCGCGACAACGGCACCGTCGTCTGGGAAGAGCAGATGCCGGCCGGCACGAACGCGACGGTCGCGATCGTCGGCGACACGCTGATCACCGCAGCGAGCTTCCCGCAGACGAAGGACCAGAGCCCCGTGATCATCGCCTACCGCATCGGCGCCAAGGGCACCGCCACTCCCGGCACGACGACGTCGGGGACGACGACAGGCGCCGAGGCGAACGGCGAAGCGGTGTTCACCTCGAACTGCGGCAGCTGCCACGTGCTCGGCGCGGCGGGGACGACGGGCTCGGTCGGCCCGAACCTCGACCAGCTCAAGCCCGACGAGGCGACGGTCGAGAACCAGGTTCGAAACGGCGGCGGCGGGATGCCGGCGTTCCAGGGCCGCCTCAGCGACGCCGAGATCAAGGCCGTCGCGGCGTACGTCGCCGCGAACGCGGGCAAGGGGCCGACCACGACGGGCGGCGGAGGCGGCGGGCCTTAGCCGGTGCGGCGTCGTCGCGCGCTGGATCGGGGCCGATCGTCCACGCGAGATCCGCGGTACCGGAGATAGGCGTAGACGCCGAGCGCGAAGCCGAGGGCGCCGGCGACCCAGCCGAGCAGCTCGAGCAGGGTCACGCCGGGGTCGTGCTGATTGCTGTCGGTCCATCCAGCCATGTCGAAGGACGTGTCGTGTCGCCGACGGCGTCGAGGCCTAGATCGTCTTGAACTGCTCGAACGGCTGGCGGCAGCTCGCGCAGTAGCGAAGCGACCGGCACGGCGTGGGGCCGAAGATGTTCTCGAGCCGCGTGTCCGTCGAGCCGCAGTACGGGCAGCGGAACACGGCCGACTGGAGCTGCACGAGCGTCGGTGTCGACTCGCCGCGCGGTGCCGGAGGAGCGAACCCCGACGCGCGCAGCTTCTCGCGTCCTTCGGCGCTGATCCGATCGGTCGACCACGAGTCGTCGTTGATCACCTGCACGTCGGGCTCGCCACCGAGCTCGCGCACCTTGGCGGCCATCGCGTCGCGCATCACCTCGAGCGCGGGACACCCGAGGAACGTCGGCGTGAAGTCGACGCGCACGCGGTCGCCCTGCACGGCGACGTCGCGCACCACGCCGAGGTCGACGAGCGAGATCACCGGGATCTCGGGATCCGGGATCTCGGCGAGGGCATCCCAGACTGCGGCCTCGCTCACCACGTCGCGCCCGGCACGCTGCGGCGCACCATCGTCATCTCCTCCCACAGCTCGCGCAGCTCGTCGGTGTGCGCCCCCCGTTCGAGCCCAAGTAACAGACTGTTACTTGGCAACGGGCGACCGATCCGTT
>DASTHC010000002.1:0-28289 GCA_035718485.1 Gaiellaceae bacterium
GACGGGACGGGGCGCCGCGACGCCGGCGGCGACGGCCGCCTCGAGTACGCGGAACTCCTGCTCGAGCGTCAGCGTGTCGCGATGGATCACGCCGACGGCCGCGCGCCGGACGAGCAGCTGTGTCCCGTCCGTGAGGTCGACCGCCCACGCCTCCTTCGAGGCGCCGCCGGCGAGGAGGTGCGCCGACGCGATCGGCCCGAGCTTCGCCTCGAGCGCTTCCTTCACAGAACCTGTTCGGCGAGCGCGCGGAGCGCGTTCGCATCGCGCGTCGAGACGAGCAGCGTCGTCGCGCCCGACTCGCGGAAGGCGTCGAGTCGCTCGGCGATCCGCTCCTTCGGCCCGACGAGCGCGACGGCGTCGACGAAGTCGTCCGGCACCGCGGCGATCGCGTCGCGCTGCTTGCCGCCGAGATAGAGATCCTGGATCGTGCGCGCCTCGTCTTCGTACCCGTAGCGCGCGAAGAGCTCGTTGTAGAAGTTCGACCCGCGCGCGCCCATGCCGCCGATGTACAGCGCGTAGTAGCCCTTGAGCGCATCGCGGCCGGCCTGCGCGTCGTCGATCAGCACGACCGGGACGCTCGGCGCGATATCGAACCCGTCGCGCGCGCCGTTCATCGGGAAGACCTCCCGCGCGCGCTCGGGCTGGAAGAAGAGCGGGATCCAGCCGTCCGCGATCTCGAACGCGAGCTCGACCGCCTTCGGGCCCATCGACGCGAGGTAGATCGGGATCTCGTTCCGGAGCGGACGGGCCATCAGCTTCAGCGGCTTCCCCAGGCCGGTCGCACCGGGGCCGGAGTACGGGATGTCGTAGTGCTCCCCGTGGTGCTCGAGCACCTCCCGGCGCAGGATCGTGCGGACGATGTCGACGTACTCGCGCGTCTTCGCGAGCGGCTTCCCCCAGGGCTCGCCGTGCCACCCCTCGACCACCTGCGGCCCGGACGTCCCGAGGCCGAGCAAGAAGCGCCCGCCCGAGAGCAGGTCGAGCGTCGCGGCGGTCATCGCTGCGTTCGAGGGTGTGCGACCAGGGATCTGCATGATCGCCGAGCCGACCTTGATCCGCTCCGTCGTCGCTGCGATCCAGGCGAGGACGGTGACGGCGTCGGTCCCCCACGCCTCCGCAGCCCACGCCGAGTCGTAGCCGAGGCGCTCCGCCTCCTGCGCGAGCTCGATCAGCACGAGCGGGTTCGTCCCCGGCTGCGCGTAACCCATGTAGAAGCCGAGGCGCACCCGTGCGATGCTAACCCGCATGACGACCGTCGACCTAGCACCCACCGAAGCGCTCGGCGAGCTGCGCGCCCGCTACCGCGCGTTCATGGAAGAGCACGTCTACCCGAACGAGCGGCAGCTCCACGCCGACGACCAGGAGCTGATCCGCTCGCTGCAGGCGAAGGCGAAGGAAGCCGGCCTGTGGGCACCGCACGTTCCGCCCGAAGCCGGCGGCACCGGGCAGGGCTTTCTCGCGTACGCGCACCTGAACGAGGAGATCGGCCGCTCGACGTACGCGCAGCTCGTCTTCGGGTGCCAGGCACCGGATGCCGGCAACGCGGAGATCCTCCACCTGTTCGGCACGCCCGAGCAGAAGGAGCGGTGGCTCTTCCCGCTCGTCGCCGGAGAGATCCGGTCGTTCTTCTCGATGACGGAGCCGGAGGTATCCGGGTCCGATCCGACGACGCTTCAGACGCGCGCCATCCGCGACGGCGACCAGTGGGTGATCGACGGGCACAAGTGGTTCTCGTCAGGCGCCGACGGAGCGGCCTTTGGGATCGTGATGGCGGTCACCGATCCGGACGCGCCGCCGCACGCACGCGCGTCGCAGATCGTGGTGCCGGCCGACACGCCGGGGGTCGACGTGGTGCGCCCGATCCCGGTGATGGGCCACGCCGGCTCGGGCTGGTCGACGCACTGCGAGGTCTTCTACCGCGGCGTGCGCGTGCCGGTCGACAACACGCTGGGCGAGCCGGGCGACGGGTTCCGCATCGCGCAGAAGCGGCTCGGCCCCGGGCGGATCCACCACGTCATGCGCTGGCTCGGGCAGATGCAGCGGGCGTTCGAGCTCCTCTGCTCGTACTCCCTCGAGCGTGAGGCGTTCGGCTCGCGGCTCGCCGACAAGCAGACCGTGCAGAACTGGATCGCGGACTCGGCCGCGGGCATCCACGCGTCGCGGCTGATGACGCTCGACGCCGCCCACAAGATCGACGAGGGCGACGAGGCCCGCGTCGAGGTCTCGGTGATCAAGTTCTTCGCGGCGCAGGTGCTGCACGACGTGATCGACCGCGCGATCCAGGTCCACGGCGCGCGCGGTCTGACCGACGAGACGCCGCTTGCGGAGATGTACGCGAACGCTCGCGCGGCGCGCATCTACGACGGACCCGACGAGGTGCACCGCATGGTCGTCTCGCGGCGCATCCTCAAGGAGTTCGAGCGAGGCGGAACGTGGCAGTTCGGGTAGCCACGAACCGCGTCGTCACGCTCGCGAACCGGCCGACGGGCTTCCCGACCGAGGCGGACTTCGCGCTCGTCGAGGCGCCGGTGCCCGAGGCCGGCCCGGGCGAGGTGCTCGTGCGCGTGCTCTGGACGTCGGTCGACCCGTACCAGCGGGGGCGAATGAGCGAGGCGCGCTCGTACGCGAAGCCCGTTCAGCTCGGCGAGGTGATGACTGCCCAGGCGGTCGGCGAGGTCGCCGAGAGCAACGACTCGCGCTTCGGCGAGGGCGACCTCGTCGTCGGGCAGCTCGGTTGGCAGGAGTACGCGGTCGCGCGCGGCGGGTCGCTCCGCAAGGTGCACCCGGCGCTCGAGCCGCCGACGCTCGCGCTGCACGCCGTGGGCGCGACCGGGTTCACAGCGTACTTCGGGGTCCTCGACGTCGGCAAGCCGAGGCCCGGCGACACGATCGTCGTCTCGGGCGCGGCGGGTGCGGTCGGGCACATCGCCGGGCAGATCGCGAAGCTCGCGGGCTGCCGCGCGGTCGGGATCGCGGGCGGCGCGGAGAAGTGTGCGGATCTGCTCGAGCTCTACGGCTACGACGCGGCCGTCGACTACAAGAGCGAGACGTTCCGCGATGCGCTCAAGGCCGCGGTGCCGAACGGCGTCGACGTGTACTTCGACAACTGCGGCGGCTCGATCTCGGCGGCCGTGCATTCGCGTCTGAACGTCGGCGCGCGGATCCCGATCTGCGGGCAGATCTCCCAGTACAACGCGGAGCGGCCGGAGCCGACGTTCCATCCCGGCTTGCTGATCGTGTTCCGCGCGCGGATGGAGGGGTTCCTCGTCAGCGACTACGCGCCACGCTTCGACGAGGCGGCTGCGCGGCTCGGACGTTGGGTCGCCGACGGGAGGATCCGCTGGCGCGAGCACGTGACAGACGGGCTCGAAAATGCGCCCCGCGCGTTCATCGGGATGCTGAACGGCGAGAATCGCGGGAAGGCTCTCGTCAAAGTCGGCTAGCGCGCCGCGGTCGTGACGCGGCCCGCGGGGTCGACGCGCCGCACGCGGCGACCGTCGAGATCCGAGACGTAGAGCGTTCCGTCGCGTGCGACCGCGACGCCGGACGGCTCCTCGATGCGCGCCCGTGACGCGGCTCCGCCGTCGCCGCTCGAGCCGCGCGAACCGGTGCCGAGCACGCGGGTGAGGCCGGCCGCGCCGACGCGCGAGACCGCGGCACCCCTGCGCCTCAGCGACGAGGATCGAGCCGTCGTTCGCGACGGCGACATGGACGGGAAGCGACGTGAGCCCCGAGGCGATAGAGGAGATCGTGCGCAGGGCAGGATCGATGCGCCGGATCCGCCCGCCGTACGTGTCGGCGACATAGACCGCTCCGTCAGGTCCGACCGTGAGCCCGTGCGGTCTGTCGATCTCCGCGGCAGTCGCGGCACCACCGTCGCCGCTCGACGCCTGGCGCCCGAGACCGGCATAGGTCGAGATCACGCCGGAGGCGTCGACCCGGCGGCTGCGGCCGACCGCCTCGGCGATGAAGACGTCGCCGCTCGCCGCGATCGCGACCGCCACGGGCCCGTCGAGCTGCGCCGCGGTCGCCGGACCGCCGTCGCCGGTGTGTCCGTCCACGCCGGTGCCGGCGAACGTCGAGATCGTCCCGTTCGCTGCGTCGATCCTTCGGACGCGGTGTGCAGTGACGACATAGACGTCGCCGTTCGCCGCGACCGCAGCGTCAATGGGGAAGCCGACGGCGGTCGACGTCGCCTGCATGCCGTCGGCCTCGAATCCGTCGCGCCCGTTGCCCGCGAGGACCTCGAGCCGACTGTTGCGGAGACGAAGCACGTTGTGCCCGCGCCCGTTCGGGATCACCAGCGAACCGTCAGGGGCGAGCGCGACGCGGAACGGCTCCACGAGGCTCGCGCCCGCGGAGCGCACGTCGACGGTGGCGAGCGCCACGGTGCGCGAGCCGAGCCGGGCAGAGAGTCGCCAGTCGCCCGGGAGCGGCGCCGTGAGCCGGGCGCGATAGACGCGTCCTTGGCGTACCGCGGAGGTCGTCCCGTTGGCCGAGGTCGCGACGATCGTCGGCCGGGCGTTCGAGCCGCGGGCCTGGACTGCGACCGCGAACGGCGTCCCCGCCTTTGCCTCCCGCGGCGCCGACACGAGCGTGAGTACGGGCCGCGCGGCCTCGCCGGCCGACGGCCCGAGCGGCGACAGAACGACCAGGCTGACTGCCGCGCGACGCACCGCCGGTTCTACACCGGAGGGCTGGCCGTGGTCACCAAAGGTCTAGGTCACTTCGACCATCCGGCGGTGCGGGGCTCTCGACCCCGGACCCATAGTCCGTTCGGGCGCCTTTCGGCGCGGGACAGCGGGCGGATCGGGAGGTATCGACTGTGGGGAAGAGGGCTTCGGAGAACGTGCGGACACGCGTGCTCGCACGCATCGGGATCGTCGTGGTGATCGCGCTGGGTGCGGCGGTGGTCGCGTCACCGGCCTGGGCAGGCAATCCGGCAGGTGACATCGATCAGTGCTCGAACGGCGAGCTCTCCGCGCCGACCGGCTGCGTCGGGTCGGGCGACTGGGTCAACGGGAACCTCAACGAGAACAACTCGCACTATCGCGAGGGCGACTCGGTCCCCTTCCGCACGAAGCTGACGGACCTCGACGCCGGCACGTCCTACAGCTTCACGGTCGGCTACGACACGCTTCAGAGCGGCAAGCACGCGTACGACTACCTCACGTCGTACAACCGGACGGAATCCGGTGCAAATCCCTGCGCCGGGCTGTCGCCGTGCGTCGCCGGAAGCGGTAGCTCGATCCCGACCGATCCTTCGCTCGTGTTCTCGAACCCGGGCTCGACGCAGGCCGGGGGTCAGATCTCGATTTGGAACGGCAGCGTCACCGGCGTCGCGTACGGTGCGTCCGCCGCAGACACGCGGACCGTGATCATCACGTTCACTGCGAGCGCGTCGACGGTCGTCGTCGCGTGGGCCGGGCACATCGCGTCACAGGCCGACTGGGGAGCCGGCAACAGCGCGAGCGCGATCAGCGGCTCGCCGTACCACATGCGACTCGAGAGCTGCAGCTTCGGATGCGGGAGCCAGGACCGCTCGCTCAAGGCGTCGGCGATCCTCCCCGTTCCTCCGACGTTCGAGACGGAGACGGCCGCAGGGCTCGTCACGCTCGGAAGCTCGGTGATCGACACCGCAACGCTGGCCGGGCCGAACGGGCCGGTCACCGGCACCGTCTCGTTCTTCGTCTGCGGTCCCAGCTTCGTCGCGAACCCGGACTGCACGACCGGCGGGACGGCGCTCGGCGCCGTGCCGCTGATCTCGAGCACGGTGCAGTCGCCGGCGTTCGTGCCCAGCATGGTCGGGAAGTACTGCTTCCGTGCCGAGTACACCCCGGACGCGTCGGCGCCTTACTCACCCGGCGTGCACACGAATCAGACGACCGGCGGCCCAGGCACCAAGGGCGAGTGCTTCGACGTCCAGTTCGCGACCGCGACGCTCACGGTCATCAAGCACGTCGTCAACGACAACGGCGGGACCGCGCAGGCGTCCGACTTCACGATGACTCCCGGAACGAGCGTCCTGATCGGCGCCCAGTCGTTCCCCGGCAACGAGTCGGGAACGACCATCGTCATCGTCGCGGGCGCCTACTCCGTGACGGAGTCGGGGCCGAGCGGCTACGCCGCCTCGCTCTCCGCCGGGTGTTCGGGCACGATCGCCCAAGGCGAGTCGCGGACCTGCACGGTCACGAACGACGACCAGGCTCCGCAGCTGATCGTGATCAAGCAGGTGGTCAACGACCACGGCGGTACCGCCGTCGCCGGTGACTTCGGGCTGCATGTCAGCGGACCGAGCGCGAGCCCGGCGAACTTCGCCGGTGCCGCCACGCCAGGGACGACCGTCACCTTGAACGCCGGTAGCTACAGCGTCAGCGAGGATCCGCATGCGGGGTACCAGGGCAACCTCTCCGCGGACTGCTCCGGCTCGATCGGGATCGGTCAGACCAAGACCTGCACGGTGACCAACGACGACGAGCCCGGCCACCTCATCGTGATCAAGCACGTCGTCAACGACAACGGCGGGACTGCGGCCGCGGCCGACTTCACGATGTCGATCAACGGCTCGATCTCCTTCCCCGGCGCCGAGGCGCCCGGGACGATGCAGTCGGTTGCCGCCGGCTCCTACAGCGTGACCGAGTCGGGGCCGAGCGGCTACGCCGCGTCCTTCTCCGCCGGATGCGTGGGAACGATCGGGAACGGCCAGACGAAGACCTGCACGGTCACGAACGACGACCAGCAGGCCCGCCTGACGGTGATCAAGCACATCGTGAACGACAACGGCGGGAGCGCGACGGCCGCCGACTTCACGATGTCGATCAACGGCTCGATCTCCTTCCCCGGCGCGGAGGCGCCCGGCACGAGCCGGACGCTCGACGCCGGGTCGTACAGCGTCGCCGAGTCGGGCCCCAGCGGCTATGCGGCCTCGTACTCGGCTGACTGCACCGGCTCCCTCGCACCTGGAGAGTCGAAGACCTGCACGGTCACGAACGACGACCAGGCGGCCAAGCTGATCGTCGTCAAGAACGTGGTGAACGACGACGGCGGCTCTGCGGTCGCGGCCGACTTCACGCTCCACGTCGGCGGGCAGACGTTCGCCGGCGCAGGCGCGCCCGGCACGACCGTGAGCCTCGATGCGGGCGGCTACTCCGTGACGGAGGATCCGAACTCCGCGTACGCGGCGAGCTTCTCCCAGGACTGCTCGGGCACGCTCGCGCCGGGTCAGACGAAGACCTGCACCGTGACGAACGACGACCGCCCCGGCAAGCTGATCGTGATCAAGAACGTCGTCAATGACGACGGCGGAAACGCGGTCGCCGGAGACTTCACGCTCCACGTCGGCGGCCAGTCGTTCGCCGGGGTCGGCGCGCCGGGCAAGACGGTCGAGCTCGACGCCGGCAGCTACTCCGTGACCGAGGACGCGTATGCCGGCTACGGCGCGAGTCTGTCCCCGGACTGCGCGGGGACGATCGCGAACGGCGAGACGAAGACCTGCGTTGTGACGAACGACGACGCAGCAGGTCAGCTCATCGTCGTCAAGCACGTCGTCAACGACAACGGCGGCACGGCGGTCGCGGACGACTTCACCATGTCGATCAACGGCTCGATCTCGTTCGCCGGCGAGGAGTCGCCCGGGACGACGCGGGCAGTTCCGGCGGGCTCGTACGACGTCGGCGAGACCGGCCCGTCGGGCTACGCCGCCACGTACTCGGCCGACTGCTCGGGCACGATCGGGAACGGTGAGACGAAGACCTGCACCGTCACGAACGACGACGAGCCCGGCGTGCTGATCGTGATCAAGAAGGTCGTCAACGACGACGGCGGGACTGCCGTCGCAGGCGACTTCACGCTTCACGCCGGTGGCCAGTCGTTCGCCGGGGCTGGCGCGCCCGGCAAGACGATCCAGCTCGACGCCGGCGGCTACTCGGTCAGCGAGGACGCACATGTGGGCTATGCGGCGAGCTTCTCCGAAGGCTGCGAGGGCGTGATCGGCGTCGGTCAGCAGCGAACCTGCACGGTGACGAACGACGACCTGCCCGCCAAGCTCGTCGTGATCAAGAACGTCGTCAACGACAACGGCGGCACGGCCAAGGCGTCCGACTTCACGCTCCGCGTCAGCGGAGGGGGTCCCTCCCCCGCCAGCTTCGCGGGCGCCGGCGCACCCGGCACGACGGTGAGCCTCGACGCCGGAAGCTACGGCGTCCGCGAAGACGCGCACGCGGGCTACGCGTCGAGCTTCTCGGCGGACTGCAACGGCACGATCGCGAACGGGCAGACGAAGACCTGCACCGTCACGAACGACGACGTGCCGCCGCCTCCTCCGCCCCCGCCGCCGCCTCCCCCGCCTCCGCCTCCGGCGCTCACGGATCTCGTGATCACGAAGACGGACGACCCGGACCCGGCGTCGGTCGGCGGGACCCTCACCTACACGCTGACGGTCACGAACCAGAGCACGGTGACGGCGACGGGCGTCCAGGTTGCGGACTCGCTTCCTGCAGCGGCGAGCTTCGTCTCGGTCGCGACGAACCAGGGCTCGTGCACCGGCGGCGCGCTCGTCAGCTGCTCGCTCGGGACGATCCTGCCGGGCGGCTCGGTGACGATCACGATCGTCGTCCGGCCGACCTCGCCCGGAACCATCTTCAACACCGCGACCGTGGTCGGCTCCGACCCCGAGTCGAACACGGCGAACAACACGGCGACGCAGCCGACGCTCATCCAGGGTCCGTTCGCACCGCCTCCGCCGACGTGCACCTCGCTCGTCGTCCGGCCGCGGACGCTCCTCGTCGGCCGCAGGCACGTGCTCGTGGCGGTCGTGACGACGCAGGGCGGACGGCCGATGAGCCGGGTTCGCGTGATCGTCCGCGGCGCCGGGCTCTCGGCGTCGGGTCGGACGAACGCGAACGGCGTGGCACGGATCGGCGTCAAGCCGAAGAAGCCCGGCATCGCTCGCGTCTCGGTGGTCAACCAGCCTCGTTGTGGCGTCCAGCGCGTCGGGCTGATCGGTGTCTTCCGTCCGCCGGTCAGCGGCTAGCGCGCTCGCCTTCGCGATCCTCGCGCTCCTGGCTGCGGCTCCAGGGGCGCGGGGAGCACCCGCGCCGGTCGAGCTGCCCGCCGTAGGGCAGCTCGCCTGGCCGCGGGTAGCGGTGCGAGCGGAGCCCGACGTCTCGTCGCGGAGGATCGCCGTCCTGGGCGAGTTCCTCCCGGACTACCGGCGGCGCGTGGTGCTCGCGCTCGACGTCGTCACGGACGCGGAGGGCGGTGCGACGTGGTACCGGGTCAGCCTGCCCGGGCGGCCGAACGGTCGGACCGGCTGGGTCGCGGCTCCGTCCGTGTCATTGACGCCGGTCCGGCGCGAGATCGTGGTGCATCGGAAGGCCCGCATCCTCGAGCTTCGCGACCGTGGCCGGCTCCTGCTGCGGACCCGCGTTGCCGTGGGTGCACCGAAGATGGAGACCCCGCTCGGGACGTTCTACGTGACGGGCGCGTTCACGCCTGCGGATCCGTTCCTCGGCGTCTACGCGTTCGCGACGAGCGGCTACGCGCCGCTGAGCGACTGGCCCGGTGGAGGCGTCGTCGGGATCCACGGGACGAGCATGCCGTGGCTCCTCGGCCGCGCGGTCTCACACGGGTGCATCAGAGTCGCGAACCGCGCGATGCTCGTGCTCAAGCGGTACGTTCGGCCGGGCACGCCCGTTCGCGTTCTGCGCTGATCACGGAGGCTCGAGGCCTGCAGTCTCGTCGTACGGCGGCAGGCCGACCGTCGAGAGGTGGTCGATGAACGCCTCGGGCGGCCGGACGCGAAGCGCGACGTCCATGAGCACGCTCATCGTCGTCGGGCCTCTGCGAATCGAACGTGCGGCGTGCACGAGCTCGCGCACGCGCTGGTAGCTCGGCTTCGGCAGCCCGAGCTTCCACGCGGCACGACCGACGCGACGGTTCACCTCGGCGATCGGCAGGCGGCGGTCGTCGATCCGGACGATCGCGTCGAGCAGCTTGGGCGAGATGCGTGGCGCGAACGCGAGCGACGACACGGCTCACATCGTCGCGGCCGGGCGTCTTCCGCCGTGTGTCAACTCTGCGCCGTTTCTCCCAAGCGACACGGTGTCACGAACCCTCCGAACCACCGCGCGCTCGGTGGTCCACAGGCTCGTGACACTGTGTTACGAGCCCCAGCGGCCTACCGAGCGCTCCTGAGAACCTGCGTGCAGCGAGCGCTCGCGAGATGCGTTCCCTCCGCGTCGTAGAGCTCGGCGGCGCAGAACATCACCCGGCGCGTTCGATGGACGACCCGGCCGTCCGCGCGCAGCGTTCCCGGTCGCGTCGCGCGATGGAACTCGGTATGGAGGTCGGCAGTGAGGAACGTCTCGTCCGGCTCCAGGAGCGACCAGCACGCGCCGCCCATCGCCGTGTCGAGGATCGTCGCGACCAGGCCGCCGTGGATGATGTGCCCTGACTCCGCGGGAAACGCGTAATCGGCACCCGCATCCCATTCGACGACCACCCGACCCGGCTCAGCGATCGGCCGCCGGTACCCGAGCGTCCGCCACACGTGCGGAACATCGGGCGGAACGTCCTCCCACGGACGTCGCTCGTCCGGCTCGACCTCGCTCACAGCTGCGGGACCATCCCTTCCTTGCCGGGCACACGCGGCCCGGGGACACCGGGGAAGCGAAACTTCAAAGGCTCGCGCCCCGGCTGCAGGACCCACGCCTGCCCCACGTCCTCGTCCTCGGCGGCACGAAGCACGGCCGACGCAACCTCTTCGGGCTGAAGCAGCGGAAAGCCCGCCGCCTCGAGCGCCTCGCGGCCCTCGTCGCCGAGCAGCGGCGTATCGACGATGCCCGGATTGACCATGTTCAGCCGGATCCCCCGCTCGGCGAGCTGCGGCGCGACCGAGCGCACGAACCCAACGAGCGCGTGCTTCGTCAGCGCGTAGAGCGGATCGTTCTCCATCGCCGTCAGTCCTGCGAGCGACGCCGTGACGACGATCGAGCCGCTCCGCATCACGCGCGAGAGCCGCCGGACACCGAAGACCACGCCGTCGACGTTGACGCCGACGATCCGCCGGTACTGCTCGTCCGAGATGCGGCCGATCAACCGCTCGCCGCTGACGACGCCCGCGTTCAGGCAGGCGAGGTCGACGGGCTCGACGACGCTCTCCCACGCCACAGGATCCGAGACGTCGAAGCCGTCGACGACGTCGAGCACGCGCACGCCCACGCCGTCGCGCGTGAGCGCCTCGACGATCGCGAGGCCGATCCCCGAGCGCCCGCCCGTGACGAGCGCGCTACGGAACGAGGACAACCTTGCCCACGCTCCGGCGCTCTTCGACGAGCCGGTGCGCCTCCGCGACATCGTCGAGCGCGAACGTCGCCCCGACGAGCGGCCGGACCGCGCCCGACTCCCAGAGCGCGACGATCTCCGCGATCGCGTCGCGCACGACCTCCGGCCGGTGCCGCATCAGCCGTCCGAGGTAGAAACCGACGACGCCGACGTTCCGACCGACGAGCGGCGCCGGATCGAGCGGCTCCCACCACCCGCCGGCGAAACCCAGTCCGACGAGCACCCCGAGCGGGTTCAGCGTCGCGAGCGACCGCTTGAAGACCTCCCCGCCGACCGGATCGAGCACGACGTCGGCCTTCACGCGCTCCTCGAACCCGTCGTAGAGCAGCGCCTCGTCGGCGCCGAGCGAGCGCGCGACCTCGAGCTTCTCCTCCGACGACGCGGTCGCGATCACGCGCGCCCCGAGGTGCTTCGCGACCTGGATCCCCGCCGAGCCGACGCCGCCGGCGCCCGCGTGGACGAGGACGGTCGCCCCCTCGCCCAGGCGCACCTGCCGTGTCAACGGGATCCACACGGTCAGGAACGTCAGCAGGAACGCGGCGCCCTCCTCGTACGACGCCCCATCGGGCAGCGGCACGAGCAGCGACTCGTCGACCGCGACCCACTCCGCGTACCCGCCGCCGTCCGCGCGCGGCAGCGCCATGACCCGCCGGCCGTCGACCTCACCCGCGACCTCGGACCCCGGAACCGTCGGCAGCTCCGGCATCTGCGGATACCGCCCCTGCCGCACGAGCACGTCGAGGAAGTTGATCCCGGCCGCTCGAACGCGCATGAGTACCTGACCCTCCGCGGGCTCGGGCTGATCGACCTCCCCGAGCTCGAGCTGCTCGGGTCCGCCCGTCTCCCGGAGGAGGACGGCCCTCAAGACGTCGCGACGGGCGTCTCGGCAGGTTCCTCGACGGCGAACATCTCGCGGAGCGCGGTCTTCTTGAACTTGCCGACCGCCGTCTTCGGGATCTCGTCGACGAACTCGAAGCGGTCGGGGATCCAGAACTTCGCGCACTGGCCGGAGAGGTGCTCGCGCAGCTGCTCCTCCGTCGCCGCCTGCCCCTCCTTGAGGACCACGACCGCGAGCGGACGCTCCGCCCACTTCTCGTGTGGCATCGCGATCACCGCCGCCTCCGCGACGGCCGGGTGCCCCATGATCTTGTTCTCGAGCTCGACGGACGAGATCCACTCGCCGCCGGACTTGATCACGTCCTTCGAGCGGTCCTTGATCTGCACGAAGCCGCGCGGGTGCATCGAGACGATGTCGCCGGTCCGGAACCAGCCGTCGCTCGTCCAGCGGTCCTGGAGCTCCTCGTCGTCGAAGTACGCCGACGCGACCCACGGCCCGCGCACCTCGAGCTCGCCCATCGACTCGCCGTCCCACGGCAGCTCCTTGCCGTCGGCCATCACGCGCAGCTCGACGAGCGGGAGCGGCATCCCTGCCATCGCGACGAAGTCGAACTTCGTGTCCAGGTCGGCGTTCCGGAGGTCGCCGGTGAAGTCGGTGACCGAAGCAACCGGCGAGGTCTCCGTCATCCCCCAGCCCTGCACGACGTTGAGGCCGTGGCGCTCCTTGTACCCCGCGATCATCGCGCGCGGCACGGCGGAGCCGCCGACGAGCATCCCCTTCATGGCGGAGAGATCCCACTTGCCCGGATTCGCGTCGAGCAGCTGCAGCATCCCGAGCCAGATCGTCGGCACGCCCGCCGTCCACGTCACGTGCTCCTCGACGAAGTCCTCGAGGAGGCTCTCGGGGTCGAGGTAGGGGCCCGGGAAGACGAGCTTCGAGCCGATCATCGCCGCGAGGTAGGGGTAGCCCCACGCGTTCGCATGGAACATCGGCACGACCGGGAGCAGCGCATCCTCCTCCGAGACACGCAGCCCAAGCGGCGAGATCGACGCCACGCCGAGCGCGTGCAGGATCGTCGAGCGGTGCGAGTAGACGACGCCCTTCGGCCGGCCCGTCGTGCCGCTCGTGTAGCACATCGCCGCTGCGTCGTCCTCGTCGAGCTCCGGCTCCGACCACTCGTCGGCGTCGGCCGTCGCGAGCAGCTCCTCGTAGGAGTCCTCGACGACGAAGACGTGCTCGATGTCGGTCGAGCCCTTGAACGCGTCGAGGAGCGGCAGCAGGCTCCTGTCGACGATGACGGCCTTGTCGCCGCCGTGCTTCGCGATGTAGCCGATGTCCTCGTGGTGCAGGCGGAGATTGAGCGTGTGCAGCACGAAGCCGCCGCACGGGATCCCGAAGTACGCCTCCATGTGCTGGTAGTGGTTCCAGCACAGCGTCGCGACGCGGTCGCCCTTCTGCAGGCCGGCCTTGTCGAGTGCGACGGCGAGCTGCTTCGCGCGTCGCGCCATGTCGCGGTACGTGTAGCGATGGAAGCTCTTGTCGGGGAGCCGGGTGACGATCTCCTTGTCGCTGAAGAACGTCTCCGCGCGCCGCAGGAGCGGCGGAAGCGTCAGCTGGAAGTCCATCATCTGGCCCTTCATCTCGTCCTCCTCGGGTTCAGTCCAACAGGTGCGCGGCGACAGTAGCGCGGTGCACGCGCCCGTAGCCGCCGTACGCCTGGATCGCGAGTGCGCGCTTGTAATAGGTGTGCAGCACGTGCTCCCACGTGAAGCCGATCCCGCCGTGGACCTGGATCGAGCGCTCGCACGCCGCAACGGCCGCGTCGCCGGCGTAGGCCTTCGCGGCGGCGACGGCGACGGGCGCCTGCTCGTCCCCTTCGGAGACGCACCACGCCGCCCAGTACGCGAGCGACCGCGCGAGCTCCGTCTCGACGTACGTGTCTGCGAGCTGGTGCGAGACGGCCTGGTAGACGCCGATCTTCCGCCCGAACTGCTCGCGCGTCGACGCGTACTCGACGCCGAGCTCGAGCGCCTTCGCGGAGATGCCGACGGCCTCGAGCGAGAGCGCGGCGAGCCGCTCGTCCTCGGGCCGCGAGTCGTCGAAGAGCGACTCCCCGACGTTTGCGCGGCCCGCTTCCTCGTAGAGGACGGCGCGGTCGAGGAACGAGAGCTCCGCACCCGCGACCTCGTCGCGCGACCAGCCGCCGTTGCCGAGCGCCTCGCGCCGCAGCAGCTCCTGCTCTTCCGTGAACGCGAACTGCATCACCTGCTCCTCGGGAGGCCGAGCACGCGCTCGGCGATGATGTTGCGCAGGATCTCGCTCGTCCCGGCCTCGATCGTGTTGCCGCGCGAGCGCAGCTGCTGGTGGCGCCAGTAGCCGTCGTCCTCGCCCTCGAGGAGCTCCATCGCGAGCTTCGTCAGCCGCTGGTTCGCCTCGGACCATGCGAGCTTGACCGCCGAGCCTTCGGGGCCCGGGATGCCGGTCTTCATCAGCGCCGTCAGCGAGCGGTAGTTCGTCATCTTCAGCGCCTGCTGCACGATCCACTCGTTCGCGATCCGGTCGCGGACGATCGCATCGTGGCCGTTCCGCTCCTTCGCGAGCGCGACGAGCCGGCGCACCTGCGCCTCGAGCACGCCGCTGAGCGCGAAGCCGAGCGTCCCGCGCTCGTGCAGCAGCGTCGTCATCGCGACCTGCCAGCCCGAGCCGATCTCGCCGAGGAGGTTCTCCTTCGGAACGACGGCGTCGGTGAGGAAGATCTCGTTGAACTCCGCCTCGCCGGTGATCTGCTTCAGCGGGCGGACCTCGACGCCCGGCGCCTTCATGTCGACGATGACGTACGTCAGGCCGGCGTGGCTCTCGGAGTCCGGGTCGCTGCGCCCGATGAGGATGCAGAAGTCGGCGATGTGCGCGAACGACGACCACACCTTCTGGCCGTTCAGCACGAAGTGGTCGCCCTGGTCGTCGATCCTCGTGCGAACCGCGGAGAGGTCGGAGCCTGCGCCGGGCTCCGAGAAGCCCTGGCACCAGATCTCCTCGGCCGAGAGGATCTTCGAGAGGTAGCGTCGCTTCTGCTCCTCGGTGCCGTGCGCCATGATCGTCGGCCCCGCCATCCCGAGGCCGATCACGCCCATGTGACCCGGCGCCTCGGACCGCGCGAACTCCTCGAGCACGATCGCCTGATGGCTGTACGGCGCGCTCTTGCCGCCGTACTCCTCCGGCCAGGTCAGCCCGGCGTAGCCCGCGTCGTAGAGCTTCCGCGACCACTCGCGCGGGTCGCCCGCGGGCAGGTTCGCCTCGAGCCAGGCGCGAACGCCTTCGCGGAACGCAGCCTCGTCGGGTGTGTCGCGGAGGTCGATGGCGCAATTGAACCATCGTTCGACGCGCCAGTACAGTCGTGGACGTGGATCCGCTGGCGGAGTGGGAGTCGGGCCGGCCGACGACCTTCTACGACCCGGCGCTCAACGTGCTCGGGATCGATGGGCTCAGCGGCTTCGGCGAGACCGTCGCGCAGGTGATCGACCCGGCAGTCGCTGAGCTCGAGCGGCGGCGCGACCGGCCGATGACCGACGGCCACCGGGTCGTCTTCGACCCGGCCCACGAGACGGCGGCGCGCGCGGTCTGGGCGTCGGGCGTGCTCGCGGCCGGCGCGCACGAGCAGGCCGCCCTGCTCTACCTCCTGGCCCACGCCGGCGAGGGCGGGCACTCGTGCCCGGTCGTCTGCACGGCTGGGCTCGTGCGGGCGCTGCGCCGCCACGCCTCCAACGAGCTGCGCGAGCGGTTCCTGCCGCCGCTCCTCGAGCGCGACTACGACCGCGCACAGCGCGGGGCGCAGTTCCTCACCGAGCGCCAGGGCGGCTCGGACGTCGGTGCCAACACGGTCGCAGCGTCGCGCGACGGCGAGGTGTGGCGGCTCTCGGGCGAGAAGTGGTTCTGCTCGGTCGCCGACGCCGACCAGTTCGTCGTCACCGCCCGCCCCGACGGCGCGCCGGCCGGCACCGCTGGCATCGCATGCTTCCTCGTCCCGCACGAGGTGGACGGCTCGCGCAACGGCTTCAGCATCCGCCGCCTGAAGGACAAGCTCGGAACGCGGGCGCTCGCGACCGGGGAGATCGAGTTCGACGACGCGCTCGGATTTCCGCTCGGCGAGCTCGACGAGGGATTCCGGATCGCAGCGGGCGTCGTGCTCAACACGTCGCGCTGGCTCAACGCGTTCGGCTCCGCGGGGCTGATGCGCCGCGCGTACCTGGAAGCGGCGCGCTTCGCCCGCGTCCGCACTGCGTTTGGCAAGCCGATCGGCGCGTTCCCGCTCGTGCGCGAGAACCTCGCGGTGATGAAGGCCGAGTCGCAGGCCGCGCTCGCATCGTCCCTCGCGCTGACCGACCTCGTCGCGCGGATCGACGAGGAGTCGGCGAGCGACGAGGACGTCGCGTGGCACCGCATCCTCGTGAACGCGAACAAGTACGTGACGTCGATCGCCGCGACGCGCGTCGTCCACCGCGGGATCGAGGCGCTCGGCGGCAACGGTACGATCGAGGACTTCTCGCCGCTCCCGCGCCTCTACCGCGACGCGATCGTCTTCGAGAGTTGGGAGGGCACGCACAACGTCCTCTGCGCGCAGGTGCTGCGCGACCTGGAGCGGCTCGGCGCCGTCGAGGTGGCGGTCGAGCGCGCGCAGGCACCCGACCTCGCGCCGCGCCTCGAGCGCGCGATCGCCGAGCCGACATGGGGCGCGCTCCACGGCCGCCGCCAGATCGAGGAGCTCGTGCGGTCGCTCCAGGTCGCCGAGCTTCGTGGCTCAGAGCCACAAAGTGCGGAGCTGCTCGCGCGCCGCCACCTCGTGCGCGGCTGGCGCGCCGAGGACGACGCCGACTACCTGTCGCTGATCGACGACGTGCTGGGCGACGACGCGTAGGTGACCCACGAGCGGCGGGTCTCCCGCGCCCGCTCCTGAAGCGCGCCGAGGATCTCGTCCAGCTCGTCGAGCTGAGGCCGGAGCGCCTGCGCCTCCCTGAGCGCCGAAGCGAGGTCGGTGAGCGAGGTCTCCGGATCGGCTGAGAGCTCGGAAAGCCGGCGCTCGGTCCGGTTGAGCTGCCCCCGCAGGAGGAGCGCGCACGCGCCCGCCTCCTCGATCAGCTTGCGCAGCTCGGCCTCCGTCGCGGGCCGCCCGTCCAGCACCGACCGCAGCCGCTCTCTCAGGACCGAGTCGAGCGTCTCAACCATGCTCCGCCACCTTAACGCCCCTCGGCCGCGTCGCCGCGGAGCGTCATGCACGTGCTCGTCGCCTTCGCGATCAGCCGGTCGCGCTCGTCGACGACGTCGCACTCGGTCATCCCGACCGACCGCCCGCGATGGACGACCCAGCCGCGCGCGAGCAGCGTCCCGGTCCAGAACGGGCGCAGGAAGTTGAGCTTGAGCTCGAGCGTCGCGAACGACTCGCCGGGCTCGAGCGTCGAGTAGTACGCCATGCCCATCGCGGCGTCGGCGAGGTCGCCGATGATCCCGCCGTGCAGCGTGCCCATCGGGTTCGAGTGCTGCTGCCCGACCTCGAGCTTCATCGTGCACTCGCCGCCTTCCACGCCGACGAGCTCGATTCCGAGCAGCTCGGCGACTGGCGGCGGGACTCTCACGGGCGAACGACCGATCTAATCACGTCGCCCGCGCGCATCTCCTCGAACGCGTGCGCGACGTCCTCGAGGCCGATCGTCTTCGTCACCATCGCGGCAAGGTCGAGCTCGCCGTCGAGCGCGAGCTGGGCGAAGCGCGCGAAGTCCTCCTCGGGCACGTGGTCGCCGCCGTGCGAGACGAGGAAGCGCATCCGGCGATCGAAGACCCGTTGGAGCGGCAGCACCGCTTCGGAGTCGGGCTGCGGGAGCCCGATGTAGACGAGCGTGCCGGCATGGCCGAGCATCCCGATCCCCTGCGCGACCGTCTCGGGACGGCCGACGACGTCGAAGACGAAGTCGAGGCGCTCGCCCGCGCCCATGTGCGTCGCGCCGAAGCGGCCGGCCGCCTCGAGCTTGCGTGCATCGAGGTCGACCGCGTGGATCTCCGACGCGCCCGCGATGCGTGCGCCCTGCACGACGCAGATGCCGACCGCACCGCAGCCGATCACACCCACGCGCGCTCCCTGCCATACCTGTGCTGTCTTCAGCACCGACCCGACGCCGGTCGCGACCGCACAGCCGAGCAGACACGCCTGCTCGGCGGGGAGGCCGTCCGGGATCTTGACGGCGGCGTCGGCGCTGACGATCGCGCGTGTCGCGAACGTTCCGAGCCCGAAGACGCCCGTGAGGACGCCGGCGTCGGCACGCATTCGCTGCGGGGCGGCGCGAGGCGTCCGGCAGAGCTGCCGCGCGCCGCGAGCGCACCAACGGCACTCGCCGCACGGCGAGCGCCAGCCGAGGACGACGCGGTCGCCCGGCGCGACGCGGTCGACGCCTTCGCCGACTGCCTCGACGATCCCGGCGCCCTCGTGCCCGAGCAAGACGGGGAACGGATGGCCGAACCCGGTCTCGACGACGTGCAGATCGGAGTGGCAGACACCGCTCGCCTCGATCCCGACGCGTACCTCGCCGGGACCGGGCTCGTCGAGCATGACGTCCTCGACGCCGAAGCGTCCGATCTCCGTGAGGACGACGCCGCGATCCATTCCCTAGCGCCCTCCGACCTGACCGAGCGCCGCGAGCAGCTCCTGGTGGCGGCGCTCCTCGTCGGGCATCCCCTCCTCGACGGGAGTCCGCTGCCTGCGGGCGGCCATCGCCTGCACGGGCTTGACGATGAAGAAGAAGACCGCCGCAGCGATCGCGAGGAACTGGATCACGTCGGTGATGAAGGCGCCGTAGCGGTAGACCGCGTCGTTGATCGTGAACGTGAGGTCGCTGAAGTCGGGCTTGCCGATGATCATCGCGATGACCGGCATGACGAGGTTGTCGACGAACGAGTTGACGAGCGCAGCGAACGCGACGCCCATCACGAACGCAACGGCGAGCTCGATGATGTTCCCCCGGAACAGGAAGTCCTTGAACTCCTGGATCATGTAGCCCCTCTGCCTGTCGGTTGGTCGAGGACGGGATCCTGACCGAGCGCCACGGGCGGTTCAAGCTCGCTTGTCAGGCAGGGTCGGACGTGGTACGAAGCCCACTCGTGCCGTCTCTCGAAGGCAAGGTCGCGATCGTCACCGGCGCCGGGCGCGGCATCGGCCGCGAGCACGCGCTCGCGCTCGCACGTGCCGGTGCGAAGGTCGTCGTGAACGACCTTGGCGGCTCGCTCGCCGGCGAGGGGACGGACGCGACGCCGGCGCAGAGCGTCGTCAACGAGATCATCGCGGCCGGTGGCCAGGCGGTCGCGAGCTACGACGACGTCTCGAACTTCGACGCCGCCGAGCACATGATCGGCCGCGCCATCGAGCGCTACGGCCGGCTCGACATCCTCGTCAACAACGCCGGGATCCTCCGCGACCGCATGCTCGTGAACATGACCGAGGAGGAGTGGGACGCCGTGATCGCCGTCCATCTGAAGGGCCACTTCGCGCCGACGCGGCATGCCGCGGCGTACTGGCGCGAGCGCTCGAAGGAGGGCGACGAGGTACGCGGGCGCGTGATCAACACGTCCAGCCCCTCGGGCGTTTTCGGCAACGTCGGCCAGGCGAACTACGGCGCCGCGAAGGCCGGGATTGCGGGCTTCACGCTGATCGCCGCGCAGGAGCTCGCGCGCTACGGCGTCACCGTCAACTGCATCGCGCCCAACGCGCGCACGCGGATGACCGAGGTGACGTTCGGCGAGCTGCCGAAGCCCGAGGAGGGCGTGTTCGATCCACTCGATCCCGCGAACATGTCGCCGATCGTCGTCGCGCTCGCCTCCGACGAGGCGCAGGGGATCACGGGCCAGTGCTTCTTCGTCTGGGGCGGGTCGGTCAACGTGCTCCGCGGCTGGGACGCCGGCGAGCTGATCGCGTCCGACGACGGCTGGGAGCCCGACGACTTCCTCGCGCAGCTCCTCGAGCGGTTCCCGGACGGGGCGGCGCCCGAGGGGATGATGGAGCTGATGGGCAAGGCCGGCGGCCGCTCGATGCGCGAAGTTGGCTGAGAAGAATCTGGCGCTGCTCGCCGAGCAGCTGCTCGAGCGGCACGGCGACCACGACACGCTCTTCTTCGAAGGCGCCTGGCACACGTCCGGGCGGCTCCACGAGCGTGCGCGCCGGCTCGCGACGGGGCTGCGCGATGCCGGCGTCGCGCCCGGCGATCGCGTCGTCGTGCTCATGGCGAACTGTCCCGAGGTGGGGATCGCCTACAACGCGCTCTGGCGGATCGGCGCGGTCGTCACGCCGGCGATCTTCCTGCTCCCGCCGCCAGAGCTGAAGCACATCGTCGACGACGCGGAGGCGCAAGTCGTGATCGCGACGCCCGAGTTCGCCGACACCGCGCGTGAAGCCGCGCCGAGCGCGCGCGTCGTCTCGACCGACGAGTTCGCCGAGCTCGAGTCGGGCGGCGAGTCGCCGATCGTCGAGCTCGCGGACTCGGAGCTCGCGGCGCTCATGTACACCGGCGGCACGACCGGCAGGGCGAAGGGCGTGATGCTCTCGCACGAGAGCCTCTGGATGGCGGGCAAGGCGGCCGAGGACTCCGGCCGCGTGCCCGGGATCGTCCGCTCGCTCACCTCGCTCCCGCTCTCGCACGCGTTCGGCCTCCTCGTGACGTGCGTCGGCCTCCATGCGACGGAGCCCGGCCGCCACGTGCTGATGCGCTGGTTCGACCCGGAGGGATGGCTGCAGCTCGCCCAGGAGCACCGCTCGCAGATCGTGGCGGTCGTGCCCTCGATGCTCCACCTGCTGCTGGCGCAGCCGCTCGAGGACTACGAGCTCTCGGAGCTCCGCTACATCGCGTCCGGCGCCGCACCGCTCGCGCCGGAGGTCGTTCACGAGCTCGGGCGCCGTCTGCCGCAGACCGAGATCCGCGAGGGCTACGGGCTGACCGAGACGTCGGCGCTCGTCTCGACGACGCGGCCCGGGAAGGGACGCCTCGGCTCGGTCGGGCAGCCGCTTCCCGAGGTCGAGGTCCGCATCCTCGACGACGATGACCGCGACCTCGCGACCGGCGAGGTCGGGGAGATCTGCGTGCGCTCCCCGCTCGTCATGCGCGGCTACTGGCGCGCGCCGGAGCAGACCGCCGACGCGCTGCGCGACGGCTGGCTCCACACCGGCGATCTCGGGCGGCTCGACGAGGACGGCTACCTCTACGTTGTCGACCGCAAGAAGGACCTGATCATCCGCGGCGGCTTCAACGTCTTCCCGCGCGACGTCGAGGAGGCGTTGCTCGAGCATCCCGCGGTCGAAGGCGCCGCCGTCGTCGGCCGCCGCGACGCCGAGTGCGGCGAGGAGGTCGTTGCGTTCGTGGCTCTGAGCCACAAACTCGACCCGGCAGAGCTCGTCGCATGGTCGCGCGAGCGGATCGGCGGCTACAAGTACCCGCGCGAGGTGCACGTCGTCGGCGCGCTGCCGCTCACGCCCGTCGGCAAGGTCGACCGCAAGGCGCTCCGCGCGCGGTTGCATGAGAAGGTAGAGGCATGACGACCCTCACCCTCGAGGAGCTCGCGCAGGCCGACGGGCTCGACCTCGGCGCGAGCGACTGGACGACGATCGACCAGCGGCAGATCGAACTCTTCGCCGAAGGCACGCACGACCACCAGTGGATCCACGTCGACCCGGAGATGGCGGCGCAGGGACCGTTCGGCACGACCGTCGCACACGGGTACCTGCAGCTCGCACTGCTGCCGTTCCTGCTCTCGCAGGTGCTGAGCATCAGCGACGCGCGGATGGGCATCAACTACGGGACGGAGAAGGTGCGCTTCACCGCGCCGGTCAAGTCGGGCGCCGAGGTCCGCGTGCACGCGACGCTCGTCTCGAGCGAGCCGCGCGGCGACGGCGTCCTCTACCGCGTCGCGGTGCAGATGGAGGTGCGCGGCGAGGAGAAGCCGTCGATGGTCGGCGAGGTCGTCTACCTCGTGTTCTAACTCAGCAGGACGAGCTCGCCGACGAGATCTGCCTCCGCTCGCGCGCGAGCTCCGGATGCAGGATCGCGTCGCGCACCGCCGCCTGGATCTTCCCGACGTTCGGGTACGGGAAGCGGTCCCACCGCCGTCCCGCGAAGTACGGCGGGCCGAACGTCTCCGTCAGCGTCTGCTTGCGGTCGACCCCGGCGGCGAGCCGCGCGAGGTCGGGCGCGCGGTCGAGCGGGATATCCGTGCGGACGCTCGACTGCACCGCGTCGGCGAGCGAGCCGAAGTGACGAAGAACTGACGCGACGTCGAGCTGGTCGGCGAGCGCGCTGAGAAAGCAGCGCTGCCGCGCCATGCGCCGGTAGTCGTTCGAGGCCTTCCGCGACCGCACGTACGCGAGCGCGGTGCGGCCGGTGAAGCTGTACGTGCGGCCCGGGTAGACGTCGATCTTCGGCTTCGTCTCCCCCCACGCCGGCCGCGTCACCTCATCGACGAGCCGCTCCTTGACGCGGACGCGCACGCCGCCGAGGGCGTCGACCATCTGCACGAAGCCGTTCAGGTCGACCATCGCGTAGTACTCGATCCGGAGGCCCAGCAGACGCGAGATCGTCTGCTTGAGCGCAGTCGCGCCGGGGTCGCGGCCGCCGGGGAAGAGCTCGGGTCGCCGGTTTCCGAACTGGTAGAGCGCGTTCAGGAGGTCCGGGAAGCGGAAGCCGGCGCGAACCGGGACCCCCACAAGGTTCCGCGGCACGCCGAACAGCACGGCGCGCCCGGTCTCACGCTGGATCGCGGCCACGATCATCGTGTCGGTGCGGTCGCCAGCCTGCCGCGGGCCCTCGTCGCTGCCGAGCAGGAGGATCGTCACCCAGGGAGGGTCGAGCTCGTCCTTCTCGTCCGCGACGAGCTTCGCCGAGTCGCTGAGCGGCCGCCCCGCGCCGCGGAAGGGCGACGGAGCCGGACCCGGGAGCGCGCGAAGCGGTCGCTGAACCGGCGGATCGAGGTCGCGCGGCGCACGTCCGACGAGCGGGCCCGCGAGGAGCAGGCGGCCGTCTCCGAGCACGTCTTTCGGCTCCTCGCTCGCGAAGACGGCGTCGAGGACGCTGTAGCCCCGCACCGCGACGTACGCGGCCGCGACGTGCGGCGCGGCAGCAGCGACGGCGAGCACCGCGAGCGCGACGGCGGCGAACCGCGACGCGATCGCCCCGCGTCCGGCGTCGACGATCGCGAACAGCCGCAGCGCGAGCACGGCGCCGTTCGCGAGCAGCAGCGCGACGAGCAGCGTCCGCCCGACCGACGAGAGCGCGAGCTCGCGTCCGACGCCGACGAGTGCGAGCGCGGCTGCGCAGCACGCGGCGAAGAGCGCGAACAGCACGACCGCGCGTCGGCGCTCGCCGAGATAGAGCTGGCCGGCCCCCGGCACGACGAGCGACAGCGCGGCAGCGAGGAGCGCCTTCCCCGAACGACCGCCCACGGGGGCGAGTTTAGGCGGAGTGGCCTACGACTCGTCCGGGCCCGGCAGCGCGCGATAGGTGGCGAGCAGCTTTCGGGCGTTCTCGGGGCGTTCTTCGCGCGAGCGGTAGGGCTCGAGCATCGCGACGATGCGCGCGCCGAGCTCGTTCGCCTCCTCGGGCGTCAGCCAGACCGTCCAGTTGCCGATGAAGGCGCTCGCGCGCCACTCGGCCGGCAGGACGTCCTCGCCGTCGATGAACGTGCGGAGCGCGTCGTCGTCGCGCTCGACGAAGTACGACCGCAAGCGAAGCTCCGCGGCTCTCTCGTCCGGCTCGTCCGAGCCGCTCGGGAGCAGGAGCGACTCCTCGGGCCGCCGCCACCAGCGCTCGCGCCCGTGCCGCCGCGAACTGTCCTCCTCGATGATCCCGGCGCGGCCGAGCACGCGCAGGTGGTAGCTCGTGCTCCCCGAGGACTCGCCGAGCTCGCGAGCGAGCTGGGTTGCGGTCGCCGCTCGGCGGCCGAGCGCCTCGAGCAGCCTGAGCCTGACCGGGTGGGCGAGCGCCTGGAGCTGGGCCGCCGTCCCGATCCGCACGGCGCGGCTGTCCGGATCCTCCCGCGCTTGCGCAAAGGACATTTGCAAAGTATCTTTGCACAGATGGCGACGCGCAGACGCCCGCCCCGCTTCGAAATCGTCGCGCTCTAGCGCTTCCGAAGCGCTTCCGCGGCAGCCCGCTGGAGCGAGCGCGCTCGACCGAGCGGTACCGAGTACCGCCCGTTCGGCATCGGAACGACGCGCGGCAGCCCGACGGGCGAGGCCTTCACCAGGCCCGCGTAGATCACGAGCGCAGCGAGGTACGTCCCGAGCCGGCTCGGATGGAAGCCGTCAGGCCCGTAGAGCCGGAGCTTCGGATCGCGCCGCCACGCTGCGCGCCAGGCGTCGCCGGCCGGGAGCAGCTCCGATCGCGACGCGATCGCCGCGTTCCGGTACGACGCGAGCACGTCGGGGAAGACCGCGAATCGGTAGCGCTCCGGCCAGACCGTGTAGAGCGCGGGCCGCACGCCGTGCTTCCGCGCGTCGTCGGCGGCGCGCGTCGCCCACGTCCGCAGGTTCACCTGGCTCTCGGGCAGCGCAGACGGCCCCTGCTGCAGCACGACAGCGTCCCAGTTTCCGGACCCGAGCACCTTCGGCGCGTCGCCGATCGTCCAGTGGTCCTCGATGCTCCAGCCGCCCGGAGCGAGCATTCGGTACTCGACGTCGGGGAGCCTCGACGCGGCGCCGAGACCGGCGACGACCGCCGGCAGGTCGTTCACATACGTGAGGCTGTTGCCCACGAACAGGACGCGCAGCCTCGGCTGGCTCGCCGCCTCCGCCTGCACGCCCGAGCCTGCGAGCGAGAGAACGGCGACCAGGAGCGCGAGCCGCTTCATCGCCTCTCTCTATGAGCTTCGTTGACGCCGACGAGCGCGGGTCTCCCCGCACCGAAACCCGCGACGAGCAGCGCGGCCGTGCACGCAAGCATCGCGGCGAGCGGGGCGCGCCACCCGTCGGTCGCGTCGTGGAGCACGCCGAGCAGGAACGGGCCTGCGGCCGCGATCGTGTAGCCGACGGACTGGGCGAGCGCAGAGAGCGACGCCGCACGCTTCGCGTCGGGCGAGCGCAGCACCACGAGCGTCAGCGCGAGCGAGAACGCGGCACCTTGACCGATCGCGAAGCACGCGACCCAGATGAAGGCGACCCCCGGCGCGAGCAGCAGCCCCGCGATCGCCGCGACCTCGAAGGCGACCGCGACCGCGACGAGCGGCCGCTGGTCGCGCATCCTCGCGGCGAGCACCGGCACGACGAGCGACGGCGGGATCCCGAGCAGCGCGTAGAGCGCGAGCGCCGTGCCGGCGGACTCCGCCGAGTAGCCACCGTCGCGCAGGATCGACGGGAGCCAGGCCAGGCCCGCATAAAAGACGAGCGACTGCAGGCCGAAGAAGAGCGTCACCCGCCACGCGATGCGGTCGCGCACGAGCATCGACGTCGATCCGCCCTCGGCGCCGAACGTCGTGCCGTCCCGGCGGACCCCCACGGCGAGGAGCGCGACCGCGAACGCAGCGGGCACCGCCCACACCGCGAGCGCCACGTTCCATTGCCCGTCGAGCTCGCGCGCGAGTGGTGCGGTCAGCCCGGCCGCGAGCGCAGCACCGGCTCCGAGCGCCGCGACGTAGACGCCCATCAGCACCCCTGTCCACGCCTCGAATCGGGCCTTGACCACGGCAGGGACGACGACGTTCGCGACCGCGATCCCGGCACCGGCGACGATCGTCCCTGCGAAGAGCGCGCCGACGGATGCGTCCGCCCGCAGCGCCACGCCGAAGGTGACGGGCACGAGTGCCGCGAGCAGCGTCCGCTCGGCGCCGAGCCTTCGCGTGAGGCCCGGCGCCGCCGTCGCGAGCACCCCGAAGCAGAGGACGGGCAGGCTCGTCAGGAGGCCGCCCGCCGCGGAGGACAGCCCGAGGTCGCTCTCGATTTCGTCGACCACCGGCGGGACGCTCGCGACGGCGATGCGCAGGTTCAGGCCCGCGAGCACGATCCCCGCCGCGAGCAGCAGGCTGCCGCACGCCCGGCTCAGACCGACTCGAGCCCGACGTAGTTCTCGGCGAGCGACTTCGCCGCCGCGCGCGACGAGGAGACGTAGGCGAGCTGCGAGAGCTGAAGCCTTGCGTCGAACTCGTCGCCGCCGTCGAGCCGATGCAGCATCGACGTCATCCACCACGAGAAGTGCTCCGCGCGCCAGACCCGGCGAAGCGCGGTGTCCGAATAACGCTCGAGCTGCGAGTCGTCGCCTGCGTAGTGCGCGGCGATCGCCTCCGCGAGGACGCGGACGTCGGCCACGGCGAGGTTCAGCCCCTTCGCACCGGTCGGCGGGACGATGTGTGCGGCGTCGCCGGCGAGGTAGAGCCGCCCGTGCTGCATCGGCTCGACGACGAAGCTCCGCATGCCGGTCACGCCCTTCTCGACGATCGGCCCCTCGTTGAGCGTCCAGCCGGGCAGCCCGAGTCGCAGCCGAAGCTCCTCCCAGATCCGCTGGTCGGACCACTCGTCGAGCGGCTCGTCGGGTCGGCACTGGAGGTAGAGCCGCGTCAGCTGCGGCGAGCGCATGCTGTGGAGCGCGAAGCCGCGCTCGTGGTACGCGTAGATGAGCTCCTCGTTCGACGGCGGCGCTTCGGCCAGGATTCCGAGCCAGCCGAACGGATACTCGCGCGAGGTCTCCTGCAGGACGCCTTCGGGGATGCAGTCGCGGCAGACGCCGTGGAACCCGTCGCAGCCGGCGACGACGTCGCACGCGAGCTCACCGTCGCCTCCGTCGTGTCGGTAGCGGATCACGGCGCTGTCCGCGTCCACGCTGACGACCTCGGCGTCGAAGAACAGCGGTCGCCCACTCTCGATCCTCGCGGCGATCAGGTCCTTGACGACCTCCTGCTGGCCGTAGACGGTGATGCTTCGCCCACCGGTCAGCTCGGTGAAGTGGATGCGGTGCCGCTCGCCCTCGAACTGCAGCTCGATGCCCTCGTGCACGAGACCCTCGCGCCGCAGCCGGTCCCCGACGCCCATCCCGGTCAGCAGGTCGACGGTGCCCTGCTCGAGCACGCCGGCGCGGATCCGGCCCTCGACGTATTCGCGACTGCGTGACTCGAGCACAACCGAGTCGATCCCACCGAGGTGCAGCAGGTGCGCGAGCACGAGCCCGGCCGGGCCCGCGCCGACGATGCCGACCTGCGTCCGCTCGGAAGCGCTCACGCGCCCGCGTCGTCGTCGAGCGTCGCCAGCACCTCACGAAAGACGGCGAACGCGCCGTTCGCCGCGGGGACGCCGCAGTAGACCGCGGACTGGAGGAGCACCTCCTTGATCTCGTCCCGCGTCAGGCCGGTTCGGAGCGCTGCACGGATGTGCATCGCGAGCTCGTGCTCGCGGTTGAGCGCGACGAGCGCGGTCAGCGTGATGCAGCTGCGCGTGCGCCGGTCGAGGCCCGGGCGTGCCCAGATCTCGCCCCACGCGTAGCGGGTGATGAAGTTCTGGAATTCCTCGGTCTCCGGCGTCGTCCGCTCGACCGCGCGGTCGACGTGCTCGTCGCCGAGTACCTCGCGGCGGATGCGCATCCCATCGTCGCGCTGGTCGCTCACGCCGCCTCCACACGCGGCCGAACGTGTGCCGAGACGAGCTCGGAGAACGCATCCGCGCGCTCGACGTTCGCGAGATGCGCCGCGCGGTCGAGCACGACGAGGCGCGACGACGCTACGCCTTGCGCGATCAGCTTCGAGTACTCGAGCGGCGCGGCTCGATCTTCCGCGGCGGCGATGACGAGCGTCTCCGCGCGGACCTCGCCGAGCCGGTCGCGGAAGTCCCAGGCCGCGACCGCCTCGCAGGTCGCCGCATAGCCGTCGGGCGGCGTCGAGACGAGCATGGCGCGGTGTGCATCGACCAGCTCGCGCGGCGCCTCCGGCGTGAACCAGCGCGAGACGACGAGGTCTGCGATCGCCTCCATCCCCTCGGCTCGGACGAGCTCTGCGCGCTCGAACCAGCCGGCGGGCTCGCCGAAACGGGCGGAGCTGCACGCGACGACGAGGCGCTCGATCCGCTCGGGCGCGTTCGCCGCCAGCCACAGCCCGGTCGCGCCGCCGA
>DASTHC010000003.1:0-38145 GCA_035718485.1 Gaiellaceae bacterium
ATTGCGCAAGATTCCCCACTGCTGCCTCCCGTAGGAGTCTGGGCCGTGTCTCAGTCCCAGTGTGGCTGATCGTCCTCTCAGACCAGCTACGGATCGTCGCCTTGGTGAGCCGTTACCCCACCAACAAGCTAATCCGCCGCGAGCCCATCCTCGGCCAGAGGCCGAAGCTACCTTTTCATTCGAACCCGAGAGCTCGAATGGCTATCCGGTATTAATCCGGGTTTCCCCGGGCTATCCCGGTGCCGAGGGCAGGTTACTCACGTGTTACTCACCCGTTCGCCGCTTTCCCCAGGCCCGAAGGCCTGGTTCTCGCTCGACTTGCATGTGTTAAGCGCGCCGCCAGCGTTCGTCCTGAGCCAGGATCAAACTCTCCGTGAAGATGTGTTGCTGCCACGAGGGCAGCGGTCTTCAGCGATGAGCTTGTTGCTCAAAGGTCTACCCCGAAGGGCAGACGGGATTTGAGTCTCTCGCCGCGGGCTGACGCCCGAGGCTCGAGATCTCGACGTTTAAACGCTGTTGAGTTTTCAAAGACCGCGCTGCTGGCCGGCGAAAAAAAGCCCCCGACTCGCGCCGGAGGCCTCGAAACACAAAGAACTTCGGGGTCGTATCCGATGCTCTCTCGAGGCGCTCCAGTTATCGTCGGGACAGGGACCTTGGATCGCCACCCGTTCGGGCAGCCGAGGAATAGTAGCAACCCCTCTCATGGTGTCAAGCGAGCGAAGCGCCGCTTCCCGACCTGCAGGAGCTTTCCCTCGAGCTCCTCGCGTGGGACGTCCAGGTCGGTCACGGGCTCCCCGTCCAGGCGCACGGCTCCCTGCGAGATCAATCGTCTCGCCTCGCTCGCCGACCCGATCTCGAGCTCGTCGACGAGGAGCCTCGGGAGGTGGACCGGGTCGGTGTGCGGGAGCTCCAGGTCGGTGACCTCCTCCGGCGGCTGGCCCTCCCGGACGACGCGGGTGAAGTGCTCCTCGGCCGCGCGGGCCGTGTCCTCCCCGTGCGCGCGCGCCACGATGAAGCGGGCGAGCTCGAGCTTCGCCTGGAGCGGATCGTCGGGGCGTTCCTCCGACTCGACCACGAGCCGGAAGTACTCGTCGAGCATCTCGTCGGGCAGCCGCATCGCCTTTCCGAACTGCTCGTTCGGATCCTCGACGAGCGCGATGTAGTTGCCCTTCGAGCCGCTCATCTTCGTCCCGTCCCACGAGTTGATCAGCGGCGTCGTCAAGACGACCTGCGGCTCGAGCCCGTACGCCTCCATCACCTCCCTGCCGGCGAGCAGGTTGTAGAGCTGATCTGTGCCGCCGAGCTCGACGTCGGCCTCGACCGCAACGGAATCGTACGCCTGCATCAGCGGGTACAGGAGCTCCGAGACGGAGATCGGCTGCTGCTTCGAGTAGCGGTTCCAGAAGTCGTCGCGCTCGAGCAGCCTTGCGACGGTCGTGGTCCTCGCGAGACGAAGGACACCTGCGAAGTCGAGCTCGCCGAGCCACTCGCCGTTCCACCGCACCTCCGTTCGCTGCGGGAGGAGGATCGTGTACGCCGACTCGAAGAACCGCTCGGCCATCCGATCGATCTCCTCCGGCGGGAGCATCGGGCGCTCGGCGGAGGCCCCGGACGGATCGCCGATCCGCGCCGTGTAGTCGCCGACGATCAGGACACCCGTGTGGCCCTCGTCCTGGAACGCGCGCATCCGCTGGAGCGGAATCCCGTTGCCGATGTGGATGTGCGGCGCGGTGACGTCGATCCCGAGCTTGATGCGGAGCGGCCGGTCGAGCGCGAGCTTGCGCTCGAGCCCTCCTTCCGGCAAGACGTCGACGGCGTTGCGGGTGAGATCGGGGACCGCCATGGGCGGCCTCCGATTAGAACACGTACGGCGCGAGCTGGAGTGCGCCGAGCGCGTACCAGACGCCGAACGCGATCCCGCCGACCCCGAAGACCGGAGCGAGGCGGGCGACCGGCGCCCTCGCGAGGGCCGAGCCGAAGCCGCTCGTCACGATCGTCATCGAAATCGCGGTGAACGCGGCGAGCAGCAGTAAGGCGACGAGCGCGTACGCCTCCGAGCTGATCGTCGCGATCAGGAGCAAGCCGACGCCGGCGCTGCCGCCGATTCCGTGCACGAGCCCGACGAGGAACGCCTGGAGCGGCGTGCGCACACGGTGTCCGTGCGACGACGTCTCGAACTCGCCGCGCCGCCAGCGGACGAGCAGCCAGACCGCGAGCGCGACGATCATCGCGCCGACGGCCGCCTCCGCTCCCTGCTGCAGCCGAGCCGGCAGGAACGCATGGAAGAGCACGACCGGGACGCCGAACGTGAAGAGCGTCAGGCCGTGCCCCGAGCCCCACGCAAGGCCGAGTCGCGCGGCGCGCGCTGCGCCGGGCTCGTTCGGCGCCAGGGTCGTGAGCGCCGCAAGGTGGTCCGGGTCGGTGGCGTGGCGAAGCCCGAGCAGGATCGCGACGAGCGCGACGACGAGAAGTCCCGCGCCATCCGACTGCGAAGCGATGTGGTCGTCGAGGCCGAACACTTCAGTCTCCTTTCACGCGAGCTGGGGCAGCGCGCGGACGGTCATGACGACACCGAGCGCGAGGACGACGAGTGCGCTCACGGTCGGGAGCGCGCGGACGATCGGCCCGTCGAATCCCGCACGCGCGAACGCGCGCCGCGCGGTGACGGCGAACAGGCCGATGGAGGTGATCGCGACGGCGAGCCCGACGCTGAACGCGACGATCAGGACGAGCCCGTAGCCGACGCGATGCAGCGAGATCGCGGCGAGCAGGACGACGAGCGCCGTCGGGCACGGGATGATCCCGCCCGAGATCCCGACGCCGAGCAGGCCGCGCTCGTGCGTGTGCCCCTGGTCGTGCTCGTGGTCGTGATCCGGGAGGTAGCGGTGTACGAGCTCGTGCAGGCGCGAGCGGAGCACGCCGACGCCGACCGACACGACGAGCAGGCCGGCCGCGAGGCTCAGCCACGGGTAGAGCCGCTCCGGGACGATGTACTGCGAGAGCCCGAGCGTCACGAGCCCGAAGGCGAACACGCCGAGCGTGTGCGAGACGGTGACGATCGCGCCGAGGGCGACGGCGTCGCGCGGCCGCCCTCGCGAGCCCACGAGGTACCCGGCGACGATCGCCTTGCCGTGCCCCGGCTCGAGCGCGTGCGCCGCGCCCCAGAAGAGCGCGAGGACGAGCGAGAGCAGGACGAAGCCGACCGTCAGGTCGTGCGAGACGAGGCCTTCGAAGCCGCCGGCGGCGTGCATCGGCAGCGCGCTCCCCAGCGATGGCGGCGCCCCGCGTTCCGTGCCCGGCGCGACGACGGCCTCCGCCCGCGTGACTGCGAGCGGCGAGCGTAGGCGGCTCGACGGATAGTGCCGGAGCTCGTCGCTGACGCTCTCGGCGGGCACGCTCGCGCGTGTCACCGCCGCACCGCGCGATGCCCGGACGACGACCTCGCGCCAGCCGATCCGGCCGGCAAACGTCCGGTCGACGAGCTCGACCCGGGTGCCGCGCCGGCCCTCGAACACCGCGTCCAGCCGGAGCGTCGGAAGACCGCCCGCGCCCGGCCTGTTCGAGATTCGCGAGTCGAGCAGCCGAAGTGTCGAGCGCCGACCGTCGACGCGGAGAACGAGCTGCTGACCGAGCTTCGCAGCGCTCACCGTTCCGCCGACCTGGTACGTCGGGATCTCCGCGAGGTCCGCGGCGTACCGGACGAACAACCGATCGCCCGAGACGTCGACCGCCGCGAAGCGGTTCACGGTGAAGTTGCCGAGCGGGTGTGCCGCGGCCGACGCAGGCCCGAGCAGCGAGGCGAGCGCAACGACGAGGAGCGCGAGGCGCTTCATCGCGCGTACCGCCTCGCGACCGGCGCCCAGCGGAGCGAGAAGTGCGGGTTCGTCGCGAGCGCGAGCCGGAACGTGCGCCGCGCAGCAGGCTCGTCGCCGAGGCAGCGCTCGGCCATCCCGCGGTGGAAGAGCTTCGTCGCGTCGCGCGTCCCGAGTCGGAGCGCGCGAGTCGCGTACCGCAGCCCCTCCGCGCATCGCCCGTTCCGGACGAGCGCCCAGCCGAGCGCGTCGTCGGCGTCGATGCTCGGACGCTCGGCGTGGACGCGTCGCAGCGCGGCAAGCGACTCGCGCAGGCGGATGCCGCGATCGACGTCCAGGCTCGCCGTCTCGAGGTCGTTCCGGACGCCGCGGGACGCGAGGAGGCGCTCCTCGACGCGCAGCAGACCGTCCTGGCGCGCGGCCGCCGCCGACTCGCCGACGATCAGGTAGAGGTCGCCGAGCGTCGCGGCGGCCTGCGGCAGCGGCGTCGTCTCGGCAACCGGCGCGAGGACGGCGATGCCGCGCCGCGGTCTCCCCTGCGCCGCCTCGGTGAGCGCGAGACCCTCCCGCGCCGGCACGTACTTCGGCAGGACGCGGAGTGCGCGTCGGTACTCGCGCGCCGCACCGGCGACGTCGCCGGTCCCGAAGCGGAGCTTGCCGAGCTGCGTGAGCGTCCAGGCGATGGGCTCGCGCCCGGTCGGGACAGCCGCGAGCGCGAGCTGCATGGTCGCCTCGGCATCCGAGGTCCGACCGAGCAGCTCCTGCGCGTAGGCGACGCGAACGTATGCGGCGAACCCGGGCTTGCGCTCCGCGTAGCGGTCGAACGACGCAAACGCCTCCTCGTACCGTCCGAGCTCGACGAGCGCGTCGCCGATCGTGCCGTGCGTCGCCGCGAGCTCGGGAGCGAGCGCGCGCGCGCGCCGGGCGAGCCCAAGCGCTCGCCGGAACTCGTGCCGGTTGAGCGCGACGGTCGCGAGGCCGCGTACCGCGACGGGATCGGAGGGGTCGAGCTCCGACGCCTGGCGGAACGCCTGCTCGGCGCGCGCGTAGTACGAACTGTCAAAGGTCTGGCGGGCCTGCTGCTCGAGCTCCAGCCCGAGCACGACGAGCGAGTGGGCCTCCGCGCGCCGGTCGAGCGCCGCAGGAGCCGGCTCGGAGCGGAGCGCGCCGCCGAGCAGCGCCGCGGTGGCGGCAATGGCCGCCACCGCCGCTGCGAGAAGCGTCCGCCTCACGGCTTCAGCTGCCCTTTCACGTTGTCGAACCCGCTCGACGGATCCGCCGCGTAGGGGAACGTCCCCAGGTACGCGACGTCGTTGCCGTCGACGCCGTCGCCGAGCGGCAGCGGATGACCGATCAGCGCACCGCCGACCGCCCGCTCCGCGATGTCGATCACGTCGTCGCCGAGGCGCCGGCCGTTCGGCCAGCCCTGGAGGTCGCCGCCGAGCACGCCGAGGCGGTTCGGCGAGGCGGTCACCGGGGTCGACAGGTTGATCCGCAGCACGTCGACGAGGTTCGAGCCGGTGTTGTTCAGACCGGGAACGCCGGTGAGCAGCACCTGCACGAGGTCGTCGCGCCCGGTCTCCTGGAAGGGACCGAACTGCGGGTACAGCTGGTTCAGCAGCTTCGCGAGGATCGGCTCGCGGTAGTACCGAGCGAACTGCTGCTCCTTGTCCGGGCCGAGGGAGTTCCACTTGTCCTTCAGCTCGGTCGGGATCAGCACTTCGTTGACGAGCGGGTTGCCGAGGCGCGAGACCTGGACCCACT
Source organism: Gaiellaceae bacterium (assembly GCA_035718485.1). GTDB lineage: Bacteria > Actinomycetota > Thermoleophilia > Gaiellales > Gaiellaceae > JACCTU01. Next base: position 5,577 of record DASTHC010000003.1, read on the forward strand.
TGTCGTCGTCCTTCTTCGCCTTCACCTTGCGGGCCTTCAGCTTCGTCTCGACCTTGGCCGACGGCCGCTCTGTCGTCGCCCAGACGCCGATCACGTGATTCGACGTGTCGAGGTCGGCGATCGGGATCTGGAGCGCGATCGAGTGCACCGCGTAGCCGGCGAAGAAGTCCTTCCCACCGCCGGTCGCGCCGGTGCCCTTGCGAATCGCGACGAGATCGAAGATCGCGCCGATGTCGCCGAAGAACGGATCCTCACGCTGGCCGGCGAACACCTTCGCGCCGCCGGGCAGGTCGTACACGCCCGCAGCGGCGAGCGCACGGTAGTTCGGAGTCGACCTGGGGCCGATGTTGTTCGGCGGCGTCGTCAGCCCGCTCGCGATCACGCTCGAGCGGCCGCGGACGACGCGGGTCACCGAGTACTCCTGCACCGTGTTCCCGAGGAACGCGACCGGAGCCTTCGTCTTGAACCGGAACAGGTACGAGACGTCCGGCTTGCCGTCGCCGTTCTGGTCGACGTGCAGCCCGTAGCGGGCCCGCGGCGAGAACGTGTACCAGTTGGGCCCTGCGGCCGTGTCCTCGGCCGGGATCCAGTTGGCCAAGAGCGTCACCGTGTCCTGCCGGTCGGGGCTGCGGAACGCGTAGACGTCGGTCGTGTCGGCTGACGGGTCCTCCGCGATGAGCGGTGCCTCGCGGTGGCTCGACGCCTGTCCGGCGTCTGGCCCGAAGCCGCGCGCGGTCGCGATCGCGGCGATCGCGGCAGCGCCCAGCAGCAGGCCAAGTACCAGCTTGCGCATGTGATGTCCCTCCTCCCGGCGGCCTTCGGGGTGGTAGGTGGCCGCCGTAACGCCGCTCATTCGCCCGTCGCGGCGAACCGGTTCGGACCCGCGGGCGAAGCAGATTCGTGACCGCTCTCCTGGTAGCGTCGCCCCTCGTGGGCCGCGAGCTGGCGCACCTCTCCGACGAGGCGCTGATCGCGCTCGTCGCACGAAGAGACGAAGCCGCGCTCGCGGCGCTGTACGACCGCTTCGGGCGTCTCGCGTACGGCCTCGCGCTGCGCGTGCTCCGCGACAAGTCGCTCGCGGAGGACGCCGTGCAGGAGGCGTTCATGTCGGTCTGGCGGACAGCCGATCGCTTCGTCGCCGGACGTGCGAAGGCGAGCAGCTGGATCCTCACGTTCGTCCACCGGCGCGCGGTCGATCTCGTGCGGCGGGAGGAGCGACGTCGCGCGGAGCCCCTCGAGGACGCGCCGGAGTTCGACGCCGCGCCGGGCACCGACGAGGAGGCATGGCTACGGCTGCGACGGGAGCGCGTGCAGTCGGCGCTCAGTTCGCTCCCCGACCAGCAGCGGGAGGCGCTCGAGCTCGCCTACTTCGGCGGCTTCACGCAGTCGGAGCTCGCCGAGCGGCTCGGACTGCCGATCGGCACCATCAAGAGCAGGATGTTCAGCGGCCTCGCGCGCCTGCGCGAGATTCTCGACGAGACAGAAACGGAACCATGGCCAACGACGCACTCCACGACCTGACCGCCGGCTACGCGCTGGACGCGCTCGATGCGCGCGAGCGCGCCGAGTACGAGCAGCACCTCGCGACGTGCGAGCAGTGCCGCGACGACCTCGCGCGGATGCAGGACACCGTCGGGTCGCTCGCGTACGCGGTCGAGTCGCCGGCGCCGCCCGCGGAGCTCCGGGAGCGGATCCTCACGGAGGCGCGCGCAGAGCGCGGGAACGTCGCGCCGTTCCGTCCCCGGCGCCGCCTGACCTACGCGCTCGGCGCGGTTGCGGCTGCGGCGGCGGTCGTCGCGCTCGCGGTCGGGCTGTGGGCGAGCTCGATCTCGAACGATCTCGAACAGGAGCGCTCGGTGGTCTCGATCCTCGCCGACCCGAACGCACGGCAGGTCCCGATGGAGGGCGGTGACGGCCGAGTGGTCGTGACCGAGTCCGGCGACGCGGCGCTCGTCGCCTCGGTCGCAGGCGCTCCGCCCGGCAAGACCTACGAGGTCTGGGTCTTCGAGGGCGCGACGCCGCGACGGGCCGGGACGTTCGAGGGCGAGGCCGCCCACGATGTCGTGCGCCTGACCCGGCCGGTTCCGCCGGGCGCGAAGGTCGCCGTCACGGTCGAGCCCGACGGCGGGGTCGACGCGCCGACGTCGCCGCCCGTGATGTCAGCCACGACGTAGTCCGGCAGCAGGCCGTCGCCGGCGGCTCGGCCTCGGGGACCATGGCCGGAGTCCGGAGCTAGACTTCCCGCTCCGTGCTTCGCCGCAGACCCTCATCGGCTGCGCCTCCGAAGCCCCGGCGCAGGATTCGCAAGCTTCGTCTCCTCGCCCTCCTCGGGCTCGTGGCGCTGCTCTCAGCGATCGCGTTCATGTTCGGCTTCGTGACCGCGCTTGCCGGCGAGATTCCGAAGCTCGACCCGAAGTACCAGGTCGAGGCCGAGCGCGACGGCTACATCTACGCGAACGACGGCCGGACTGTCCTCGCCGTCCTGCGGGGCAAGGAAGGCCGCGTGTTGCTCGAGCCGGACCAGATCGCGCCGCTCATGAAGCACGCGATCGTCGCGATCGAGGACAGGCGCTTCTACGAGCACCAGGGGGTCGACATCCGCGGCATCGCTCGCGCGGCCTGGGAGGACGTCACGAACAAGGGCGTCGTCCAGGGCGGCTCGACGATCACGCAGCAGTTCGTCAAGAACGCGATCGTCCGCGATGACCGCACGATCAGTCGGAAAGTGAAGGAGGCAGCTCTCGCCTGGCAGCTCGAGCAGCAGCACGACAAGGACTGGATCGTCACGGCCTACCTGAACACCATTTACTTCGGGAGCGGCGCGTACGGCGTCCAGCAGGCGGCGCTGACCTACTTCGGCCACGGCGCGTCCCAGCTGACGCTGCCCGAGGCCGCACTCCTCGCGGGGATCCCGGCCGACCCGTCGCGCTACGACCCCGTCTCGAACCCACGCTACGCGAAGCGGCGTCGGAACCTCGTGCTCCGGAACCTGCTCGAGCAGGGGAAGATCACGCGCGGCGACATGCTCGCCGCCTCGACCGCGCCGCTCCCCAAGCCGGAGGACATCCGGCCTCCGTCCGTCAACACGCCCGTCGCGCCGTACTTCGCGAACTACGTCAAGCAGCAGCTGATCGACGAGTACGGACCTGCGCGACTCTTCGGCGGTGGGTACCGCGTCCGCACGAGCATCGACCTCGACGTCCAGAGGGCGGCGCGCCGCGCGATCAAGAAGTGGCTCACCAACCCCGCCGGCCCGACCGCTGCGCTCGTGGCGATCGACCCGCGCGACGGCAGCGTCGTCGCGATGGTCGGCGGCGAGAACTTCCGCGAGAGCCAGTTCAACCTCGCCGCGCAGGCGCAGCGCCAGCCGGGCTCGGCATTCAAGCCGTTCGTGCTCGCCGCCGCGCTGCAGAGCGGGATCGCGCCGGCGTCGTCCTTCCAGTCGAAGCCGCTGCTCATCTCGCTCGGCGACCGCTTCTGGTCGGTGCGCAACTACGAGAACGCGTACCTCGGCAGCGCGACGCTCGACGAGGCGACCGTTCACTCAGACAACACGGTCTACGCGCAGCTGACGCAGCTCGTCGGTCCCAAGGCCGTCGCGAGCACGGCGCGCGCGTTGGGCATCAAGAGCCGCCTCGACTCGTACTTCGCGATCGGCCTCGGCGCAGAGGCGGTCAACCCGCTCGAGATGGCCCGCGCGTTCTCGGCCTTTCCGACCAACGGTCTCCGCGTCGACGGCTCGATCTTCGGCAACGTGCCGCGAACGGTCATCTCGGTTCAGCGGCCGAGTGACAAGAAGCCCGTCGACAATCGGGTGCATCCGCGGCGCGTGCTCTCGAAGACGACCGCGATGACGGTCAACTCGATCCTCCAGCATGTCGTGCAGTCGGGGACGGGCAAGCGCGCCGCGCTCGCCGACCGGCCGGCCGCCGGCAAGACCGGCACGACCGAGAACTACGGCGACGCGTGGTTCGTCGGCTACACGCCGCAGCTCGTGACCGCGGTCTGGGTCGGCTATCCGAACACGCTGCGGCCGATGGAGACCGAGTTCCACGGCGACCCCGTCGCGGGCGGGACGTTCCCGGCGCTCATCTGGAAGTCGTTCACGGAGTCCGCGCTGCGGATCCGTACCGACGACCCCGCGGGCTTCGAGCCGCCGCCGTACCTCTCGGGCTCGTCGAAGCGCGTCGTCCGGCGCGACGGCGGGCTCTTCCTCGACAACGGCCTCTGCCGTGGCACGCACTCGATCGTCTACTTCACCGGTCGCGGCCCGAAGCGCACCGCCAACTGCAAGCCGAACGAAGTCGAGGTGCCGCGCGTCGTCGGCCAGCGGCTCGACGTCGCCCAGGCGCGGCTCGCCGCGCAGCCGCTCGAGTGGACGATCGCGTACCAGCCCGCGAAGCCGCTCCAGCGCGTCGACCAGGTGATCGCGCAGGTGCCCGAGCGCGGCCGGCTCTCCTCGTACGACAACGTCACGCTGATCCTCCCGAAGGCCCAGCACGGGATCGTGCCGAAGCTCGTCGGGCTGACGCTCCGTGGGGCCCGGACGAAGCTGCGGCGGATCGACCTGCTGCCGGACGTCGCCGGCTTCACCGACGGTCGTCCCGGCAGGATCGTCGCGCAGGCGCCGGCCGCGGGCCTCGCGGCACGGCCCGGCATGACGATCAGCGTGGTCGTAGGGCGCGGCTGAGGTACGGCGACCCGGCCTCGCCGTAGCGCCACGGCAGGTCGACCGCCTTCGAGATCCCGATTCTCGGGCCCTGCACGATGTCGGGGACGTCCTCGCTCGCCCGGAGCTCGAAGGGCGGGCGGTCGAGCGCCAGCCCATCGTGCTCCCGCGTGATCCCGAGCGCCTGCGTGAGCTTGCCGGGCCCCGAGCAGAGCGAGCGCAGATCGTCGAGGCCGCGGCGCTCGCGCATGACGTCGATCTCCCGCGTCGGCTCGAGCGCGCGGACCAGCACCGCCGACGCCGAGCCGACCTGCTCGCACACGAAGTTCACGCACCAGTGGATCCCGTAGGAGCGATAGACGTACGCGTGGCCGGGTGGGCCGAACATCGTCGCGTTCCGCTCCGTCCGACCGCGGTAGCCGTGCGCGGCGGGGTCCTCGTGGTGGTAGGCCTCGACCTCGACGATCCTCCCTCCCACGCCGTCGACGAGGAGCTCGACGCCGATCAGGTCGGGCGCGACCTCGTGCACCGAGCGCGCGAAGAAGCCGCGGTCGATCACGCCGGTTTCTCGTAGCGGCGGAACGCCGGCAGCGCGGCGGCGACGATCGCGGTTCCGGCGACGCACAAGACCCCGCCCGAGACGATCGCGAATCGGACGCTGACCAGCGACGCGACGATGCCCGCCTCGAGGTTGCCGAGCGCGGGCGTTCCCGCGACCTGCGCGAGCTCGATCCCCGAGAGGCGGCCGCGCATCGAGTCCGGCGTCACCTGGAGCAGGATCGTCGAGCGGAGGACCGCGCTGATGAAGTCCGCGGCGCCGGCGGCGGCGAGCATCACGAGGGCGAGCGGGAGCGCCGTCGCGAGCCCGAACGCCGCGATCGCCACTCCCCACCCCGCTGCGGCGACACAGACGCCGAGGCCCTGCCGTCGCACGCGCGTCATCCAGCCCGAGAGCAGCGAGGCGGCGAGCGCGCCAGCCGACGGCGCCGCGTAGAGGAGGCCGGCCGTCCCTGCGCCGCCGCCGAGCGCCTCGCCGAAGGCGGGGAAGAGCGCGCTCGGCATCCCGAAGATCATCGCGACTGTGTCGACGGTGAAGATGCCGAGCAGTGCCGGCTCGCGGCGAACGAGGCGAAAGCCCTCGAGGATCGAGCGGACGCTCGGCGACTCCGCGTCCTCGATCCTCGGCATCTTCGGTAGCAGCCAGATCGAGACGAGCGAGGCGCCGAACGTCGCGAGGTCGAACGCGTAGGCGCCTGCGTAGCCGAGCACAGCGATCAGCAGGCCGGCGAGCGCAGGCCCCGCGACGCGCGACAGGTTGAACACGACGTCCTCGACCGCGATCGCCGCGAGCAGCTCGTCGTCCGGCACGAGCTTCGGCGTGAGCGCGTTCCGCGCCGGGCGCTGGAACGCGTAGGCGGCGGTGGCGGCCGCCTCGAAGACGAAGAGAAGCGGGACGTTCGCGTCGCCGCCGAGCGAGTTCAGGACGAGACCGACGGTGACGACGGCGAGCGCGAGGTCGGACACGAGCAGCAGCCGCCGACGGTCGACCGCGTCGGCGACGGCACCGGCGACGACCGACACCGTCAGCAGCGGGAGGAGCGCCGCGATCCCGAGCAGGCCGACGAGAAAGGTCGATCCGGTCTCGTGGTAGACCTGAATCGGGATCGCGACGGTGGTGATCTGGCTGCCGATGGCCGAGATCCCCGTGCCGAACCACAGGCGCCGGAACGCCGGCGACGAGCGGAGCGGACGCACGTCGACGGCGACCCGCGAAAGCCGCGCGAGGACCCCCGGACGTTCAGCCGGCTCGAGTGGGTCGAGCTCGCTCAGAAGAGCTGTTCGTCCTCGGGCGGGCTCGCCGTCGCCTCGAGCAGCCGCCGCGCGCGCCGGCTGAGGTCGCCGAGGTCGACACGGCCGGAGTCGGTCTGCTGGAGCAGCCGCTCGGCGAGCTCGACCCCCTGGTCGACGAGCTGTGAGCGGAGCGCGGCGTCGCCGCCCATCTCGGCGATGATCGTCCGCTCGGTGCGCGACGCGACGATCGGCTCGGGCACGCCCTCGACCCAGACGCGCGTCCGCGCGCCGTGCCCGCGGTCCTTGCCGGAGAGCGGCTCGAGCGCGTAGATCTTGTCGGCGCGGGCGAACTTCCCGAAGCCGAGGAACACCATCCGCGGACCGTTCGTCACGGGCCGATTATCGCAAGTAACAGTCTGTTACTTGCGCAGCGCCCCGGCGAGCGCTTCCGCGACCCGCTCCTGGTCGGCCCGCTCGAGCTGGGGGAAGAACGGCAAGGCGAGCGTCCGGCGGCTCGCGTCCTCGGCGGCCGGGCACAGGCCCTCGCCGAAGCCGTAGCGCTCGCGCATGTACGGCTGGAGATGGATGCAGGGCAGGTACTCGCCGCACTCGATCCCCTCGTCGGCCAGCTGCGCCGCGACGCGCGTCCGGTCGATCCCCTCGTCGAGCAGGACGACGTAGACGAACCACGAGCGAACGTGGTCCTCGTCGTCCGGGAGCGGAGGCTCGACGCCGTCGACGTCGGCGAGCAGCTCCGTGTAGCGCGACGCCGCGCCCGCGCGGAGCTCGAGGATCTCGTCGAGCTTCTCGAGCTGCCCGAGACCGATCGCCGCCTGGACGTCCGTCCAGCGGTAGTTGAACCCGAGGTACGGGTGGTAGAACCAGCGCCCGGCCTCGTACGAGCGGCCCTGGTTGCGGAGGCTGCGCAGCATCTTCGCCTCGTCCTCGGAGTGCGTCGTCACGACACCGCCCTCGCCCGTCGCGACCTGCTTGTTCGGGTAAAAGGCGAAGACCGCGCTCGTCCCGTGCGAGCCGACGGGCGCGCCTTTGTACTCTGCGCCGAGCGCCTCGCACGCGTCGTCGATCAGCGCGAGCCCGTACCGCTCCGCGATCGCGCGCAACTCGTCGAGCTCGCATGGGTAGCCGAAGATGTCGACCGCGACGATCGCCTTCGTCCTCTCGGTGACGGCCGCCTCGACGGCCGCCGGATCGAGGTTCATCGTGCACGGATCGATGTCCGCGAAGACCGGCGTCGCTCCCTCGAGCACGAAGCAGTTCGCCGACGCCACGAACGAGAACGTCGACGTGATCACGTCGTCGCCGGGCCCGACGCCGGCGATCCGCGAGAGCAGATGGAGCCCGGCGGTCCCGCTCGAGAGCGCGACCGCGTACGGCGCGCCGGTCCGCTCGGCAACGAGCTCTTCGAAGCGCTCGATCGTCGGCCCGAGCGAGAGCCGCCCCGAGCGAAGCACGTCGAGGACGAGCTCTTCCTCCCGCTCGCCGAGGTACGGGCGCGAGAGCGGGATGCGCGTTGTCGCCTGCGTCAAGCTTCGGCGGGTGCGGGCGTGGCCGTGTGGTCGAGCCACTGCGCCCACCGCTCGCTCTTCCCGCGCACGGTGTCGAGGTACGCCTGCTGGATCTGGAGCGTGATCGGGCCCACGCCGATCTCGACGTCGTCGACCGAGCGGAGCGGCGTGACCTCGGCGGCCGTGCCGCACATGAACACCTCGTCGGCGAGGTAGAGGTCGGAGCGGATCAGGTCGGTCTCCTCGACCGTGTAGCCGAGGTCCTGCGCGATCTGGATGATCGTGTCGCGCGTGATCCCTGGCAGGATCGACGTCGCGAGCGACGGCGTCGCGATCGAGCCGTTCTTGATCACGAAGATGTTCTCGCCGGAGCCGTCCGCGATCGTCCCGGAACCCGTGAGCAGGATCGCCTCGTCGTAGCCCGCGCGGATCGCCTCCGTCACCGCGAGCATCGAGTTGAGGTAGACGCCGGTCGCCTTCGAGACGTGCGGGATGACGTTCGGGCCGATCCGCTGCCAGCTCGAGATCTTCGCGCGGATGCCGCTCTTCATCCCCTCGTCGCCGAGGTAGGCGCCCCACGGCCAGCTCATGATCACGGTCTCGACCGGGTTGTCGCGCGCGGCGACGCCGAGCTGGCCGTAGCCGTAGAAGGCGATCGGGCGCAGGTAGCACTCGGGCAGCCCGTTGACGCCGATCAGCTCGTGGCACGCGTCGCGGAGCTCGTCGACGCCGTACGGAAGCTCCATGTAGAGCAGGCGCGCCGAGTCGTGCAGGCGCTGCAGGTGATCGTTCAGACGGAAGACGGCGGGACCCTTCGGAGTCTCGTAGCAGCGGATCCCCTCGAACACCCCGGATCCGTAGTGCAGGCCGTGGACGCCGACGTGGACCTTGGCGTCGGCCCAGTCGACGAGCTCGCCGTTCATCCAGATCTTCTCGGTCTCTTGCACCGCAGGGCCTCCTTCGGGCTCCCGGCTTGGACGGTCAGTCCGAATGGTATGCGCGGTCCTCGACAGCGTCCATCTGGCGGGCCCGCGTCAGTCGCAGGAGCTCGGCCGGGACGAGCCTCGCCATGTGGTTCGGCGACCCTGCGCCGACCCAGACCGCCTCGTGGACGAGGAGGCTCCGGTCGAGGAGGACGACCGTCACGTCGGGCAGGGGAAACGGGGCCACGGCCCCTGGAGCAAAGCCGGTTGCGGACAGGACCTCCTCGGGCTTGGCGACCCGGGCCTTGCCCGCGCCGACCGCCCGGGCGACCTTCTCCCTGTCGGCCCGCCGGTCGCCCGGCACGAGCGCCACGACGGCCCGGCCGTCGCAGACGAAGACGAGGGACTTGACGATCTGGGAGGGGTCGACGCCGGCCGCCTTCGCCGCTGCCTCGGCCGTCGGGGTGCCCTGCGGGAACTCCTCCAGCCGGGCCTGGGCCTGCGAGGCGACGAGGAAGTCCGCCACCCGCTGGACGGGCTCCGGCCACATGGCGCCCGGGCTCACCGTGCCGGTCGCGGCACGAACCCGCCCGGCACCCGCGCCCGGTACTCCCGGTACTCCGGATAGCGCTCGACGAGCAGATCTTCCTCGTAGGCCGCCTTGTTCCGCCAGAGTAGCGCGAGCGCGACGAGCGGGATGAACGCGACGGGGCTCGTCGCGAGCGCGTAGCCCGTGAAGAAGAGCAGGCCGGCGGCGTAGATCGGATGCCGCACGAACTCGTACGGGCCGGACTCGATCAGCCGTCCGCCGTCGCGTGGGCGCGGGTAGGCCGTCGCGGAGCGGTCGAGCGTGCGCCAGGCCCAGACGCCGAGGATCGCGGCGAGCAGCGAGAGCACCGCTCCGAGCGCGGCGAGCAGCCCGGCAAACGAGTCGGGCCACCCGGGAGGCAGGAACCCGGCGCCGAGGACGATTCCCATCACGACGAACTGCGCGGCGACCCAGCGGCCTCCGCGGTCGTCGTCAGCCGAGGTCGATGAAGCGTGCATCGTCGAAGCCCTCCTTGCGGATCGCCTCTACGAGCTCGGAAGGAGGATCGACGTCGAGGGAGAGCGCCATCAGCGCCTTCCCGCCCTTCCGGGTTCGTGAGACCGCCATGTTCGCGATGTTGACCCCATGCCGCCCGAAGAGCGTGCCCACTCGTCCGATCACACCCGGGACATCGTCATAGCGGAAGAAGACCATGAGCCTCGAAAGCTCGATGTCGAGCTCGAAGCCGAGCGTGTTGACGAGCCAGAACCGGTTGTCGCGGCCGATCGTCGTGCCCGCGACGTTGACCTCCTCGCTCGAGTCGCGGACGCGGACGCGGATCAGGTTCGTGTAGTCGCGAGAGCTCCGACGACGCTCCTCGCGTACCTCGATCCCGCGCTCGGCCGCGATCAGCGGTGCGTTGACGTAGTTGACCGGCACGTCCGAGCGTCCCTGGAACGCGCCGTTCAGCGCGGCGACGGTCAGCAGGCGCGTGTCGTACTGCGAGAGCGTGCCGTAGTAGGAGAGCTCGATCTGCGACGCGCCGCCGGCCGCGAGCTCCATCGCGAGCCGGCCGAGCTTCGCTGCGAGCGGGACGAACGGCCCGAGCACGTCGAGGTCCTCGGGGCGGATCACGGGGATGTTGACCGCGTTCGTGACGAGCCCCCCCTCGAGCGCGGCGACGACCTGCTCGGCGACGATCACGCCCGCGCGGTCCTGCGCCTCCTCGGTCGACGCCGCGAGGTGCGGCGTCACGACGACGTTGTCGAGCTCGAGCAGCGGGCCGGTGTACGGCTCGCTCGAGTAGACGTCGAGTGCGGCGCCCGCGAGCTTGCCGCTCCGGAGCGCGGCGAGGAGCGCCTCCTCGTCGACGAGCTCGCCGCGCGCAGCGTTGACTAAGCGTGCGCCGTCGACCATCCGCCCGATCATCTGCGAACCGACGATCCCGCGGGTCTCCGGCCCGAGCGGGAGGTGCAGCGTCACGAACTCGGCCTCGGCGAGCGCGCCTTCCATCGTCTCGGCCCGCTCGACGCCGAGCTCGCGGTAGCGCTCCTTCGACACGAACGGGTCGTACGCGACGACCCGCATGCCGAGCCCCGACGCCCGGCGCGCGACCTGCTGGCCGATCCGCCCGAAGCCGAGCACCGCGAGCGTCTTGCCGGCGAGCTCGATGCCGCCCCAGCGCGAGCGCTCCCAGCGACCGTCCTTCAGCGCTGCGTGCGCCTGCGGGATGTTCCGCGCGAGCGCGACGAGCAGCCCGATCGCGTGCTCTGCGGCGGAGACGACTGTCGACTCCGGCGCGTTCGCCACGACGATCCCGCGGCGCGTCGCGGCCGCGACGTCGACGTTGTCGACCCCGACGCCCGCGCGCCCGATGACCTTCAGGTTGTCGGCGCGCTCGATGACGTCGGCGGTGAGCTTCGTCGCCGAGCGGATCACGATCGCGTCGTAGTCGCCGATCTTGTCGGCGAGGTCGCCGTTCGTCTCCAGGTCGACGTCGAAGCGGTCACGGAGCAGGCGGACGCCCGCATCCGCGATCGGCTCCCGGACGAGGACCCGCGGCCTGCTCACACGCGGGCGCCCTCGTAGACCTCGAGCGCCCGTGCCGTCGCGATGCCGCGCTCCACATCGGCGCCGAGCTCGGCCAGCGTGAGCTCGACGGCGGCGAGCGCAGTCGTGATGTCGAAGACGTCGAACCAGCCGATGTGGCCGATCCGGAAGATCTGGCCCTTGAGTGCGCCCTGGCCGTTCGCGATCGTGATCCCGTGCTTGTCGCGGAGCGCGAGCACGACGTCGCCCGAGTCGATTCCCTCCGGCGCGCGGATCGCGGTCACGACCGCCGAGCTGTCGTCGTCGGGCGAGAAGAGCTCGAGCCCCATCGCCTTCGCGCCGGCACGGCAGGCGCGGCCGAGGCGCAGGTGGCGCTCGAACGCCGCGTCGAGCCCTTCCGAGAGGAGGATCGAGAGCGCCACGTCGAGGCCGGCGATGATCGAGACGGCCGGAGTGAACGCGGCGTCGAGCTTCTGCTGCGCCTTCCGCGTCCGCTCCCAATCGAAGTAGAAGCGCGGCGCGTCGGCGCGGGCCGTGTAGGCCGCGTCGGAGACAGACGCGAACGCGAGGCCGGGGGGCGTCATCAGCGCCTTCTGGGAGCCGGAGCACACGACGTCGATGCCCCACGCGTCCGTCTCGAGCGGCACGGCGCCGAGGCTCGAGACCGCGTCGACGACGACGACCGCTCCTGCGTCCTTCGCGACGGACGCGAGCGCCTGGACGTCGGCGACGACGCCGGTCGAGGTTTCCGAGTGCGTGAGCAGCACCACCTTCGCCGGGCGTTCGCGCAGCCGAGCCGCGAGGTCGTCCGCGGAGGGCACCTCGCCCCACTCGTACTCGACGGCGTCGACATCCGCGCCGTACGCAGCTGCGATCCCGCGCCAGCGCTCGCCGAAGTAGCCGGACGAGACGACCGTCACGGCGTCGCCCGGGGCGACGAGATTCGCCACCGCCGACTCCATCGCCGCCGTGCCCGACGCGGTGAACATGAGCACGTCGGTCTCGGTCCGGAACACTTCGCGCAGCCGGCCGAGGCAGCGCTCGAGGACGACGCGGAAGTCCGGGCTGCGGTGGTGGACGACCGGCTCGGCCATCGCCGCCAGCACCTCGGGCGGCACGGGCGTCGGGCCCGGCGTCATCAGGTAGCGCTTCTCCGGCACCTCTCGCGGAGGGTAGCTCAGCCGGTTGTCGGCATCGCCGTGCGGATCTCCCAGGGGCGGAGCTCGAGCTGCTCGCCGGCGAGGCGAGCGGTCCGGAGCTCGGGCGTCTCGTTCACGATCCTCGCTTCGAGGTTCCCGCCGACCCGGCGGAGCGCGGTGAGGACGACGCCCTCGCCCTCGAGCGCGAGGCCGTCCGCGGCAGGGAGCGCGCCGGGAGCCCCTTCGCCCGGGAGCGCGAGGAACGGCAGGCGGAAGCGCTCGGCCTGCCGGAGCACGTCCGGCCCGGGCCGGTCGCCCTCGTACGGGTAGATCGCGAAGCCGAAGGAGTGGCGGCCGTGCATCTGGGCGTCGGGGATCGGGACCTCGGGGCCGGCAGGGTCCTCGCGGTAGGGGTGCTCGTTCCGGCTGATCAGGCCGGTCGAGCGGAGCACGGTGAGCGCGAGCTCGCGGCCGTCGACGACCTCGTACTCCGAGACGTGCTCGAGCAGGAGCGCGACGCCTCCCGCTGCGGCGAACGACGCGGCCGGGAACGTCGGCAGCGGCACTTCGCCGTAGCCGCCCTCGGCGTGGAGCGCTCGTTCGACGACCGCGTACTGCCCCTCGGCGAACGACGCGGCGGCCTCGCGCGGGAGCGGCACGTGCACGCGCACGCGCTGGTCGTCGGCCGGGTTGTCGAACGAGATGCGGACGCGGACGAACGCCTCGTCCGCGCGCAGCTCGACGAGCGTCTCGACCTCGACGGCGTGATCCGGCGGCCAGCGATACGCGCGCGTGATCGCGGCGACCGCGCGCAGCGGGCCCTGCTCGCGCACCTCGATGCGCACCGAGTCGGGCTCGTCGACGAGGACGTCGTCCGGCGGAGGCCCGTAGTTGTAGGAGTCGCCGACGTCGAGCCCGCGCACGATCCGCCCCACGCCTTCGAGCTCGCCGATCTCGAGCGTGCCGTCGCCCGCGACCTCGACGCGCAGGAGCCCGTTGTCCAGGACGTCGGCGCTCGCCGTGACTTTGTGGCTCTGAGCCACTTGCCCCTCCACCGCCCTCGCGCCGGTCCAGCCGAGCGCCGGAGCGGTCGGTCGGGCGAGCAGGCGACGACGGGGTCGCGTCCGCAAGACGACCTCCCAGCGCTCGTCGGGCTGCGCGTCGGCCGCTGCCTCGATCGCCGCGCGCAGCTCGACGAGGTCGAGCTGGACCGGATCCTGCTCGGTGTCGAGGTCGAACACGAGGCGAGGCCCGGGCTCTACGGTGAAGCCGTTCAGCCAGCGATGAAAGAGCTCGCGCCCGTGGAGCCGCCGGTCGACGAACTCGCGGATCTCGCGGCCGGCGAGCTCGACGCGGTGGTGCTCCGGCGTGTTCCGCTCGAGCTCCTGCGTCGCGACCCGCGTCCCGTCCGCGAGCTCGAGCGAGACGTCGCCCCACTCCTCCGGAACGTGCAGGTCGACCTCGACGAGGTCGTCGCGCGCGAACGGCGAGGGGTTCGCGACGACCACGGCGCCGCGGGGCGTGACCCCGCCCGCCGGAGCGAGCGCCTCGTGGGCGAGGTCGCGCGCGATCTGCTCGGCCTCCGCGAAGCGCACGAGGACCTGCGCGGAGACCGGATCGGCGGAGCACCCGCAGATCGAGTCGTGCGCGGAGTTCTCGACGACGCGGCGCCACGCGAGGTCGAGGAACTCGCCCGGCCACGCGGCGCCGTGCAGCGCGGCGAGCGGCTCGGCGTAGCGCTCGAGCCACCGCTCCGCCCGCGACGCGGCGGCCTTGATGTCGATCCGCGCGGACGTGACGTTCATCAGCAGGTTCGCGCGGGCGCCCGACCGCAACTCCCCCGTCCACGCCTGCCGGGGCGGAGCTAGTTGCAGACTGTTACTTGCGAGCGCCCCGGCGAGCGTGACGAGCTCGAGCCGCACCGTCTCGCTCTCCGCGTTCGCCCGCTCGACCAGCTCCGCGACGTTCGCGACCGGCACCTGGTGGTCCGTGCCGTACATCGCGAGCACCGGGTCGTCGCCGAAGAACGGACGCATCGCGCGGACGAGCCGGTCGACCGCCTGCGGCAACCGGTCGGGGACGTCGAACAGGTACGCGGCGTTCCCGTAGCCGGCCGGCAGGTACTCGGCGCGTACGGACGACCCGTCGATCCCGCGCCACTCGAAGACATGCCGGTCGATCGCCGCCGGGACCCCGCGCCAGACCACGGCGCTGTCGAGCCCGAACGCCCGGAGGATCTGCGGCATCTGCGCGATGTGGCCGAACATGTCCGGCAGGTAGCCGATCTGCATCTCGCGGCCGAACTCCCGGCCGCGCGCGAGGCCGAGCTCGAGGTTCCGCCAGATCGTCTCGCCGGAGACGAGGAACTCGTCCATCAGGATCTGCCACGGCCCGATCGCGAGCCGCCCCTCCTCGACGAGCGCGCGCAGCCGCTCCTCGTTCTCGGGTCGGAGCTCGAGGTAGTCGTCGACCGTCTGGAGCTGGCCGTCGAGCGTGAAGACGAACCGCTCGTCCGCCACCATCAGGTCGAGCACCTTGTCGATCAGCCTGACGAGCTTCAAGCGAAAGCTCTGGAACGGCAGGTACCACTCGCGGTCCCAGTGCGTGTGCGGGACCAGGTTGACGGTCTGTCGCGCGGCTATTTGACGGAGCCCGCGAGCAGGCCCTGGACAAAGTACCGCTGGAGCGCGAAGAAGACGAGGAGCGGCACGGCCATGAGCAGGAACGCGCCCGCGCTCAGGAGGTGGTACTCGACCCCGTACGTGGACAGCAGCTGGCTGATCCTGATCGTCATCGGCCACTGGTCGGACTCCTGGATGAACACCAGGGCGGTGAGCAGGTCGTTCCAGACCCAGAGGAACTGGAAGATGCCGAACGACGCGAGCGCGGGCACCGAGAGCGGCAGGACGATGCTGCGGAAGATCTTCCAGTTCGACGCTCCGTCGACCCGCGCCGCCTCGATTAGGTCACGCGGCAACGTGATGAAGAAGTTGCGGAGCAGGAAGATGCAGAACGGCAGCGCAAAGACTGTGTGGGCGATCCAGATCCCGAAGTACCACCCCGTAATCGCCGTCTTCGTCCCGGTCAGGAACTCGCCGAGATCCTGGAACTCGACGAGGATCGGCACGAATGCGGCCTGCACCGGGACGACCATCAGCGCGACGATCGAGAGGAAGATCGTGTCCCGGAACGGGAAGCGGATCCACGAGAACGCATACGCCGCCATGGAGCCGATGAACAGCGGCAGGAGCGTCGACGGGATCGCGATCAGCGCACTGTTCACGAAGCTGCTGCTCATGTGGTTCCCGTTCAGAACGAGGTCGTAGTTCTTGAGCGTGAAGTCCGCGTTGGTGAACGCCGTCCACCACCCTGAAGACGCGATGTCGGGACGGGGCCGGAACGACGTCACGAGGAGCCCGACGGTCGGAACGAGCCAGAGGCCCGCGAGGACGATCAAGGCGATGTGGACGGGGCTGCGCCCCAGAAACCCGACGACTCGCGTCGAGACGGACTCGCGCGGGCGGACGGCGATTCGTTCGGTCTCGGCGGCGGTCGTCACGAGACCACCGCCTCACTGCGGAAACGCCTGATCTGCCAGATCATCACGGGGATGATCAGGACGAGCATCACGACCGCGACCGAAGCCCCGTAGCCTCCGAGCCCGTTCTCGAACGTCTCGACGTAGTAGCTGTACGCGATCACGCGCGTCGCACCGCCCGGGCCGCCCTTGGTCATGATGTAGACGATGTCGAAGACCTTGATCACGTTGATGATCATCCAGACGGCAACGACGGCGATCGGCAGCGACAGCAGCGGAAACTGAATCCGGCGGAAGATGTCCCACTCGGTTGCGCCGTCCGTGCGCGCCGCCTCGATCACTTCCTGCGAGATGCCCTTGAGCGCGGCCGAGAGGACGACCATGACGAACCCGGTCGACGCCCACACGTACGCGAGGATGATCGCGTAGTTGGCGAGGTCCGCGCGTCCGAGCCACGAGACCGGTTCGCCGCCGGCGCCGGCCACCAGGGCGTTGACGACGCCGATGTCGGGATCCGGGCTGTAGACGAGCAGCCAGATCACGCCCACGGCGGTCGCGGAGATCGCCATCGGCACGAAGATGATCGCCTTGAACGCCGCCTCGTAACGGACCCTCGTCGCCAGCACAGCCGTGATCAGGCCGAGCAGCAGGCAGAGGATCGGATAGACGATCAGCCAGCGGATGTTGTTGACGAGCGCGCCCGACCACGGGAACTCGTCGCGGTTGAGGAAGCGGCTGTCACGCGTCAGGAGCCGTTCGTAGTTGTCGAGGCCGACCCATTCGGTTCCGAAGTTCAGCCCGCGGGTCTTGTTGACGCTGAGCAGGACCGTCCAGATGACCGGGACGATGAGAAAGAAGAAGACGAGGATGAGGGCAGGCGCGAGGAACGGGAGCGCCTGCCACCCGCCTTCTCTGAGTGCGGCCAGCCGCCGCCCCGGTGGCTTCGCCACAACGGTTCCCGGGGCGACGGTGCCGCTACTCATTGGTCCGCGTTACCCACTTTCCCTAACCGGCGAACGCGTCCTGTGCCTGCTGCTGGAACGTCTCCAGCTGGGAGTCCACCTTGCTCGGGTCCTTCAGCACGGTCTGGAGCAGCGTGCCCCAATCCTCGCCGAGGGCGCCCGGCAGCAGGTCGGAGCCGTCGAACACGAAGGTCTCCGCGCTCGTGATCTGCTCGGCCTCCTTCTTGACCAGCTCGTTCGGGTACGCGTCCGGCGTCACGCCCTTGTTCGGCGAGACGATCGCGCCTGTCGAGACCCAGATCGTCCCGGCCTCCGGCGACGCGAGGTACTCGACGAGCTTCGCGACGTCCGTGTTGTTCACGAAGGCCGCCGTGATGTCACCGCCGCCGACGAGCGGCTGGCCCTGTGCCTCGTCGATCGTGACGAACGGGTAGAAGTCGATCGACTCGCCGGGCTTCACGTTCGGGTTCACGTCCGCGAGCGTGATGCCGCCGACGAAACCGCCCTCCATGTACATGTGGGCGCTCGGGTTGGCGCTGAACACCTTGCCGATGCCGTCGACGAAGCCGGTGCCGAGCGCGCCGTCGATGCCGCCGGCAACGGTCTTGTCGTTGAGCATCTTGCTCATCATCTCCAGCGCGTTCTTCACGGTCGGATCCGTGAAGGGAATCTCACCGGTGAAGAGCTGGTTGTATTTGTCCGGCCCGGCAGTGCGGGCGTAGACGTTCTCGAACCAGTCGGTCAGGGTCCACGAGTCCTTCGCGCCGAGCGACCACGGCTTGATCGGGCTGCTCGTGGCGAGGTCGTCCGTGAGCGACTGGAGCTCGTCCCACGTCTGCGTCGTCTTGACCGCCTTGTCAGCCGGGCTGTACCAGATGACGCTCTTCGAGTTCGCCTTCGCGACGACGCCGTAGACCGTGCCGTCGACAGTCGTGAGGTTTGTCCACGCGTCGCTGTAGTTCGCGTTGATCTTCTCCGGGTCGAGCCCGAGTTCCTCGAGCGAGACGAGCGACCCTTGGTTCGCGAGGTCGGCGACGATGCCCGGCCGCGGGATGATCGCGACCATCGGCGGGTTCCCCGCAGCGAGCCGCGAGCGGACCACCGGCAGGAAGTCACGTGCCGACTCGTACTTCGTCTTGATCCCCGTCTCCTTCGTGAACTGCGTGAGGACCTTCTGGAAGGCCTCCTGTTCGCTGCCGCCCCAGAGCGACAGGACGCTGACGGTGCCTGTTCCCTCCTCGCTTCCGCCGTCGTCGCTGCCACCGCACGCCGCGGCCGCGATCGCGAGCGAGAGCGCGAGGACGACCGCACCGAAAGCCAGCGCGTACCTCCTGATCACGTTTCCTCCTCTTTTTGGTTCGTGCCGTCGTAGATGCCAAGTCCGGATTCTGGATCGAAGAAGTGGAGGCCGTCGACATCGACCGCGACCTCCGCGGGCTGGCCCGGACGCGCGTGGGAGCGTGCGCCGAAGCGGCCGACGAGCGTGGCTCCGTCGGAGTCGCCGATCGCCGCCGCAGTCGGCTCGATCGCGCCCGCGTCGTGGGCGAGCTCCTTGACCTCGTCGGTGTATGCCGCCTTCGCGTCGGTGCTGACGTAGACGATCAGCTCGGCGCCGAGGGCCTCGGTCAGGGCGACTTGGCCCTTGAGCCGGTGCCCCTCCGGCACCTCCGGAGCGAGCGAGGCGTCCTCGAGGTGCTCCGGCCGGATGCCGACGATGACCGGCTTTCCCTCGTAGTTCTTGAGCTCGGGCCGGTCGCTCATCGTCTGGTCGCCGAGCTCGATCTTCTGGTCGCCGATCGCGACCGCCATGCCGCCGTTCGCGCGCTCCAGCGTCCCCTCGAGCAGGTTCATGGCCGGGCTGCCGATGAAGCCGCCGACGAAGAGGTTGACCGGGTGGTCGTACAGCTCCTGCGGCGTGGCGACCTGCTGGAGCTCGCCCTTCCGCATCACGGCGACGCGGTCGCCCATCGTCATCGCCTCGACCTGGTCGTGCGTGACGTAGATCGTCGTGGTGCCGAGCCGGCTCTGGAGCTGCGAGATCTCCGCGCGCATCTGGACGCGCAGCTTCGCGTCGAGGTTCGACAGCGGCTCGTCCATCAGGAACGCCTGCGGCTGCCGCACGATCGCGCGGCCCATCGCGACGCGCTGGCGCTGACCGCCGGAGAGCGCGCGCGGCTTGCGGTCGAGGAACGGCTCGAGGTCGAGCACGCGCGCGGCGTCCTTGACGCGCCGGTCGATCTCGTCCTTGCTCATCTTCCTGAGCTTGAGCCCGAACGCGATGTTGTCGTAGACGGACAGATGCGGGTAGAGCGCGTAGCTCTGGAAGACCATCGCGATGTCGCGGTTCCGCGGCGCGACGTTGTTCACGACGCGTTCGCCGATCTTCAGCTCGCCTTCGCTGATGTCCTCGAGCCCCGCGACCATGCGGAGCGCGGTCGTCTTGCCGCAGCCGGAGGGCCCGACGAGCACCATGAACTCGCCGTCCCGGATGGCGAGGTCGATGTTCGAAACCGCCCTCGTCCCGTCCGGATAGATCTTGCTGACGTGCTCGAAGGTGACCTCAGCCATGCCGGAACCCCCTTTCCAGGTGTGTTCCTACCAGCCCCGATAGTGGTTTGGCAACCAGCCGGTCACCTGGGCCATCGCGCGCCGAACCTGACCACCTGTCGGACGGTCGGACGGTTCGCGAAGCGCATGCTCCTCGGCAGAAGGCCACTGGCGACGCGGATTCTCTCACCCCCGGTGGCCCTTCGCCACCGTGTGGATCGGAGCACCCGAGCTTGTGGCTCAGAGCCACAAAGTTTTTGACCGCCGATGCGGCCGGCGCGCGAGCAGACGTGTCCGGAACCGCCGCGTTGACACCTTCCGGGCGCGTGGGCACCATGTTGGTGTCCGCTGTGGCAACAACTGAGAGGGGGTTGGCCCTCGATGAAACGGTTTCTCGCGGCAGCTGCCGTGCTGCTGACGGCGTCCTTCGCGCTCGCAATCGGACCGGATCGCTCCCGCGCCGACGACTGCATGGGCACGCCGCTCGACACGGCCTCCACCCCGTTCGGCGACGGGTTGTCGCCGGATTGCGGTGGGCCATCGCAATGCGTCAACGGGCTCGACGACGACGGGGACGGGTACGTCGACTACCCGAACGACCCCGACTGCTCGTCCGCCTCCGACGCGGAGAACGTCTGGAACGCGCCTCCGCCCCCGCCCCCGCCGCCGCCCGGCGATGGAGGAGGCTCGCCGCCGCCGCCCCCTCCGGGAGGCGGAGGAGGACCCGCGCCGCCGCCCGCGGTCGCGGCGTGTGCGGACGGTCGGGACAACGACGGCGACGGGTTCGTCGACTCGGGCGACCCGGGCTGCACGTCCACGTCCGACAACGACGAGACGCACACGATCGACGGCGACCTCGACGTCGTCGGCTCGACCGAGGGCGAGGTCGGCGGTGTCGTCGCCGGCGCGAACTTCCTGGAGAAGTGCAAGTTCGTGTGGGGCGGCGTCGTCGTGAAGCACCGGGTCTTCGGGTGGACGTACTTCCGGTTCCGGCTGTCACTGACGTTCTGTTACAACCAAGCGGCCGTCACGAAGGTCACCAACGTGAACGCGATCTCGACGTTCACCCGGTACCCGTGGGTCTTCAGGGGCCTGGTGTCCGGCCCGACGACAGGTGCGGTGCCGTCGGTGTTCACCATCGAGTCGTACGCGCAGGCGCAGTACGAGGCGTGCGTCGGCTCGAACGGCCTCGGGTGCGTGCGTTCGTACCATCCGTGGGTACGCATCGCCATGACACGCAGCGGCCAGGCCGCCTGGACATGGGGCCTCGGCTAGTGAGGGGAAGGAGAGCAATGGCCTGGATCAAACGCCACCCGCTCCCGGTGTCGATTTTGATCGCGGTCGGGCTGCTCGCCGTCGTGATGCTCGTGTTCTTCGTGCTCTTCGGCGAGGCGAGCGGTGAGGGTGGGGTGACGAACATCCCGTAGGCCTGCCGCCCGCCGCGGCACCAGGCGAGGGGCACGTTGCCGGGGTTGGCCGGGCGTGCCCCTCTCTGTTCGAGCCTAACCGCCGTGGGGCGCGGCCGCTCCGGGCACCACGTACGCTCAACCGAATGGAAGCCCTGCTCGCGTTCGCGGCGGCGCTCGTCGCGTTTCGCCTCGCAGGCAACCTCGCGAGCCGCTGGCGCGCCACACGTAGGGCGGAGCTCGCAGCATGGTCCGCGTCGCTGCTCGCATACGCGCTCGCCGCGGGTGCGCTCGCATGGGGAGCGGCGGCCGGTTGGAACGACGCGTCGTTCCGCGTCTACTACACGTGCGGCGGACTGCTCACCGCGCCGTTGCTCGGTGTCGGCTCGCTGTTGTTGAACGGACGACGTTGGGCCGCACCGGTCGGACTGCTGTACACCGGATTTGCGATCGGCGTCGGCATCGCTGCGACGTTGACGACGCCGGTCGCAGGAACGTCGATCCCCGAAGCGCAGGACCATCTCGACCTCGTGCCCGCACGCATCCTCGCGATCGTCGGCAACTCGCTCGGCACGTTGGCGGTCGTCGTCGTCGCGTTGCTGACGATGAGACGGCGACCGGTGGGAAATCTCTTGATCCTCGCGGGCGTCGCGTGCGCTGCGGTGGGAAGCGCGGTTGCAGGCCTCGGAGTTGCGCAAACCGCGGTTTTCATTGTGTTAGGTGTCGTGCTGTTGTATTTGGGCTTCCATGCACAAGGTAAGAACTTTGTGAGTTCTCGCCTGATCCGGCAACACCCAGGCTAACCTCACCCTCCGTTCGGCGGAGCTGTGGCCAGCTTTTGTCCGCCGTTTGCGAAAGGGGAACGACCACGATGCGACGACACTACGCAGCCGCGTGCGCGCTGCTTCTCGTCTTTTGTGCAGCCGTCGGTGCGCCGACGTCATTTGCCGAGGACGCGCCGCCGCCTGCGCCGACGACCACGACGCCCGAGCCGGAGGTCGACATCGGCGACTTCCTGCTCGCCGAGATCACCAAGTACCGGCGCGAAACGTGGCGTTGGGAACAGCTCATGCGCGTGCACCGCACGGCGGCGTCAAGTGCCGCTGAGCGGAGCAACGATCGCGAGCAGCGTCTGCTGATCCTGAACGCGTGGAAGCGGAAGGCTGCCAAGCGGCGCAACCAAGCGTCGAGCCCGCCGCGGCTTCAGGCGTGGCTCTGCATCCACCGCTACGAGCGTCACCCCGGCCAGGGCTGGGCGACGGTGACCGGCAACGGCTTCTACGGCGGTCTCCAGATGGACCTGTCGTTCCAGCGCACGTACGGGCCCGAGCTCCTGCGCCGGAAGGGCACGGCGAACCGGTGGACGGCACTCGAGCAGATCTGGGTCGCTGAGCGCGCTTACCGAAGCGGCCGGGGCTTCTACCCCTGGCCCAACACGGCGAGGTCCTGCGGCCTCATCTGAACGCGGGGAGCGGATCGATCGCCGCTCCTCGCACGCGCAGCTCGAAGTGAAGATGCGGCCCGGTCGCCTCGCCGGTGGCGCCCACACGTCCGATCGGCTGGGCGACCGCGACCCGCTCCCCCGGCCGAACGAGGATCGCAGACAGGTGGGCGTAGAGCGTGCTCGCGCCGAGCTTGTGCCTGATCGCCACGGTGTTGCCGTAGCCCGCGAGCCAGCGCGCGATGGTGACCACGCCGGTGCGCGCGGCGACGACGGAGGTTCCGGACGGCGCAGGGAAGTCGAGTCCTGTGTGCATGCGCGCGCCGCGCGGGCCGAACCCGTCGGTGTACGGCACGGGAAGCGGAGTCGCGAGCGACACGGGTGACGTGGCCGGAGGCCGCGCGAGCGTCAGCGTCGTCGCCGGTCCGACCTCCCCGTCCGCCTTCAAGCCGGCCCAACGCTGGAAGCGCTTGACCGCAGCGTCGGTGCGCGGTCCGAAGTCGCCGTCGAAGATGCCCGACGGAAAGCCGTGCAGCGCGAGCCGGAACTGCAGCGACGCGACGTCCCAGCCGCGCATGCCATGGCGCAGGGAACGCGTGCCCAGACCCGGGCGGCCGAGCGGACCGAGTGCCTTGCGCGTCTGCGGGCCGACGACGCCGTCGACCGCGATCTTCGCGCGCGCCTGGACGACGCGCACAGCGCGTTCGGTCCGCGGGCCCTTCAGCCCGTCGACCGCACCGACGTACACGCCGCGCGCGCGCAGCGCGACCTGGAGCGCGGCGATACGCGCGTCCGCAGCCGCTCCGGCAGCGGGGGCCGCGAGGACCAACGCGAGGAGCAGCGAAGCGATGAACGCTCCGATACGCATCGGGGCCGACGCACTTCGGCCCGAGCCGTTCTTCTCCTACCTCCCGGTCCACTGTAGGCTCGTCGCATGGGACGCGGTTCACGGCCGAGGCGCCGCTGGGCGAACGACCGCCGGCGGAAGAAGAAGGAGCGCGAGAAGCGCCAGGCCGCCGCGGCCGCACCGCCGCCCGGCCGCAGTCGTTAGGGCGTCAGCTTTCCCCGCAAGAGCTCGTTCACGGCGCGCGGGTCGGCCTTGCCCTCCGTCTCCTTCATCACCTGGCCGACGAAGAAGCCGAGCAGGCCTTCCTTCCCGCTCCGGTACGCCGCGACCTGACCGGGGTTCGCCTCGAGGATGCGGTCGATGAGCGGCGCGAGCTCGTTCGCGTCGCTCACCGCGACCTCGGCGAGGTACGGCTCGGCCCGAAAGCCCGGCTCGCCGCTCTTCGCGATCGCCTCGGCGAAGACGGGCCGCGGGAGACTCGCGCGTGCCTCGATCACCTTGCCGAGCTCGTCGCCGTCGACAGAGTCCGGGTCGACGCCGGCGCCGGCCAACTCGTTCATCAGCACGTTCGCGACCGCGCGCCGGTCGCCCGGCGTCCGTGCGTAGAGGCGGTCGCGGCCGCTCGTGACGAGCCCCTCGGCAAGGTCGAAGTCGAGCTCCGGCTCGAGCCCGCGGAGCCGTGCGCCGGGAAGCTCGGGCACCTCGGCGCGGGCGCGCTCGACCATGTCGGCCGGCGGCTCGACGGGCACGAGGTCAGGCTCCGGGAAGTAGCGGTAGTCGTCGGCCTCCTCCTTCGCGCGGCGCGGCGTGAGCCGGCCGCTCGCAGCGTCGAAGTCGAACGTCTGCTGGACGACCTCGCCGCCCGACTCCCAGACGCCGATTTGCCGCTCGATCTCCGCCTCGATCCCGCGCGCGATGAAGTTGAACGAGTTCATGTTCTTCAGCTCGGTGCGCGTACGGTAGCCGGTCTCGCCGCGCTCGCGGACGGAGACATTCGCGTCGACTCGCAGCGTGCCCTTCTCCATCTCCGCGTCGGAGATGCCGAGCTCGACGATCGTCTGCCTCAGGAGCTGGAGGAACCGCTTCGCCTCGTCCGCTGAGCGGAGGTCCGGCTCGGTGACGATCTCGACGAGCGGCGTCCCACCGCGATTGAAGTCGACGTTCGTGTGTGCGGCGCCGCCGATGCGTCCGCCGGCCCCGCCGACGTGGACGTTCTTCGCGGCGTCCTCCTCGAGGTGCGCGCGCGTGATCCCGACCTCCCGGTCTCCGTCCGGCTCCGGCACGGTGAACGCGCCGGTCGCGCAGAGCGGGACGTCGTACTGGGAGATCTGGTACCCCTTTGGCAGATCGGGGTAGAAGTAGTTCTTGCGGTGGAAAAGCGCGCGCGACGCGATCTCGCAGCCGAGCGCGAGCCCGAGCTTCACCGTCTCCTCGATCGCGCGCGCGTTGGCGACGGGGAGCGCGCCCGGATGCGCGAGGCAGACCGGGCACGTGTGCGTGTTCGGCGGATCGAAGTACGCGACCTCGCAGGCGCAGAACATCTTCGTGCGCGTCTTCAACTGCACGTGGATCTCGAGGCCGATCACGGGTTCCCAGTCGCTCATCGCAGGCGCTCCGGGACGACGTCGAACCCGATCGCCTTCTCGAGCGCATGCCCGACGCCGAAGAGCGTGTTCTCGGCGAACTGCGGCCCGATGACCTGGAAGCCGACCGGCAGACCCTCGGACAACCCGCAGGGCACGTTCAGGCCGGGAAGTCCCGCCATGCACGACGGGATCGTCAGCAGGTCGTTCGCGTACATCGCGAGCGGATCCTGCGTCTTGGCGCCGAGCTCGAACGCGACCGTCGGCGACGTCGGTGACACGAGGACGTCGAAACGCTCGAACGCGGCCGCGTGCTCGCGGCGGATGATGGTGCGCACCTTCTGCGCCTGGCCGTAGTACGCGTCGTAGTACCCGGCGCTCAGCGCGTATGTGCCGAGCATGATGCGACGCTTCGGCTCGTCGCCGAATCCCTCGTCGCGCGTGCGCATGACCATGGCGTGGTAGTCGCCGTCGCCGACGCGGAGCCCGTAGCGGACACCGTCGTAGCGCGCGAGGTTCGACGACGCCTCCGCCGGCGCGACGAGGTAGTAGCAGGGCAGGCCGTAGTCGACGGAGAGCGGCAGCTCGCACTCCCCCACCTCCGCGCCGAGCTCCCGCGCGAGCTCGAGCGTGCGCTCGAAGACCTCGCGGACGCCGGTCTCGATCCCCTCGGCCTCGACCATCTGCTTCGGCACGCCGATGCGCACGCCGCGCAGGGCCTCGCGCTCCGGCACCTCGACCTCGGGGACGTCTGCGGTCGTCGAGTCGTTCGGGTCTCGCCCCGCGATGATCCGGTAGAGGAGCGCGCAGTCGCGCACGGTCTTCGTCGTCGGCCCGACCTGGTCGAGCGACGACGCGAACGCGACGATCCCGTAGCGCGACACCGTCCCGTACGTCGGCCGCAGGCCGACGATTCCGCACAGCGACGCCGGCTGCTTGATCGAGCCGCCGGTGTCGGAGCCGAGCGCCCACGGTGCCAGCCCGCCCGCGACCGCCGCCGCCGAGCCGCCGCCCGACCCGCCCGGGACCCGCGACGGGTCCCAGGGGTTCCGCGACGGCCCGAACGCCGAGTTCTCCGTCGAGGAGCCCATCGCGAATTCGTCGGTGTTCGTCTTCCCGAGCGTGACGAGCCCCGCGTCCTTGCACCGGCGCGCGACGGTCGAGTCGTAGACGGGGACGTAGCCCTTCAGGATCTTCGAGCCCGCGGTCGTCTCGATGCCCTTCGTCCCGATCACGTCCTTGAGCGCGATCGGCACGCCCGAGCCCGTCGGCTCGTCGACGAGCGAGAGGTAGCAGTGGAGCTCCCCGTCGCGCTCTTCGATCGCCGCGCGGTACGCGTCGAAGAGCTCGCGCGACGAGACCTCGCCGCGCTCGAGCAGGCCGATGGCCTCCTCGGCGGTCAGTCTCAGCGTGTCGATCACGATTCACGCACCTCGGTCGTCGGTGGGACGCGGAAGAAGCCGTCGTCGCGCTCGGGTGCGTTGGCGAACACCTCGTCCTCGGACAGCGAGGGACGCGGCTCGTCGTCGCGCCAGACGTTCACCAGGTCGAGCGGATGCGAGGTCGGCGGCACGTCCTCGAGGTCGAGCTCGGCGACCTTCGAGACCGCCTCGAGGATCGCCGAGAGCTGCCCGCGGAACTTCTCGACCTCGTCCTCGGTCAGGTCGAGGTGCGCGAGCCTCGCGACGTGGAGCACCTGTTCTCTCGTGATCGCCATGCCTCGAAAATCCTCCCAGAAAGTCCGAAGGCCCCTTCCGGGGCCTTCGGCGACTTACGTGGTTCCGGAAGTGCTACGCAGCAGCGGTGACGTTCGCGGCCTGAGCGCCCTTGGGGCCCTGCACGACCTCGAACTCCACCTTCTGCCCCTCGGTGAGGGACTTGTAGCCGTCCATGGTGATTGCGGAGAAGTGGACGAAGACGTCCTCCCCACCCTCACGCTCGATGAACCCGTAACCCTTCTCGTTCGAGAACCACTTGACGGTGCCCTGAGCCAACTACTTCCTCCTTACAGAACAGCGACGGCTCGGGCACCGAGCCGCCGACCCTTTCTAAGCGGGCGAACCATAGCACCGGTCACCAGAACGGCAAGAGCCCACGGCGGTACTTGGCTGCAAGGACGGTGTTCTCGAGGACCATCGCCCGCGTCATCGGCCCCACCCCGCCGGGGACGGGCGTCAGGTGGCCGGCGACCCCGGCGACGCTCGGATCCACGTCGCCGATGAGGCCCGCCGGCGTTCGTGTGATCCCCACGTCGATCACCGTTGCACCGACCTTCACCATCTCGCTCGTGATCAAACCCGGGACGCCGACGGCGGCGACGAGGATGTCCGCGTCGAGCGTGTGCCGCTGCAGATCCTCGGTGCGGGTGTGGCAGATCGTGAGCGTCGCGTTCGCCTGGAGCAGCAGCAGCGAGACCGGCTTGCCGACGATCATGCTGCGGCCGACGACGACCGCGCGCGCGCCCGACGTGCGGATCCGGTACTCGTCGAGGAGGGCCATGATCCCGAGCGGCGTCGCGCCGACGTGGCGACGGCGGCCGATCAGGAGGAGCCCGGCGTTGTGCGGCGTCAGGCCGTCGACGTCCTTCATCGGGTCGACGGCGGCGAGGAGCTTGTGCTCGTCGAGGTTGGACGGCAGCGGTGTCTGGACGATCACGCCGTCGACGCCGGCGTCCTCGTTCAGCCGTCGGATCAGCGCCAGCACGTCCTCCTCTGCGGCGTCGTCGGGGAGCCGCTCGTCGATCGGCCGGATCCCGACCTGCTCGGCGTCGGTGTGCTTGAGGCGGATGTAGACCTCCGACGCCGGGTCGTTCCCGACGAGGATCGTCGCGAGCCCGAGGGAACCGACCTCGCCCACCTCTCGAGCGACCTCCTCGCGCACCTTCGCGGCGAGCGCCTTGCCGTCCATGAGCGTCGCGGCCACGGCGTCTGAGGCTATAGCGTGACGCCGATGGAGCTTCGGCGTTGGCCGCGGAAGAACGACGCGGCATCCATCCGCGCCCGGCAGGAGGCAGTCCGCGAACTGACCGACGACGGCGAAGTGCTCTGGGACGACCTGGAGCCCTGGACGCGCGCACAGGAGTCGCTCACGGGAGTTGCGGTGATCCCCGTCGGGGTCGTGACGCTCGACGTCGAGCTCGGTTCGTACACCCTCGACGACGACGGCAACGTGGAGGAAGACGGCCGGGCGAAGGAGAGCGTGTTCGTCCCGCTCGCGCACACCGAAGGTGGGCTCTCGGCGTCGATGCAGCGAGGCGCGAAGGCCGCCGCCGAGTCAGGCGGATTCCGAACGTACGTGCTCCATGACCGCATCACTAGAGCATCCTGCTTCATCTGCAAGTCGAGTGGGGACGCGATCGAGCTCGCCCGCTGGCTCGAGGGGCAGGTGGACGAGATGCGGGAGTGGATCGCCGGCCTCGAACACGAGTCCATCGCCAAACGGGCCGTGCTGCGCGAGGTCAAGACCCACGTCGTCGGCCCGATGTGCCACGTCCTCTGGCGGTGGACGACGGGCGACGCAGTCGGCGCGAACATGATGACCCGCAACGCGTACGTCCTGAACATGGGCTACGTGCTCGAGCGCGCGCCGGTTCCGATCGAGCGCTCGATGCTCGAGGCGAACATGGGCGGCGACAAGAAGCCGTCGCACGAGTTCTTCCAGCAGGGGCACGGGAAGACGGTGATCGCCGAGGCGACGCTCACGGAGGAGGCGGTGCGCCGCGTGCTGCGCACGACGATCGACGACTTGCTCGAGCTCGCGTGGGCCGGAACGCACGGCGCGGTCGCGTCGGGGATGCAGTCGGTCGCGTTCACGCCCGCGTCGGCGATCGCAGCGGTCTTCGCGGCGACGGGCCAGGACCTCGGAATGGTCGGGACCAGCTCGATGGCGCACGGTGTCGGGCGGCGCGTCGACGACGGCCTGAACGTCTCGATCAGGCTGCCCGGGCTCGAGGTCGCGACCGTCGGCGGCGGTACGACGCTCCCGTACGCGCGGTCCTGGCTCGCGCTGATGGGCTGCGCGGGCAGCGGCAAGGTCTATCGGTTCGCGCAGATCGTCGCCGCGGCCACGCTCGCACTCGAGATCAGCGCGTCGGCGGCGATGGCCACGGCCGGCTCCGAGAACTTCTTCCGCGCGCACCACGAGCGCGGCGGCCTTCGCTGAACATCCCGCCTCACCACGACCCCGCCTGCTGGGGCTGCGGCGACAACCCGAACGGCATCAGGCTCGCGCAGCCGAGCGAGGAGGGCGCGACCGAGTACGAGGCGACGTTCTCGTTCGACGAGCGGCACCAGGGTGGGCCGGGGATCGTGCACGGCGGGCTCGTCTCCGCCGCGCTCGACGAGGTCTGCGGGCTGCTCGCGACCTGGCACCGCTTTCCGACGGTGACGGCCCGGATCTTCGTGCGCTACCGGCGGCCGGTGCACATCAACAGACCGATCGCCGCGCGCGCGTGGCTGACGAGCGCGGTCGGGCGCAGGATCCACGTCGACGGCGAGCTGCGTGCCGGCGACGAGGTGCTCGCGGAGGCGCGCTGCGCATTCCTCCACGTGCCGCTCGACCACTTCCTCCAGACCGCGGAAGGCCGCGCGGCGGCCGAGGCCTGGCGCGCGCGGCTCGAACCGTGAAGCTGCTCTCCGAGGGCCGTGCCTCGTACGTGTACGACCTCGGCGACGGACGAGTCCTGAGGCAGTTCAAAGGGCACGGCGACGCCGCGCGCGAGGAGCTCGTGATGGTGCACGCGCGCTCGCACGGCTTTCCTGTCCCCCGCGTGCTCGAGCGCCGCGCGGACGGACTCGTGCTCGAGCGGATCGACGGCCCGACGATGGCGCAGGACCTGTCGATCGGGCCGTGGCGTCTGCGGCAGCACGCGCGCACGATCGCCGGGCTGCACGAGCAGCTGCACGAGATCCGCGCGCCGGAGGGACTGCGCGCGATCGAGGACGGCGAGACACTGCTCCACCTCGACCTCCACCCGGAGAACGTGCTGCTCTCCGCGACGGGACCGGTCGTGATCGACTGGTCGAACTCGCTGCGCGGGACGCCGGACCTCGACCTCGCGTTCACGTGGATGATCCTCAAGACGAGCTCGGCGTCGAACCCGTTCGAGTTCGCGGGAATGCGGCTCTTCGCGCGCGTCTTCTCCGGCTTCGCCGGCGCGGCGCGCATCGACGCGGGACTGCAGCGTGCGATCGAGATCCGCCTCGACGATCCGAACATCTATGCGCGAGAGCGCACGCGGCTGCGCCGACTCGCCGAGCGCTGACTTTCGTTCCGTCGCTCCGACGGGGGTCTGGCCGGTTATGGCCGTTGCCGATGTCGAGAACGTCGGACTGCGGTACGAAGGAGCCCCTCCCGATGTTCAGAATGCTGGTCGTCGCCGCCCTGGTGGTCGCCGTGATGGTGGCGATCAAGGACGGCCGCGCCCTCAGGGAGACCGGGCTCGTCGGGTCGTGCACCGCCGTCGCCGCGCCGCCGCAGCAGGACGGTTTCTGGGAGGCCTGCCGCGCCGGGAGGCTCGACGGCCGCCCGAACCTGACCCGGAGCTCGTGCAAGGCCGCGGGCGTCTCGGCAGGCGTCGAGTACTGGCGCTGCCCGACCCGCCTCGAGGCCGCGCCGGCGGGCTGACGTGTAACGCCGCTCAGGCTCGGGAGACTGAGCCGGATGGAGCGCTACGACCTCATCGTGATCGGCGCAGGCTCGGCCGCCAGAGACGCCGCGCGCAAGGCGGCGTCGGAGTTCGGCGCAAAGGTGGCCCTTGCCGAACGCACCCGCTGGGGCGGCTCGTGTCCGAACGTCGCCTGCAAGCCGACGAAGGCCTACCTCGTCGCGGCGGAGCTGCACCGCGACCTCAGGACGATCGGGCCGAAGCTCGGGCTCGATGTACCGCCGGCGCACGCAGACCTTCGCGCGATCCACTCATGGAAGGAGACGCTGAGGAAGCCGCAGGAACGCTGGGTCGCCGAGCTGCGCGACCAGGGCTACGACACGTACGACGGCCTCGCGACGTTCGTCGATCCGAGAACGATCCGCGTCGGCGACACCGAGCTCACAGCGGAGCGCGTCCTGATCGCGACCGGTTCGCGCACCGCGGTCCCTCCCATCCCCGGTCTCGACGAGCTCGACTGGATCGATCACGTGACGGCGCTCGACCTGGAGGAGCTGCCGGAGTCGCTGCTCGTGCTCGGCGGCGGGCCCGTCGGGCTCGAGTTCGCGCAGATCTTCGCCCGGTTCGGCTCACGAGTGACGCTCGTGCAGACCGCGCCGCGCATCTCGCCTCGCTCCGACGCCGACGCGACCGACGCGCTGACGGCGGCGCTCGAGGAAGACGGGATCGAGATCCTGACCGGCACGTCGGTCGAGCGGTTCGACGGTCGCACGGCGACCCTCGCGGACGGTCGCAGCGTCGACGCGGAGCGTGTGCTGCTCGCGTCCGGGCGCGGCCCCAACGTCGAGGAGCTCGGGCTCGACCGGATCGGCGTCCGCACGACCCCGGGCGGGATCGAGGTCAACGAGCGCATGCGCACGAACGTCACCGGCATCTGGGCGGCCGGTGACGTGACGGGCCAGTACCAGTTCACGCCGATCGCGCAATACCAGGCGCGCATCGCGGTCGACGACATGTTCGCCCCGAACGGCCACGCCGCGGACTACTCGATCCTTCCGACGGCGATCTTCACCGATCCCGAGCTCGGCGCCGTTGGTCTCACGGAAGACGAGGCGCGCGAGCGCGGCCACGACGCCGCGACGGCAACGCATCCGCTCGCGAACGTCACGCGCTCGCAGTATGTCGCGGAGCGGAACGGCTTGTACAAGCTCGTCTACGAACGCGGCTCGCGCCGGGTCCTCGGGATCCACGTCGTCAGCCGAGGCGCGAGCGACATCGTGCAGGGCTTCGCGTTCGCGCTGCGCGCCGGGCTCACGGTCGACGACCTCGCACAGATGCAGCACGTCTACCCCTCGTGGGGCGAGGGCGTGAAGGCGGCGGCCGAGCAGGCGAAGCCCGATCCGGAGCGCGTCGCGGCCCGCTAGCGGGGGCGCTGAGCGCGGGTTCCTAGACGGCGGGAGCCGCCTGCGCTTCGAGCCACCGCTGGAACGCCGCCCACTTGCGCAGGTAGGCCTCGAGGAGGATGAAGCCGCGCTCGGCCTCGATCCGCGTCAGCGTCCCGCAGTAGGTGCAGAGCTCGTTCGGGGTCTCTGCTTCACACCGAATGCACATGTCGGGACAAGGGACGACGGCCCAACCTCGTTACGGGAGAGAACGCGTCGTACACTTGATCGATGGCTGTCGAGCGTGCGTTGTTGCTCCTCGCGGACATCGTCGGCTACACGAAGTTCATGCGGTTCCACCGCATCAACCTCGCTCATTCCCAGGACGTCACTGGGCGTCTGCTCGAGTCGATGGTGGATGCCGTGCCCACGCTGAAGCTCGTCGAGATCGAGGGCGATGCCGTCTTTCTCTACGCGCCGCACGACGGGGGATCAGCGTCCGAGGACTTGCTGAAGTTCAGCCTTACGATGCATCAGGCGTTCCATGCGCGGCAGCAATGGATGGTCGCTCGGAACATGTGCTCCTGCGAGGCCTGCAAGAAGGTGGGCACCCTCCGGGTCAAGTTCGTCGG
>DASTHC010000004.1:0-22649 GCA_035718485.1 Gaiellaceae bacterium
TAGCCCGTGCAGCGGCAGAGGTTGCCGGAGAGCGCCTCGCGGATCTCGTGCTCGTTCGGGTCCGGGTTGTGCGCGAGCAGGTCGGCCGTCGCGACGACGAGGCCCGGCGTGCAGAACCCGCACTGCACCGCGCCTGCCTCGACGAACGCCTCCTGGACGCGGTGGAGCTCGCCGTGCTCGGCCAGGCCCTCGACCGTCACGACCTCGTGCCCGTCGGCCTGCGCGGCGAGCACGAGGCACGCGCAGACGAGCGTCCCGTCGAGCAGCACCGAGCACGAGCCGCACTCGCCCTGCTCGCACGCGTTCTTCGACCCGGGCAGGCCGAGCCGCTCTCGCAGCGCGAAGAGCAGGCTCTCGCCCTCCCAGACGTCCGCCTCGCGCGGCTCGCCGTTGACGGTCAGCTCGATCTTCACGAAAGGCACCTGTCGAGCGCGCGCTTCGTGAGCACGTGCAGCGCGTGGCGTCGATAGGCCGCGGTGCCCCGGACGTCGTCGATGGGCGACGACGCTTCGGCCACGCGGGCCGGGAAGGACTCGAGCTCGTCGAGACCGGCACGTACGAGCGTCGGACCAGGGCCCGCCGAGCCGAAGGCGGCTCGCAGCTCGCCGTCCACGCGCACGGCGAGCGAGACGACGGCGATCACCATCGCGTTCCTCGGCCCGACCTTCATGAACGTCTCGCGCGCCTCGGTCGCGTCGAGGAGGACGGCAACGACCAGCTCGTCGTCTGCGAGCGCGTTCCGCTTCGGGCCGACGACGAACTCCTCGAGCGGGAGCGTCCGCTCGGCGCGCACGCTCGCGACCACAACGCGCGCGCCGCCGACGAGGAGCGGCGGAA
Organism: Gaiellaceae bacterium; assembly: GCA_035718485.1. Taxonomy (GTDB): domain Bacteria; phylum Actinomycetota; class Thermoleophilia; order Gaiellales; family Gaiellaceae; genus JACCTU01. Next base: position 838 of record DASTHC010000004.1, read on the forward strand.
GCGCATCGCCGGCCGGGGATGCGGTTCCGAGGTTGCCGCCGATCGTCCCGCGGTTCCTGATCTGCGGCGACCCCACGGTGCGCGAGGCCTCGGCGAGCGCCGGCAGGAGCTCCGACAGCGGTTCCTCCATCGCCTCGGCGTAGGTCAGTCCGGCGGCGAGCCGGAGCGTCCCGTTCTCGCGTGACCAGCCGCGCAGCTCGGGCACCTCGTTCAGGTTCAGGAGCGCCGGAGGCCGCAGCCGATCGAAGTTCACGCCGACCATGACGTCGGTCCCGCCGGCAATGGGGACGGCGTCGGGGCGCTCCGCCTTCAGTCGCAGCGCCTCCTCGAGCGAGTGCGGACTGAGGACGTCCACGGCGTTCAGCGTAGTACGTTTTTCACGTATGGCTGCCCTCGCGCGCCGCCTGGCCGTTGCCCGCGGGGACGAGCCCGCCGACCTCGTCGTGCGCGGGGGCCGGGTGCTGTCGGTCTTCACGCGCGAGTGGCTGGACGTCGACGTCGCCGTTGCGGACGGGTACGTCGCGGGCCTCGGCGAGTACGAGGGACGCGAGACGCTCGACGCGACGGGCCGCTGGGTCGTCCCCGGCTTCATCGACGCGCACATGCACCTCGAGTCGTCGAAGCTCCTCGTCGACGAGTTCGCGCGGCTCGTGCTGCCGCTCGGGACGACCGCCGTCGTCGCCGACCCGCACGAGATCGCGAACGTGCTCGGCACAGATGGCGTCCACTGGCTGCTTGACGCATGCGACGAGATTCCGCTCGACGTGTTCGTCATGGCGTCGTCCTGCGTCCCCGCGTCGCACTTCGAGTCGCCGCGACGCGCGCTCACGACCGGCGACCTCGAGGGACTGCTCCGCCGCCGCCGCGTGATCGGGCTTGCGGAGATGATGAACTTCCCCGGCGTCATCGGCGGAGACGAGCACGAGCTCGCGAAGCTCATGCTGGACGGCGCGGCTCACGTCGACGGTCACGCGCCCGGTGTGCTCGGCAAGCAGCTGAACGCGTACGCGGCGGCCGGGATCCGCTCGGATCACGAGGCGTACACGGCGGAGGAGGGCCGGCAGCGGCTGCGCGCAGGGATGTGGCTCCTCATCCGCGAGGCGTCGGCCGCACGGAACCTCGAGGCGCTCCTGCCGGTCGTGCGTGAGTTCGGCCCCTCGCGGATCGCGTTCTGCACGGACGACCGCGAGCCGGAGCACATCGTCGACGAGGGGCACGTGAACTCGATGGTGCGCGCGGCGGTCGCGCAGGGGATCGCGCCGGAGGACGCGATCGTGATGGCGTCGCACAACGGCGCGACATGGCACGGGCTCGCGCAGCTCGGCGCGATCGCTCCGGGCTACCAGGCCGACCTGCTCGTCCTCCCCGACCTCGAACGCTTCGAGCCCGAGGTCGTGCTGAAGCGCGGCAGTCCCGTCGGCGAGTTCAACCGGCCCGAGGTGCCCGAGTGGGTCAAGCACACGGTGCGCATCGCGCCGACGTCGCTCGAGGACTTCGCGATTGGCGCGACCGGAGGGCACGTGCGCGTGATCGGCGTGATCCCGGACCAGATCGTGACCGAGGCGCTCGTCGAGGAGCCGACCGTGCGCGACGGGCAGGTCGTCGCCGACGCCGACCGCGACCTCGCGAAGATCGCGGTCGTCGAGCGCCATCTCGGCACCGGGCGGATCGGCCTCGGGCTCGTCCGCGGCTTCGGGCTTCGCGCGGGGGCGCTCGCATCGACGATCGCGCACGACGCGCACAACATCGTGGCCGTCGGCCTGAGCGACGCCGACCTGCAGCGCGCAGTCGAGCGGCTGACCGAGCTCGGCGGCGGGATCGTCGTCGTCGCGGACGGTGAGGTGGAGGCGGAGCTCCCGCTGCCCGTCGCCGGCCTGCTCGCGGACCTCCCGCTCGACGACGTCGTCGCCGCGAGCCGCGCGTGCGTCGAGGCGGCGCGCGCGCTCGGCTGCACGCTCCCCTCGCCCTTCCAGTCGCTCGCGTTCCTCGCGCTGTCCGTGATCCCGAGCCTGAAGATCACCGACCGCGGCCTCGTCGACGTCGACGCGTTCGAGCTCGTGCCGTTCGAGGTGTGAGCACGCTCTACGCCAACGCGCACGTCGTCACCCTCGACGACGACGGGACGGAGCACGCCGGCGGCTGGCTGCTCGTCGAGGACGGCTTCGTCAAGGACGTCGGCGGCGGCCCGGAGCCGAACGCCGACGAGCGTGTCGACCTGAACGGCGGCGTCGTCACGCCGGGGCTCGTCAACACCCACCACCACCTCTACCAGACGCTCACGCGCGCGCGGGCCCAGCAGGCCGACCTCTTCACCTGGCTGCGCGAGCTCTACCCGGTCTGGGCTCGGATCGACGCGGAGGCCGAGTACGCCGCGGCGCGGACGGGGCTCGCGGAGCTCGCGCTGTCCGGCTGCACGACCGTCTTCGACCACCACTACGTCTTCCCCCGCGGACGGTCGGGCCTGATCGAGGCCGAGGTGCAGGCCGCGCGCGAGCTCGGCGTGCGGATCGTCGCCTCGCGCGGCTCGATGGACCTCGGCGAGTCGGACGGCGGCCTGCCGCCCGACGAGCTCGTCGAGGACCTCGACGCGGTGCTCGCCGACACGGCACGGCTCGCCGCCGAGCTGCACGAGAGCGGCCCGGGGGCGCGCGTCCAGCTCGCCGTCGCGCCCTGCTCGCCGTTCTCCGTCACCGGCCGGCTGATGGAGGAGTCCGCGACGCTCGCGCGCAGGCTCGGCCTGCCGCTCCACACCCACCTCGCCGAGACCGTCGAGGAGGAGGCGTACTGCCGAGAGCTCTACGGCTGCACGCCCGTCGAGTACCTCGAGCGGCTCGGCTGGCTCGCGGGCGACGTGTGGTGCGCGCACTGCGTCCACCTGAGCGACGCAGAGGTGCGGCGCTTCGGGGAGACCGGCACTGGCGTCGCGCACTGCCCGACGTCGAACCTCCGCCTCGGCGCGGGCGTCGCGCCGGTACGGCAGCTCGTCGACGGCGGCGTGCGCGTCGGCCTCGGCGTCGACGGCTCCGCCTCGAACGAGCGGAGCGACCTCTTCTTCGAGGTGAAGCAGGCGCTCCTCGTCGCCCGCGGTCGCGGCGGCCCCGAGGCGATGACGGTGCGCGGCGCGCTCGCGCTCGGCGCGCGCGGAGGCGCCGCGGTCCTCGGGCGCGACGACATCGGGTCGCTCGCAGCGGGCAAGTGCGCCGACTTCGCGGTCTGGCGCGTGGACGGGTTGGAGCTCGGCGGCGCCGACGACCTTGTGGCGGGGCTCGTGCTCTCGGCCCCGCACCGCGTCGAACGGCTCGTGGTCGGAGGCGAGGACGTTGTCCGCGACGGGCGGCTCGTGAACGCCGACGAGGAGGCGATCGCGCGCGAGCATCGCCGCGAAGCGACAAGATTCGCGGCGTGAGCCTCTCCACCCACGTTCTCGACACTGAGCGCGGACGACCCGCCGCGGGCGTCCGCGTCGAGCTCTACCGCGGCGATGACCGCCTCGCGGAGCAGGCGACGGACGACGACGGCCGGATCGCCGACCTCGCGCCGGGGCTCGAGCCGGGGGTCTACCGCATCATCTTCCATCCGCCGTCGCCGTTCTTCCGACGCGTCGAGCTCGAGGTCGAGCTCGGCGACGGGCACACGCACGTACCGCTCCTCGTCTCCTCCTACGCGTGCGCGACCTACCGCGGCAGCTGACCGTCGACGAGCTCGCCGAGCTCTTCGAGGGCCGGACGCGCTTCGTGGAGCGCCTCGCGGCGGTCGAAGATCCACTGGACGCCGCCCCCGAGCTGATCGCGCAGGTCCCCGAGGACGAGCTCCTCGAGGCGCTCGCCGCGCATCCGCAGATCGGCGCGAAGCACCTCTCGGACCGCTCCGCCCGCGAGCAGGGCGCTCACGCGGATGCGGCGATCGAGACGGAGCTCGCGTACCTGAACCAGGTGTACGAGGAGAAGTTCGGCTTCCGGTTCGTCGTCTTCGTGAACCGCCGGCCGAAGAGTGAGATCCTCGACGTGCTACGAGCGCGGCTCGAGCGTGACCGCGACGACGAACTTCGCACGGCGACCGCCGAGCTCGTGGCGATCGCGCGCGACCGGTGGGAGAACGCGTGATCGGTTGGCTCGATCCGTACCTCGTCGACTGGCTCGACCTGCTGATCCGGTGGCTGCACGTCGTCGCTGCGATCGTCTGGATCGGGACGTCGTTCTACTTCGTCGCGCTCGACAGCCATCTCCTGCCACCACGCGACAGGCGCGACCGAGACGAGGGCGTCGGCGGCGAGAGCTGGGAGATCCACGGCGGCGGCTTCTACCGCGTGCAGAAGTACGGCGTCGCGCCGGAGACGCTCCCGGAGCCGCTGCACTGGTTCAAGTGGGAGGCCTACACGACGTGGATCAGCGGCTTCGCCTTGCTCGTCGTCCTGTACTACGCCGACGCCGACAAGTACCTCGTCGACCCGAGCGTCGCCGACATCGACGCGCAAACCGCCGTCGCGCTCAGCCTCGGCCTGCTCGTCGTCGCGTGGTTCGTCTACGACGGCCTGTGCCGGCTGCTCGGCCGCCATGAGCTGCTGCTCGCCGCCGCGCTGATCGCGTTCGTGACGGCGTCGGCGTACGTCGTGAGCGAGCTGTTCAGCGCGCGGGCGCTGCCCATTCAGGTCGGGGCGATGCTCGGCACGATGATGGTCGGCAACGTCCTCTTCGTGATCATCCCCGGCCACTGGGAGGTCGTTCGGGCGAAGCAGGAGGGCCGCGACCCGGACCCGGCGCACGGCATCAAGGGCAAGCAGCGCTCGGTGCACAACAACTACCTGACGCTGCCGGTGGTGCTCGCGATGCTCGGGCCGCACTTCCCTTTCGCGTTCGCACGCGACGACGGTTGGCTCGTTCTCGTCGCGCTGATGCTCGTCGGCGCGTGGATCCGGCTGTTCTTCAACCTCCGCCACCGCGGCCGAACGGTGTGGGCGATCCCCGTGACCGCCGCGCTCGCCGTCGTCGTGATCGCGATCGCGATTCGGCCGGAAGACGATGCCAACGCAGAGACGAGCGCGGCGGTTCCGTTCGCGCAGGTCGCGGCGATCGTCGAGCAGCGCTGCGCGACCTGCCACTCCGCGATGCCGACCGACAGCTCGTTCTCCGCCGCGCCGCTCGGTGTGGAGCTCGACACGCCCGCGCAGATCAAGGCTCGCGCCGACGCGATCGAGGAGCTCGCGGTGCGGACGCGGGTGATGCCGCTCGGGAACGCGACTGGGATGACCGACGCCGAGCGCGAGCTGCTCGGACGGTGGATCGAGCAGGGCGCTAAGGTCGAGCCGTGATCGAGATCGCCGCCGCCGACTTTCGCTTCGTCGCCCGGCTCGAGGAGGAGGCGGCACCCGAGACGGTCGCGTCGTTCCGCAGGCTGCTCCCGCTCGACTCGAAGATCATCCACTGCCGCTGGAGCGGCGAGTCGAACTGGATCCCGTTCGGTGAGCTCGAGCTCGGCATCGGAGCGGAGAACGCGACGCGCTACCCGTCGCCCGGGGAGCTGCTCCTCTACCCCGGCGGCGTGAGCGAGACCGAGCTTCTGTTCCCGTACGGCCACTGCGCGTTCGGGAGCAAGGCAGGGCCGCTCGCCGGCAACCACTTCGCGACCGTGATCGAGGGGCAGGAAAACCTGCGCGAGCTCGGCCGCCGCACCCTCTGGGAGGGCGCGCAGGCGATCCGCTTCACCGAGGGCTAGCGAGCCGCCGCAACGTCGCGGTCAGCACGTCGAGCGCGAGCGCGATGTCCTCGTCGCTCGTCAGCTCGTCAGGCGAGTGGCTGATCCCGCCGTTCAGGCTCCGCACGAAAAGCATCCCCGTCTCGACGCCGCGCGCGGCGAGCACCCCCGCGTCGTGGCCGGCCCCCGACGGCAGCTCGACAGCCGGGAGCGAGCGCCGCTCGAGCTCGTCGCGCAGGACGCTCCTGATCTGCGCGTCGAGCACGACGGGCGCGAGATCGTGCCCCGGCTCGAGCCCAAGCGTTTCGAGGAGTCGGGTCAGCCGGTCCTCGTCGGGCGCGCGGACGTCGACCGTGAGTCGCACGCGGCCAGGGATGACGTTGGCGGCACCCGGCTCGACCTCGAGGCGTCCGACCGTCGCGACCGTGCCGTCGATCGCGCACGCCGCGTCGCGTGCGCGCACGACGAACTCCGCCGCCTTCGCGAGCGCGTCGTCGCGCGCGTCCATCGGCGTCGTCCCTGCGTGGCCGGCGGTTCCCTCGAACACGATCTCGCGTCTCGTCGACCCGACGATCCCGGTGACGACGCCGAGCGGCGCGCCGGCCGCCTCGAGCACCGGGCCCTGCTCGACGTGCAGCTCGACGTAGCGTCCGGGGAGTGCAGTGTCGTCGAGCGCGAGGCTGCCGAAGCACCCGCGCTCCTCGTCGCGGAACGCGACGACGCCCAGCGTGCGCGTTGTGGCGTCGACAGCCGTGACGGCCGCGATCCCGGCGACGACGCCGAGCGCCCCGTCGTAGCGCCCGCCTTCCGGAACGCTGTCGACGTGCGAGCCCGTCCAGACCTCGGGCAGCCCCGGCTCGGCGCCCCGGACCCGTCCGATCACGTTTCCGAACGCGTCGCGCTCGACCTCGAGGCCGGCCTCTTCCATCCACTGCGCCACGAGTTCGCACGCGGCGCGCTCGGCGTCGCCACCGGCGATCCGGTTCGCCCCCCGCCCGCCTCCGAGCGCGTAGAGGAGCGCGAGTCGTTCGTCGACGGTGCTCGTCACACCGCGATCATGCCCGCCTACGGGCTCAGGTCGACGCAGATCTCGCCGTTCACGTCCTCCGTGAAGCTGCCGTCCGTCAGGTCCTCCGCGCCGTTGAACGCGAGGCTGCCCGTCGCGCCGGCGAGCTTCCCCGTCCCGGTGACACCGGACGTCGTCGCCGCGAAGACGCCGCTCGCGACGTCGAGCGTGCCGGCGACGTTCGCGGTGAGCGTTGCGTTGTTGACCGTGAACACGATCGCTCCGACGAACGAGGCGACCGTTCCGTTGAGACCGGTGATGGTGAACGCCGCCTGCGTCGTGCCGTGGAGCAAGCCGCCGCCGACGATCTGAGCCTCGGTCCTGCCTCCCCCGAGATCCTGACCGACGCCCTTCGCATTGATGGTGTGGCAGGAAACCCCCGCGCTTGCGTCGGCCGGGGTCGCGGCGCCGGCCAGCAGGAGACAGAGCGCCACGAGCGTCCTCGCGACTCCCCTCATCACGAACCTCCCCCGCCCGCGCTCGAACTCCGGTCGATCGTAGACCACGTACGCTGAGGCGGTGGGACGCCTGTCGGAGATGTCGTGCGTCGCGTGTCGCCGTGACGCGCCGACCGTGACGCAGGCCGAGATCGACGAGCTCGGCCCGCAGGTTCCCGACTGGGAGTTCGTCGACGTCGGCGGGATCCCGAGGCTACGGCGCGTCTTCTCGTTCTCGAACTTCGCCGAGGCGCTCGCGTTCACGGACGCGGTCGGGGAGCTGGCCGAGCAGGAGGGTCACCATCCCGAGCTCGTCACCGAGTGGGGCCGCACGACCGTGAGCTGGTGGACTCACAAGATCAAGGGCCTGCACCGGAACGACTTCGTCATGGCGGCGAAGACCGATCGGCTGGCCGCCGCCTAGACGTCGGAGCAGGACGCCGCCGAGGGGCGGCTCCGGAGCGCCTCGCTCGCGGCGTCGCGGAAGAGCCTTGCCTGCGCCGGCGTGATCCAGAACGGGTTCTGGTCGACGACGAGCGAGTTCGGCGCGACCGGCGGGATCTTCTTCAGGCCCGCGTACACGACGAGCGCGGCGAGGTACGTCCCGAGCCGGCCCGGGTGGACGCCGTCCCACGCGTAGAGCGGAAGCGTCGGCATTCGACGAAGCGCCGCGCTCCAGGCGGCACCCGCAGGGAGCAGCGTGGCGCCCGACGCAACTGCCGCCGCCGAGTACGCGTCGTAGACCTCTGAGAACTCACGCCCGCGCCGGGGCCAGACCATCATCAGGTACGGCTTCGCGCCGTTCTCGCGCGCCGAGTCGGCGAACTCCTTCGCGTAGAAGCAGAGCTCGGCCCGCCGCTCGGGCACGACCGAGGGGCCCTGCTGCAGGACCACGGCGTCCCACTTGCCGGTGACGAGCGCCGGATTCGCGCGTCCGTACCAGAGTCCCGCGAGCGTGGTCGCGCTCGGCGCGATCGTCCGGTACGTCACCTTCGCGTGCTTCGACACCTTTGCGATCTCCGCGACGAACGCCGGCAGGTCGTTCGTGGACGTCTGGCTGTTGCCGATGAAGAGCACGCGGAGCGGACGTTCGCGGCTCGGCGCCGGCGCCGCTGCCCGACCTGGCGCCGCCACGACGACGATCGCGAGCACGGCAGCGATCGCGGCCACGAAACGCAGGTCTGTGCGAACGGCCCTCATCGAGAGTTGAGACGACATTTCTGCCCGATCGGCGATGGTACCCGGGTCGGAACCGCCGTGAAACGCCGTTTCTTACAGCACCTTGACCCCCGTCACAGGCATTTCACAGCGACGGGATGTTCTCTTCGTCCGGTGGAACTCCGTCGCAGGCCCCGCCACGTTCCGCTGATCGCCGCGACGGCGGCGCTCACCGTCCTCCTCCTCGCCATTCCCGCCGTCGGCGCGGCCGCCGGCAGCGGGGATGCGAGCGCCGAAGCCGGGATCCGCGACACGATCCTGACCGATCCGCCGACGCATGCGCTCAAAGCCGCGTCGGCAGTCTGGGGCGGCACGTACACGACGAGTACCAGCGAGCACGTGCGCGTCCTCTCGTCGAACTCGTATCCCCAGGACGAAGCGAAGAACCAGCAGTGGGCCGAGTTCCTGTCGCGGCTCGTGCACGGGCGCGAGCTCGCGACGGTGACGCTCGTCCTCTCGCCGTATCGCGAGGTGCAGAGCGTCTGCGGCCGGAGCGCGGTCGCCTGCTACGGCGACAACACGATCTACGCGTCGGCCGATCAGATCGAGGACGGGATCAGCGCGGAGAGCGTCGTCGCGCACGAGTACGCGCACCACGTCGCAGCCGCGCGCTCGAATGCGCCGTGGGCTGCGGTCGACTGGGGCACGAAGCGCTGGGCGTCGTACATGAACGTCTGCTCGAACGCGCAGGCCGGTCAGTTCTTCCCCGGCGACGAGCGCGCGGCCTACCAGCTGAACCCGGGCGAGGCCTTCGCCGAGGTCTTCCGGGTTCTGAACGAACGGCGCCTCGGCATGGTCGAGAGCCCGTGGGGCATCGTCGACAGGCGGTTCTATCCCGACGCCACCGCGCTCGCCGATGTGGAGCAGGACGTCGTGTCGCCGTGGACGGCCGCCGCCGCCGTGTCGTTCTCGGGGCGAGTGGCCAAGCGTGCGGTCCGCTCGCTGGCGGTTGCGACGACGCTCGACGGACGGTTGAGCGCGACGGTCCGCACGAACGGCAGGGTCCGCGCGGAGGTCGTCGTCGCCGGCCGCGTCGTCTCGGCGAAGACCGGTCGCGCGGTGACGCTCTCGACGACGGTGTGCGGCTCGCGCACGGCGACGGTGCGGATCCGCAACGCCGCGAAGGCGACGCGGTACACCGTCTCCGTTGCGAGGCCCTAGTCGAGTCGGACCTGGATGCCGCGCGACCCGCGCGGCACGACGTTCACGTTCGCGCCCTTGGGCAGCTGCAGCTTCAGGGTGAAGTAGCCGCGGCCGGTCGTCTTCCGCGAGCCGGCCAGCCACCGCCAGTCGCCGCCCGCCTTGAACCGGACGCGGAACGCCTGGCGTCCCTTCCCCGGGCGGATCTGCCCCCAGAGCTTCACGTGCGGCCCACGGCGCGACAGCTGCGCGATCGGCAGCGGGAACGTCGACGCCGAGCGCTTCGGCTGGTTCCTGAAGGTGAACAGCCCGCTCTGCCAGCGGCTGACCGAACGCTCGTCGCGAATCAGGAAGTGGATCAGCATGTCGACCCGCGGTGCCTGATATGCGCGGAGCGCCGACTCCGCGATGTACTTCGACTGCAGTGCCTCGGAGACGCCGAGCAGCTTGTCGGGCGGGTTGGTCTGGTAGCCGTACTCCGTCAGCCAGATCCGCGTCTTCGACCCGAAGGCCTGCGTGACCTCGGCGATGAGCCGGTCGAGCGACGCCATCGTCAGCGTCGAGCACGAGGTGCAGCCGCCGCTGAACGGGGTCTCCTTCGGCTTGACGGGATACGGATGGTGCGCGTACGCGTCGAGGCGCGCTCCCGCAGCGCGCATGCCGTGGATCCAGTCGATCGGTGAGACGTCGCCGGTGCCGCCGCGCGGAGCAGTCACCCCTCCGCCGATCGCGTCGCCCGGGTTCACGCGCTTGATCGCGGCGTAGCCGGCGTTGAGCAGGCGGACGTAGTTCGCGGGCGTCGTCGGCCGGAAGCTCCAGTTCTTGTTCGGCTCGTTCCAGATCAGCCAGTGGTGAACGTACGGATAGCGCTCGGCCGCGGCGTAGGCGAAGTTCGCGAAGTCGCTCGCCTTCGTCGGCGCCCAGTTGGGCTCACGACCGCCGTTCGCCCAGCGCGGCGTCCCGACGAGCGTCACGACGGGCGTGATGCCGTGGATATGGAGGCCGTTGAGCAGCGCGTCGGCCGGATCCCAGCGATACGCGCGGTCGGTGTGCTTCGCCGGCCGCGCCGGTCTGCGGAGCGCGATGTCGTTCCAGCGGACGTTGACCCGAACGAGGTCGACGCCGAGACGTTGGAGGAACCTCAGCCGCGAGTTGAACGTGCCCGGCCCACCGAGGAGCCACGCGTCGTCCTGGATGCCGAACTGGACGCCCGGCGACGCAGCGGCGCTCTCGGGTTCTGCGAGCACGCCGCCGACTGCGGCGAGCGCGAGAACCGTGGAAAGGGCCCAGCGGCAGACCGTGGGCCTGGATGCTCTACGGCGATCGTTGATCCCTCAATGGTTCCCGTTGTTGGCCGATTCGACACCCTTCTTCTCCAACCTCACAGGCAGTTTTGACAATCCTTTTGCAATGAGGCTCGTTCCATGGATTCCACCGCTCTTTCGCGACCGCGAGGCGGCCGGTCGGGTGCTGGCCGAGGCGTTGGCCGGGCTCGCGCTGGGCGACACGATCGTCGTCGGCGTGGCCCGCGGCGGCGTCGCCGTGGCGGTCGAGGTGGCATCCGCGCTCGGCGCGCCGCTCACGGCGGTCGACGTCGAGCGCGTGAACGCACGTGGGCTTCGGCTCGGCGCCGCGACGGCGGACGGCCCCGCCTACCTCCGCGCCGGCCACGGTGTTCCCGAGGAGGAGGTCGACCACGCCCTCGACCGTGCGCGCCGCGCCGCCGGGGTGCTCGAGGCTCGCCTCGAGCTCGAACCGATGCCCCTCGACGGCCGTACCACGGTGATGGTCGACGACGGCCTGATCACGGGACTGACGCTCGCCGCCGCGTGCCGTTGGGCGCGGACGCGCAATCCGGCGCGGCTCGTCGCGGCCACGCCCGTCGGCCGCGTCGACGGGCTCGCGCGGATCGGCGACGAAGCGGACCTCGTCGTCTGCCCGCACCCGCTCGAGGACATCGCGGTCGTCGGCCAGGCGTACGACATCTTCGACCCGCTCGACGAGTGGTACGTCGCCGGGCTCCTCGCCGACGCGTAGTGGAGCGGATCGCCGTCATCGCCGACGTGCACGGCAACGCGCCGGCGCTCGAGGCCGTGCTCGCGGAGCTCGAAAACGAGCGGCCGGACGTGATCGTCGTCGCGGGTGACGTCGCGGGCGGTCCGCACCAGGACGAGGTGCTCGACCGGCTGATGGGGCTCGAGCGCGCACGCTTCGTGCGTGGGAACGTCGACCGCGTCGTCGTCCAGGCGTTCGAGGAGCACTGGCCCTTCGATCCGGACGAGCGCTCACCCGCCCGCAAGGCCGGCGCGTGGGCCGCCGAGCGCCTGTCCCGGGAGCAGCGAGACTTCCTCGCCGCGTTCGAGGACACCGTTGCGATCGGCGACGTCCTCGTCTGCCACGGGACGCCGCGAAGTGACGACGAGCTCGTCACGAGCCTGACGCCCGAGGACGACCTGCGCGATGTGCTCGCGGGCGTCGAGCAGCGGCTCGTCGCGTGCGGCCACACGCACGTGCAGTACGACCGGACGGTCGGCGAGACGAGGATCGTGAACGCAGGGAGCGTCGGCATGCCCTTCGAGGGCCGGCGCGGCGCGTTCTGGCTGATGCTCGACCCGGACGTCGAGCTCCGCCGCACCGACTACGACTACGACCGGGCGGCAGCGCGGATCCGCTCGACCGACTACTGGGACGCAGAGAACACCGCGGGTCAGCTCCTCGACCCGCCCGAGCGGCGCGAGACGGAAGCGAGCTTCGAGCACGCACGTGGCGCAGGAGGACCGACTCGTGAGGCCCGGTCCTCCTGCTCCGCGTGAGCTAGGCCGCGAGAGCGGCGCAGAGGTCCTCGGTCCTCCCCCTGGTGGAGATGCTCGTCAGGCCGGCCGGCCCGAACACGAGGGAGGTCGACCCGGTGACGAGGAGCATGCCCGGGTCGGGACCCGGCATCTGTCCTGCCTCACCGAACAGCATCCAGGTCCCATGCGCGGCTGCGGTGCTGCCGTCCGGGCTGAACGTGCCCGGCCCCGAGATGTTGAGCGCAAGCGTTTTCCCGGTCGACAGGTTCGTCACCTCGACCTTGAGCACGCCGGTGATGAGCGCCGCTCCGCTGCTGAAGACCGTGAAGAACTCCTTGTTCTGGACCACGTGGACGCCCACGCGGAAGTCCTTGCAGAACTGGCCCGAGAAGTCGGCAGCCGGCGCCGGCTCCCTGCTCGGCATCTCGGCCGCCGCAGCCGGAACGAGCAGCACTGCGGCGAAGCCTGCAAGCACCGTACGAAGAAGCATGCGGTTGATCACGCGTCCTCCTCTCTTGACAGCTCGCGAGCTTGGCAGCGGCCGCTCAACGGCGGCTCAACGCGGGCTCAGCGGGTGAAGCCGATGGAGGAGAGCGACTCGCCTGCGTCGCCCGGCCCGGGAGCCGTCCACTCGACCGCCGACGCGAGCGCTTCGTCGGCCTCGAGCAGACGCCCCTCGTGCACGGCGACGTCCCAGGCATCGGCGCCGAGCTTGCGACGGGCACGGTCCAGAACCTCCTTCACAGCGCGAGCCTCCCAGTCGTACACGACGCCGTTCGGGCTGCGGCCGTGTCCGCGCCCGATCCGCTCGGAGATCGAGACCGCCGCGCCCAGCAGCCGCGCCGCCTGCCGAGGACGGCCCTCTGCCGCCGCGACGCCGGCAAGCGTCTCGAGTGCGTACGCGGCGAACTGCTGGTACCCACGCTCGCGACACGCCTCGAGCGCGCGAACCGAGAGGACCGTCGCTCGACTGAGGTCGCCACGACCGAACGCGACGTAGGCGAACACGATGCTCTTCGCAGCGGCGTAAAAGAGGTCGCCTCGACTCTCACTCACAGCGAAGGCTTCGCCGAACAGCGACTCCGCTCCGTCGAAGTCGTCCTCGGCGAGTGCGTTCAAGGCAAGGCCGTTCAACGCGGCGGTCACGCCCTCGAGGTCGCCGATTCGGCGGCGGATCGCCAGCGACTCCTCGAGGGCGACCCGCGAGCCGGTCAAGTCGTGCGCCGTGCGAAGGGCCACGCCGAGGTTGTTCAGCGCGTCGCCGAGAACCCACTCGTCCGCATGTCCTCGCGCGAGTTCGACAGCGTTGCGACAGAGCGCGACCGCCTCGTCGAACGGCCCGACGACGTGCATGATCCACCCGAGCCCGGCCGTGCAGAGGGCGACGCCGTCCCAACGTTCGTCCGCCCGGAACAGCGCGTGTCCCTCGGTGAACACCTCGCGCGCGTGATCGAGATCACCCTGGCGCAGGGCCATGCGGCCGCTCGCGAACAACGCCGGCGCTCGCGAAGGGAAACCCCCTTCGGCCGTCGCCCCGAGCGCATCGTCGAGCCGCCGCCGTGCCTCCGTGATCACGCCACGCGCCTCCCAGTACCGCCAGAGGGCGGCCCCGATCCGCAGCGAGAGATCCGCCCGCCCTGCGTCGAGTGCCCGGCCGAAGGCGGACCAGATGTTCGCCTGCTCGACATCGAGCCTCGTCAACCACGTGAGCTGTGCGGGCCCGCGGAGCTCGGCCTCGGCTCGCTCAGCGAGGCCGACGAAGAACTCCGCGTGGCGAAGCTGCATCGCTTCCAGGCCTCCGGTGTCGCGAAGTCGCTCGAGTGCGTACTCGCGCAGCGTTTCGAGCGTCGTGTAGCGACCGCCCTCCCGGAGGACGAGGTTCTTCTCGACGAGCGACTCGAACTTCGACTCGCGAGCCGAACAGATCTCGGCGCATGCCTCCGGCGTGAACCCGCCGGTGAAGACGCCGAGCTTGGCGAACAGCCGCCGCTCCTGCAGGTCGAGGAGATCGTAGCTCCAGTCGATCGTCGCGCGGAGGCTTCGGTGACGCTCCGGCGAGTCGCACGGTCCGCCGACGAGCACGGGCAGGCGCGCGTCGAGCTGCGCAAGGAGTGCCGCCGGATCGAACGCGTCGCCTCGCGCTGCGGCGAGCTCGATCGCGAGAGGCATCCCGTCGAGGCGGATGCAGATCTCGGCCACGTCACCGGCGTTCTCGTGGTCGAGCTTGAAGCCCGCGACCCGTCGTCGCGTGCAGCTGACGAAGAACTCGACCGCCTCGACCCGTAGAAGCGCGTCGACGCTCCGCTCCCCCGCCGCGGGCGTCGGCAGTGGCGGGACCGAATACTCGTGCTCGCCGTACAGGCGGAGCCGTGTCCGGCTCGTCGCAAGCACCTTGACCCCACCGGCCGCGGCAAGGAGGTCGGAGATGACGGGCGCGGCGTCGAGGAGGTGCTCGAAGTTGTCGAGCAGGAGGAGCGTCTTCCGGTCCGACAGGGCACCCGCAACTGTTTCGAGCAGCGGCATGCCCGTCTGCTCGCGGACGCCGAGCGCAGCCGCGATCGTGTGGACGACGAGGCCGGGCCGGTGCGTGCCCGCGAGCTCGACGAAGACGACGCCGTCCCCCCAATCGTGCTCGACGGAACGTGCGGCCTCCAGCGCGAGTCGCGTCTTGCCGACTCCCCCCGCACCGGTCACGGTGAGGAGCCGCACGGTGTCCGATCTGAGGAGGCTGTCGAGATCGTCGAGCTCGGCCGCTCGACCGACGAGCGGCGTGACCGGTGCCGGCAGCGCGATCCAGCGCGCGGGCGTGGGACGTCGATCGAGCTCGGGCGCGTGGTTGAGGATGTCGCGCTCGAGCTGCTGCAGGCTTCGGCTCGGCTCGAGCCCGAGCTCGTCGCGCAGCATGGTGCGGGCGTCCTGGTAGGCGCGAAGGGCGTCGGCCTGACGTCCGTCGCGGTAGAGCGCCAGCATCAGCTGCCGGCGAAACCGCTCGCGCAACGGCTCTGCCGCGACGAGCTCCTCGAGCTCGGCGACGAGGCCACTCTCGCGACCGGAGGCGAGGTCCGCGTCGATCCTCGCCTCGAGCGCCGTCAGTCGAAGGTGCTCGAGCCGCCCGGCCGCCGCTCGCACGAGTGGGCCGCAGTCGAGGCCGCCGAGCGGCTCGCCACGCCAAAGCGCAAGGGCCTCTCGAAGCACGTCTCCCGCCAGATCGTGCCGCTCGGCGGAAAGCTCTGCCGTGCCGCGTTCGACGAGCCGCTCGAACTGGAGTGCGTCGACCTCGTCGCTCCGTTCGAGGTGGAGCACGTAGCCGTGACCGGATCGCTGAAGTCGCGCGGGCCCGAGCACCTTCCGCAGCCGGGACACGTACACCTCGATCGCGTGAACGGCAGACGCTGGCGGGTGCTCCGGCCAGAGCGCCTCGATGAGCTCGTCGACGGAGACGGGTCGCCCGACGTTCAGCAGCAGCGTTGCCAGAAGCGCACGCTGAAGTGCGCTTCCGAGAGCGACCTCCCGATCGCCGTCGTGCGCTTCGAGCCCCCCCAGAATCTGGAACTCCATGCGCGTCACCCCTTCCGCAGTCGGGAAAGCTAATCACGTTGCCCTGCCGTCGACTAGACGAGAGCGCAGAGGCGCGGATCCGCCAAGCTACTGGCACGACGATCCGGGAGGCGAGATGGAAGACGAAGGAGTCCACAACCGCATCGAGCAGCTGGTCGCCGAGGAGCACGAGCTCTACGAGCGCGCTGGGAGCGAGGGCGGGCTGTCCGAGGCCGAGCACCGCCGGCTCGAGTCGATCAAGGTCGGGCTCGACCAGTGCTGGGATCTGCTCCGCCAGCGCCGCGCGCTGCGCGAGGCCGGCTACGACCCGAAAGCCGCCCGCGCGCGCGATCCCGAGGTCGTCGAGCGATACGAACAGTGACCGCGACCTCGGTCCTCGACGCAATCGGGAACACGCCGCTCGTCCGGTTGAGTCGGTGCGCGCCGCCGAACGGCGCGGAGCTGTGGCTGAAGCTGGAGTACACCAACCCGTCGGGCTCGATGAAGGATCGGATGGCGCTCGCGATGGTCGAGGGCGCGGAGCGCGACGGCCTCGTCTCGCCGGGCGACACGATCGTCGAGTACACAGGCGGCAGCACCGGTCCGGCGCTCGCGCTCGTCTGCCGCGCGAAGGGCTACCGGCCGCTGATCGTGATCGCGGACTGCTTCACCGAGGAGCGTTTCGAGCTCATGCGCGCGCTCGGTGCCGAGCTCGACGTCATCGCGTCGGTCGAAGGGCGGCCGAAGGTGACGCCGCAGGACATCGAGAACATGGTCGCGCGCGCCGGGGAGCTCGCGACCCGACCCGGTCACTACGCGACGGATCAGTTCAACAACCCCTACATCATCGTTGACCATCGCGACCGGCTCGGAAGGGAGATCTTGGAGCAGACGGAGGGTCGCGTCACGGCGTTCTGCCACGGGCTGGGAACGGCGAGCTCGCTGATGGGCGTGTCGGAGGCGCTCCGGCCGCACGGCGTCTTCATCCAGGCACACGAGCCGGCGGGCTCCCCGGCGATCACGAGCGGCGTGCGGGGATCGTTCGCCATCCAAGGTTGGACCGGGCTCGTGATGCCGCACTGGTCTCCCGAGAAGGTCGATGCGATCGAGCCGATCGCAGACGCCGAGGCGATCGAGATGACGCGGCGGCTCGCCTCGGAGGAAGGGGTCTTCGCGGGCATCTCGACCGGCGCAAACGTGGTCGGCGCGCACCGCCTGTCCGAGCGGCTCGGCCCGGCGGCCGTGATCGTGACGCTCGCCGTCGACAGCGGGTTCAAGTACCTGAGCGTCGCCCCGTACGCCGACCTCTAGGCGAGATCACAGTCGTTTCACAGCCGGACGTGCTTTGCTTCGGGTGAACCGAAGGAGGTCGTCGATGAAAGACGCACGCGCAGCAACGGCCCGACCGTTGCTCGCCGTCTTCGCAGTGGCGCTCGCCGCCGCGGCGATCTGGGCGGCGACGGCTCTTGCCGGATCCTCCGGCAGCGAGCCCGCGGGTGGGAACGACGCTCCGGCGCTGGTGCAGAACGAGGGCGGGACAGGCGGACCGCACGGCGACTGCCCCGAGCGGGGCAACGGCAACGGTTCGGATACGTCCTCGGACGTCTAGCGCGAGGAGGGCGGCCGCTCCCGCGGGCCGCCCTCCTCTAGTCCGGCGCCACCGAGACCAGCGCCTGCGCACCGGCCACGCGCACGGCGTTCGAGAGCGTTGCGATGTCGTAGGCGCCGTGGTGACGGCGACCGTTGATGAAGAAAGTCGGTGTGCCGGAGACCCCACTCAGGTCGGCGCTGTCGATGTCGTCGGCGACCCGCGCTGCGCCGACGTGCTCGCGAAGGTCGTTCGTGAAGCGCTCGACGTCGAGGCCGAGCTCCTCGGCGTACGACATCAGATCGCTCGGGCCGAGCGCGTCCTGATGCGCGAACAGGAGATCGTGCAGCTCCCAGAATGCGCCCTGGTCCGACGCTGCCTCCGCCGCTTCGGCCGCGAGCTGCGCGTTGGCGTGGACGTCGCTCAGCGGCAGGTGCCGCCAGACGTAGCGGACGTCGCCGAACTCGCTGAGGAGCTCGCGTACGACCGGCTCTGCCCGTCCGCAGAACGGGCACTCGAAGTCGCCGTACTCCACGACGGTGACGGGCGCGTCGACCGGCCCGCGGATGTGGTCCCGCTCCGGATCGACGTCGATGTAGAGATCGACGAGCGGCTCCGCCGTTCCGAGGAGGCCGCGGACGCGCGTGCGCCAGGGCAGGAGCGCCGTCGCGCGGAAGAGGAGCCAGGTGAGCGTCGCCGCGCTGAGCGCCGCGCTGAGGATCCCGAGCTTTGCCTCCTCGAGCTGCGTCCCGTCGAACGCGAGTGTCGCGACCAGCAGTGCGACCGTGAACCCGATCCCGGCAATCGTGCCGCCCCCCGCGACGGCCGCCCAACCGACCGGCGGTCGGAGCCGGCCGCGGCTCAGCTTCGTCACCAGCCAGGAGCCGCCGAGGATGCCGACCGGCTTGCCGACCACGTAGCCGACGAGGATCCCGAGCGTGATCGACGACGTGAAGCCTCGCTCCAGGAAGCCGCGGTCGATCGCGATCCCCGCGTTCGCGAGCGCGAAGAGCGGCACGATCACGTAGCTCGTCCAGGGGTGGAACGACTGCTGCAGCCGTTCGTTGACCGACGTCGCCGTTCTCAGCTCCGCGCCGGCCAACCGCGCGAGCTCCGCCGTGGGTTGTTCGCGGAACTCCCGGAACCGCTCCGTCGCGCGCTCGAGGTTCGACCGAGGAGCCGGGAACGCGTAGACCAGGAGTCCCATCGCGAGCCCGATCACGACCGGCTCCACACCCGACTCGAGCAGGGCGACCCAGATCGCGACTCCGAGCACCGCACAGGTGAGCCCGGGCCGAACCGGCAGCCTCCGCGCGCCGAGCATCACTCCGAACAACGCGACGGCCACGAGCAGCGGAACGACGTCGAGCGACTCCGTGTAGACCGTCGCGATCACGACGAGCGCGACGATGTCGTCGACGACGACAACCGTGAGCATGAACGCGCGCAGACGGTCGGGAAAGCGCGGCCCGACGAGGGCAAGCAGGCCGAGTGCGAACGCGGTGTCCGTCGACATCGCCACCCCCCACCCCGCCGCCGACGAGTGGCCGAGGTTGAACGCGAGGTAGATCGAGACCGCCGCAGCCATCCCGCCGATCCCCGCGAGCACCGGCAGCGCGAACCGACGACGCTCGCGCAGGTCACCGAGGTCGAACTCCCGGCGCGCCTCGAGCCCAACGACGAAGAAGAAGAAGGTCATCAGCCCGCTGTTCACCCACTCGCGCAGGTCGAGCGAGATGCCGTGGCCGCCGAGCTCGATCGAGAGCCTCGTCTCCCAGAACGACTCGTACGACGACGCATGAACGTTGACCCAGACGAGTGCGGCGATCGTCGCCGTGAGCAGGACGGCGGCGCCGCCCGTCTCGGTGTTCAGAAACGCGCGAAGCGGCGTCTGGAGGCTGCGCGCCCAGGCCGTGCGGCCCGAGAACCGCCCAGTCTCAGGGCTTCTCGTAGACCGAGACATGCGACCGGCTCAGGCTCGTGAACGGCTCCCCCTGCCACCCGGCCCAGCGGTGTTGCAGTGTCAATCCGGCGATGCGCGCCATGAGATCCAGCTCCGCGGGCCACGCGTACCGAAACTCGAAGGGAGACGCCTCGATCCCACCGTCGAGGAAGTGGTAGTGCTGCGAGCTGAACCGCTGCGTCACAACGTCGTAGACGTCGAACGAGATGCCCCCGGCTTCGGCCCGGATCGGGATTACGGTCTGACCCAGCGGCAGCAGTTGGAGGTCGGGCACCCCGGTCTCGATCACGAACCGTCCCCCACTCCGGAGGTGCGCCGCGGCATTCTCGAAGCACGCGACCTGCGCGTCCTGCGTCACGAGGTTGCAGATCGTGTTGAAGACGAGGTAGACGAGGGAGAACTCGCCGTCTACGCGCGTCGTCGCGAAGTCGCCGATCGTGATGCCGATGTCCCTCCCCCGCGGCTTCGCGCGGAGCTGCGCCACCATCGCCTCCGAGCTGTCGATCCCGCGAACGGGAACGCCGCGCTCGGCGAGCGGGAGCGCGATCCGGCCGGTGCCTATCCCGAACTCGAGCGCACGACCGTCCCCTGCCAGCTCGGCGAGGAGCTCGACCGCCGGCCCGACGACCGCAGGGTCGAACATTTCGGCGGTGCGCTCGTCGTAGACCGAGGCGATGCGTTCGCCGAAGAAGCCCTCGCTGTCCGGCACGAGTGCATCTTGTCAGCCGACGGTCAGGACGACGTTGCCGGTCTTCTGCCCCGTCTCGACGTAGCGCGTGGCCTCGACGACGTCCTCGAGCGGATAGCGCCGGTCGATGACGGCCCGGTACTCGCCGCCCTCGACGAGCTCCTTGAGGAAGAGGACGTCCTGCTTGGAGTAGCGGGTGATCCCGAGCTTCACGCGCTTGTCGCCGATCCACCTCGTCGGTAGGGCCAGGAACAGGTTCAGGAAGCCGTCGGTGCCGACGAAGACGCCGCCGGGCCCGAGCGATCGCCTGCTCCGCGCGAACGAGAGCTTGCCGACCGCGTCGAAGACGACGTCGTACGTCTCGTCGTTCTTCGTGAAGTCCTCCTGCGTGTAGTCGATCACCCTGTCGGCGCCCAGCGACGTCGCGAGCTCGAGGTTCTTCGTGTTGGACACCGCGGTGATGTCGGCGCCGAAGTGCCTGGCCAGCTGGACGCCAGCCGTTCCGACCGACCCGGACGCACCGTAGACGAGGAGCCTGTGTCCTTTACGCAGCTCCGCCTTCCGGAAGCAGGCCAGAGCGAGGGCCGCTCCGTCGCAGATCGCGGCGGCCTCGTCGAAGGTCGTCCCGGAAGGCTTGTGCGCGATCGGCGCGCTCTCGCGCACGGCGACGAACTCGGCGTGCGCGCCGGAGCCCTTGACGCCGAAGACGTGGTCGCCCACCGCGAACTCGGTGACGGCAGGGCCGACCGCCTCGATCTCGCCGGCGAACTCCATGCCGAGGATCCGCCGCTTCGGCCGCCGGATACCGGTGTAGAAACGCGAGACGAACGGCTTCGCCTTGCGCAGTCCGCAGTCGGTCCGGTTGACCGTCGTGGCGTGGATCTTGACGAGGACCTCGTCCTCCCCCGGGACGGGCTTCTCGACCTCTTCGACTCGAAGGACCTCCGGAGGTCCGTAGCGGTCGTGGACGACGGCTCTCAAGCCGAGCCGTTCACCGTGAGGACCACGTTGCCCGTCTTCTGCCAGCTCTCAACGTACTTCGTCGCCTCGACGACGTCCTCGAGCGGATACGTCCGGTCGACGACCGCGCGGTATTTCCCCGCCTCGACGAGCTCCTTCACGACGAGCACGTTGTCCTTCGTGAGTCGCGGCATGCCGAACACGACCTTCCGTTTGCCGAACCAACGGGTCCACAGCAGGAGGGCGAGGTTGAGCAGCCGATCGGTGGCGACGTAGAGGCCGCCCGGCCGCAGGGATCGCTTGGAGTGGAAAAACGACTGCTTCCCGACGGCGTCGAGGATGACGTCGTACGTCTCGCCGTTCTTCGCGAAGTCCTCCTTCGTGTAGTCGATCGCCTCGTCCGCTCCGAGCGAGCGCACGAGCTCGAGGTTCTTCGTGTTGCAGACCGCGGTCACGTGCGCGCCGAAGTGATGCCCCAACTGCACCGCCGCCGTTCCGCACGAGCCGGACGCGCCGTAGACGAGGAGCCGCGTGCCGTCGCCGACGTTCGCACGTCGAAGCGCCGCCAACCCCTGGAACGCGCCGTCGAAGATCGCCGCCGCCTCTTCGAACGGCATTCCCTCTGGCATCCGGGCGATCGGCGAGCTCTCCTTGATGCAGACGAACTCCGCGTTCGTCCCGAAGTTCCTAATCCCGAAGACCCGGTCGCCCACCTCGAACTGCGTGACGGCG
>DASTHC010000005.1:0-22161 GCA_035718485.1 Gaiellaceae bacterium
GGCGGCCAGCTCTCCCAGCTGCGGCTGCTCGGTGAAGCCGACGACCCTGAAGTTCGACTGGTGGACGCGCAGCAGGAGCGCCGTCTCGGAGCCGATCGCCGCCTCGTAGTCCGCGGCGCGCGTCCGGTTCGTCGTGCCGACCTCGACCAGGCGCGCGCCCGATCGCGCGAGCACGTCGGGGATCCGGAAGCCGTCGCCGATCTCGATCAGCTCGCCGCGCGAGACGACGACCTCGCGACCCTCCGCGAGCGCGGCGAGCGCCAGCAGAACCGCAGCCGCGTTGTTGTTCACGACGAGCGCAGCCTCGGCGCCTGTCAGCCGCCGGAGGATCGAGGCGACGTGATCTTGCCGCGACCCGCGCGAGCCGGTCGAAAGGTCGTATTCGAGGTTCGAGTAGCCGCTCGCGGTCTCCCGCACGTGGTCGAGCGCAGCGTCGGCGAGCGGTGCGCGCCCGAGGTTCGTATGGACGATCACCCCGGTCGCGTTCAGGACGCGCCGGAGCGACGGCGTGCGCGCGCGCTGGAGCTCGGCGTCGAGCCGCTCCCGGAGGTCGCCCGGGTCGGCGCCGGCGCGGATCTCCTCGCGGGCCCGCTCCAGCAGCGCGCGTGCCGCTGCGACGGCGAGCGGGTCTTCGACGCCGCGCGCCAGCTCGTCCACCGACGGCAGGTCGCGGAGGCGCACAGACAGGAGTGTAGGCGCCCTGCTACTTTCGCCTCGTGACCGAGCTCGCCGCGAAGCTGGTTCCGAGGACGTGGCCGAGGATCTCCACGCTCGTCGTCGCGACGTTGCTCGTCGCGGCCGCCGTCCCCTACCTGCGGATGGCCCAGTACCGCGACGAGGCGCTTCCGGGCACCACGGTCGCCGGCGTCGACGTCGCCGGTCTCGACCGGGCGGGCGCGACCGCGACCCTGCAGCGGCGCCTGGCCCAGCGCCTGAAGGCGCCGGTCGAAGTGCGCGCGGGAGAGACGACGATCGCCGTTCGCCCGTCCGACGTCTACGCCCTGAACGCCGTCGCGACAGCCGACGCGGCGCTCGCCGCCTCGCGCCGCACGGAGCCCCAACGCTTCGCCGCGCTCGTCGGCGCACGCAGCGTCGCCGTCGAGCCGGTGCTGCGCGAGCGCCCCGAAGCACTGGACGGAGTGCTCACGCGCATTCGTCGCGCCGGCGGACACTCGCCGGTCGCGGCGGAGGTCTCGATGAACGGCGTCGAGCCGATCGTCAGGCCGGGAAGCGAAGGGATGCGCCTCGACGCGCCCGCGCTGCTCGCCGAGCTCCGTCGCGCGGCATTCGAGGGAGGGTCCGTGACCGGGAGCTTCTCCCCGTCGCTCCCGCGCTACTCGACGGACGACGCCCGAAACGCGGCCGACGTCGCACGGGATCTCGTCGCAGCACCGGTCTACGTCTTCTTCGAGGGCCGCCCGCTGCGCACGTTGGCGCCGGAGGAGCTCGCTCGGCTCGTCCAGTTCGAGCGCCGCGCAGGCGACTTCCTCGTCACGTTCGACGAGGCCCGGCTCGCGCGCGTGCTCGACCCGGCGATCGGCGCGCACGAGCGCCGGGCAGTGAACGCGCGCTTCGAGATCACCGGCGACAGGGTGAGCGTCCTTCCCGACCACCCGGGGATCGGCCTCGACAGGAGCGCAGCGCTCGCGGAGGTCACCGCGGCTGCGTACTCACCCGACCGGCGCGTCGCGGACGTCCGTCTGTCGGAGATCCCGGCCGACATCCAGGCCGACGCGCTCACGTCGCTCGGCATCACGCGAAAGGTCTCGTCCTTCACGACCGACATGGGCGTCTCGTCGTCGAACCGGATCTGGAACGTGCAGCTCATGGCGCGCTACATCGACGGGACGATCATCGAGCCGGGCGAGGTCTTCTCGTTCAACCGGGTCGTCGGCCAGCGCACGGTGGAGCGCGGCTTCCGCGAGGGACAGATGATCGTCGGCTCGCTGCTCCTGCCGTCGATCGGCGGCGGTGTGTGCCAGACGGCGACGACGCTCTTCAACAACGCCTTCGAGCTCGGCCTCCCGATCGTCGAGCGGCACAACCACAGCTTCTACATCAGCCACTACCCAATGGGCCGCGACGCGACCGTCTCGTGGGGCGGCCCGGACTTCGAGTTCCGGAACGACCTGCCGCACGGGATCCTGATCAAGTCGTCGTACACGAGCTCGACCCTGACGTTCACGTTCTACGGGGCGCCGTCGGGACGCCGGGTCGAGGCGACGACAAGCGCGCAGACGAACTGGCGCCAGCCGACGACGGCCTACGCGTACGACCCGTACGCGCCGGCGGGCTCGATCCGCACGTCGGAAGGCTCGAACGAGGCCGGCTTCGACGTCACCGTCAACCGCACGGTCTACGAAGGCGACAAGGTGCTGCGGCGGGACGCATTCATGAGCCGGTACATCGCCGTCGGTCCCACCGTCGTCTACGGCCCGGGGACGAACCCGCCGCGCATCGACTTCACGCTGCCGCCGCCCGAGTAGCGGGAACGCGCGAACGCGCCGCGGTGTATCACAGAGCGTGCGGAGGCTTCTCGTACCGACGGCGCTGGTCGCGCTGCTCCTGCCCGCCTCTGCACCCGCGAAGCTCCAGGGGCAGCTCCGGATCTGCGGCCTGTCCGGATGCCGTGTCGTCGACCGCCACATCGGCCACGACCGGTGGCCGTTCCTCGAGGAGCTAACGGGTGGCGCCCAAACGACGCCCGCCCGTCCAGGGCCGTTCTACAGCGTGACGATCGTCCCGCTTCGGGGCCGGCCGGGCGTCACATCGGCGCCGGCGTACTACGTCCCCGGCGCGCGGCGCATCCGGACGAACGCGACGGTCGACTGGCGGGAGGGCGTCTGGCGCGAGCTCCGTCTGCCGCCGCCCGCCCTCGATGCCGCGGTCACCGCTCTTCGCCCGTACCCGGCTCCGATCCTGACGCGCGTCGACGTGAGCGGCCTAGCCGCGAACGCTCCGCAGACCTACCTTCGGCTCTTCCGGCTGCCGTCGACCCATCAGATCGCGGACCCTGCGGGCCAGTACCCGGCGATGCTCGACGCCGAGGGATACGCGAACACGGGGGCGATCGCGCGTTACTGGGAGCGTGTGCGGCGACACTGGCTCCCGATCGGCGTGCGATCGCGACGGCCGAGTCCGTGGGGTGACGCAGAGGCATCGCTCTGGATCGGGCGCCGCCTGAATCTCGTCCGGCGCGGCGAGGAAGTCCTGCGCGTGTCGCCTGCGCTCGCCGCTCGAATCAGGCGCGGCGCGTCGCTCGACTAGGAGCTACTGCGCGTCCGCCTTCGCGGGCTCGGCGGTGAGCGAGGCGCAACGGCGGACGTAGCAGTCGTTGACGATCTCGACGGCCTCTGCCGGGTCGTCGATCACGTGCAAGAGCTCGACGTCTTCCGGCGAGATCATCCCGTTCGCGAGCAGCTCGCCGCGCATGAAGTCGATCAGCTCGGCCCAGAAGTCGGAGTCGAAGAGCACGACGGGGAAGTCGAGCACCTTGTCCGTCTGAATCAGCGTGAGCGCCTCGAACAGCTCGTCGAGGGTCCCGAAGCCGCCCGGGAAGATGACGAACCCCTCGGCCGGCTTCACGAAACAGACCTTGCGTGCGTAGAAGTGGTCGAACGTGACGCCGATGTCGAGGTAGGGATTCGCGTGCTGCTCGTGCGGGAGGTGGATGTTGAAGCCGACCGAGAAGCCGCCGCCGTCCTTCGCACCGCGGTTCGCCGCCTCCATCACGCCCGGGCCGCCGCCGGTGATCACCGACCAGCCGGCCTGCGCGAACAGCCTCCCGGTCGTCCGCGCGGCCTCGTACGCGGGATGCCCCTCGTGCACGCGCGCGGAGCCGAAGAGCGTGACGGCCGGGAGCGGGATCTTCGCGACCGCCTCGAAGCCCATCTCGAACTCGCGCACGATCTTGAGCACGCTCGTGTGGAGGTTGCCGTCCACGTTGTCGAGGATGCGCCGGTCGTCCATCAAAGCGTGCGTTCGATGTGCGTGAAGTGCATCGCAACGACGAGGAACGCAGCGAGCCCCAGGTACGTCACCCCGACGACGACCCGCTGCCAGCGCTCGATCCGGTAGTACGCGGCGGCCTCCTCGGTGCCACGCTCGCGCCAGCGGTGCCAGAGCTCCATCCCGCCGATGATCAGGATCAGGATCAGGATCGGGTTCGGCGCGATCACGAGCAGTGCCGCAAGCCCGACCAGCCCGACCAGCCAGAAGGCCGGGTGAAGCGCCCCGACGGCGCGGCCGCCGTCGAGCGGCACGATCGGCAGCAGGTTGAACAGGTTGAGGAAGAAGCCGACGTACGCCATCGCCGTGAAGAAGTCGCGCTGCGTCGCCGCGCCGATCGCCCAGAACGCGCACGCCCCGAGCGTTCCGACGATCGGCCCCGCGAGCGCCACCCGAGCCTCGCGCCAGGCGTCGTCGGGCAGCTGCTTCATCGTGATCAGCGCGCCGAGGAACGGAATGAACATCGGGGCGCTCGTCGGCAGCCCCTGGCGGCGCGCCTCGAGCACGTGCCCCATCTCGTGGATGAACAGCAGCACGACGAGCCCGACCGCGAACCACCAACTCCAGAGGAGTGCGTACGCCGCGATCGAGACGAGGCCCGACAGCGCGGTCCCGATGAACTTGAACTTGAAGATCGCGACCGCTGCCGCCTTGAACTTCCAGAACAGCGCGCCGACGAACGCGATCGGGACCCAGAGCTTGCGCAGAAGCGAGCGGAGCGGCGATTCCGGGTGCACCGGCTCATAGCCGCGGAGCTGAGTCAGGTCATAGGGCTCCTCCGGCAGCTCGTCCGGGTCGTCCTCGCGGACGCGGGTCGACCACTCGATCGGGTCGGGCCTGGGCTCTGGGCGGAAGTCGCTCACTTACTCGGTATAGCTGAAAGTCGGCGTCATGAACCGCGGCCGACCCATTCCTCGCCGCCCTCGTACACCTCTTTCTTCCAGAGCGGCACGGTCTCCTTCAAGGCGTCGATCGCGTCCTTGCACGCCGCGAGGGCGTCGGCGCGGTGCGGCGCGGAGATCGCGATCACGACGGACGCCTCGCCGATCTCGACGCGCCCGACCCTGTGGTGGATCGCCACGTCGTGGAGCTCGTACCGTGCCTTCAGCACTGTCGCGAGCCCCGCCATCACCGACTCCGCCATCTCGGTGTACGCCTCGTATTCGAGGTGGTGGACGGTCCGGCCGCGCGACTCCTTGCGGACGGTTCCCGTGAACGTCGCGACGGCGCCTGCGCGCTCGTCCGCGACCTCCTTCACGACGGACTCGAGCGACAGCGGGCCCTCCGTGACCACGAACGCACCGCCGGAGACCGGTGGGATGAGCGCGACCTCATCGCCGTCGGCCAGTGGAAGATCCGCCTCGGCGTACTCGCGGTTGACCGCGTAGAGCAGACCGCCCGGCTCCTCGCCGAGCCCGAGCTCGGGCCAGACGTCAGCGGTGCGCGCGCCGTCCGGGAGCTCGAGGGCCCGCTCGCCCGTCCCGGCGCGCTCGCGGAGTCCGGCGAACAGCTTGACGACGACGCGCATGCGCCGAAGCGTACTCATGGAGAAATCCCGGTTTGAACCCACAAAGGCCGGGGTAGGCACACGGAAGCGAAGAGGCGTCGGGTTTCTCGCCAGGCTTGCCGGCACTTCCGGCACCACGGGTTCGCGAGGATCGGGGTCCCGGCGCCTCTTTCTCTTTCTCCTACGATCTGGCGGTGGCTGCGACCGACGCGCGCGAGACCGACTCGGGCATCGAGCTCAAGCCCGTCTACACCGCCGACGACGTCGAGGGCGACCTCGAGCTCCCCGGCGAGTTTCCGTTCACCCGCGGGCCGTACCCAGACATGTACCGGGGCCGTCCGTGGACGATCCGCCAGTACGCAGGCTTCGGCTCGGCCGAGGAGACGAACGAGCGCTTCCGCTACCTGCTCGAGCGCGGCCAGACCGGGTTGAGCGTCGCGTTCGACCTCCCGACGCAGCTCGGCTACGACTCGGACGACCCGCGCGCCGAGGGCGAGGTCGGGCGCACCGGCGTCGCGATCGACTCGATCGGCGACATGGAGCTCCTCTTCGACAAGATCCCGCTCGGCGAGGTCTCGACGTCGATGACGATCAACGCGCCGGCTGCGCTGCTGCTCCTGCTCTACGAGCTCGTCGCGGAGGAGCAGGGCGTGCAGCCCGAGCAACTCCGGGGGACGGTGCAGAACGACATCCTCAAGGAGTACATCGCGCGCGGGAACTACATCTTCCCGCCGCGGCCCTCGATGCGGATCACGACCGACCTCTTCGCGTACGCGTCGGAGCGGCTGCCGCGCTGGAACACGATCTCGATCTCCGGGTACCACATCCGCGAGGCCGGCTCCACGGCCGCGCAGGAGCTCGCGTTCACGCTCGCGAACGGGATCGCGTACGCGCAGGCCGCGGTCGACGCGGGGCTGTCGCCCGACGACTTCGGCGCACGCCTCTCGTTCTTCTTCAACGCGCACAACCACTTCTTCCAGGAGGTCGCGAAGTTCCGCGCTGCGCGCCGGCTCTGGGCGGAGATCATGCGCGACCGCTTCGGTGCGACGAACCCGCGCGCGCTCGCACTTCGCTTCCACGCGCAGACGGGCGGCTCGACACTCACCGCGCAGCAGCCGGAGAACAACATCGTGCGCGTGGCGATCCAGGCGCTCTCGGCCGTCGCCGGCGGGGCGCAGTCGATCCACACGAACGGCTTCGACGAGGCGCTCGCGCTTCCGACGGAGCACTCGGCGCGGATCGCGCTCCGCACGCAGCAGCTGCTCGCACACGAGGCCGGCGGCACCGACACGGCCGATCCGCTCGGCGGGGCGTACTTCATCGAATCGCTCACCGACGAGCTCGAGGAGCGCGCGCGCGAGCTGATCCGGCGGGTCGACGAGCTCGGCGGCGCGGTCGCGGCGGTCGAGCAGGGCTTCGTGCAGACCGAGATCGAGCAGTCCGCGTTCCGCTACCAGCAGGAGATCGAGAACGGCGAACGCGTGCTCGTCGGCGTGAACCGCTACGTCGAGCAGGACGCCGAGCCGATCGAGCTGCACCGGCTCGATCCGGAGGCCGAGCGCCGCCAGCTCGAGCGGACCGCGCGCGTGCGGGCCGAGCGGGACGCAGACGCGCACCGCGCCGCGCTCGACGAGGTCCGGCGAGTCGCACGGGGAACGGAGAACCTCCTCCCGCCGATGCGTGAGGCGCTCCGCGCGCGGGCGACGGTCGGCGAGATCTGCGGCGTGCTCCGCGAGGAGTTCGGCATGTACGACGCCCAGCGCGCCTAGGCCGAGGCGCCCGAGTACCGGCGCAGCCCGAAGTGCCAGAACCAGCGCGTGAACGCGAAGAGCGCCGCGCCGAACGCGAACGCGAGCCCGACCGTCGGCCACGCGAGCCGCGACGTCACTGCCTGCGCCGGCACGGTGATCGCGAACGCGATCGGCACGAGGAACGTCACGCTGATCCGCAGCCAGCCGGGGTAGATCGACACCGGCCAGCGACCCGTCTGGTAGAGGCCGTCGAAGAGCTCGATGATGTTCCAGACGTTCACGATCCAGAAGGCGAGCGTCGCGATCACGAGCCAGAAGCAGTAGATCATCAGCGCGCCGACGGCGAGCATCGGGACGAAGAGGAGCAAATCGTCGAGCCCGACGCCGCCCTCGAGTCCGGAGATCCCGTACGCGAGCACCACGGCGCCCGCGACGACGTCGACGGAACGCCAGATGCGGACCTCGCGCACGCTCGCGAGCACCTGCGAGTCCTCGGGCTTCGTGAGCGCGAAGTCGAGCTTCCCGTCGCGCACCTCCTCCATCAGGCGCTCCATGTTCGGCTGGATCGTCGTGCGGATCACGCCGCCGAGGAGGATCTGGATCCCGGTCACGACCATCAGCTCCGACTTCGACCAGCCGTTCAGCTCCGTGGTGTGCGAGTAGACGAGCGCGAGCACCACGAGCGCCGTGACGACGGCGACCGACGACTGGAGGAGCTGGATGAAGAAGTTCGCGCGGTACTGCAGCTCGTTCATCGAGCCGACGCGGAAGAAGAGCCAGCCGAGCCGGAGGGTCCTCAATTGCCGACCGCCGAGTAGCGGCGCACTGCGAAGCGCCAGACGAACAGCGTGAGCCCGGTGAGCGCGAGCGTCCACGCCGCCTGCGCCGCCAGCCCGCCGAGCAACTGCGCGTTCGACCAGTCGCCGACGAGCGCCTCGATCGGGAAGTAGAACGTCCACATGAACGGGAGCGCGTAGGCGAGGTTCTCCGCCCAGTTCGGCATCAGCTGGAGCGGGACGAGTCGCCCGGAGAGCAGCAGCTCGAGCGCGATCGCGAGCTCGAAGATGGCACTCACGCGCGTCGTCCAGAAGGTGATCATCCCGAGGATCGAGAGGAACATCGTCCGGATCAGGTACGCGCCCCAGATCGCGACCGCGAAGACCGCGATCTCGATCGGCCGCGGGTCGAGCGTCGGGTCGAAGATCAGCCAGAGCGCAGCCGCGATCGGCAGCCAGAGCACGATCACGACGACCTTCCAGCCGGCGAACGACGCGACGTCGTCGTGCAGCGGATGGATCGGCCGGAGCAGCGCGGCGGAGAGCTGCCCCTCGCGGATCCGCCACTCCCACCCGTACGGCGTGAAGACGATGTTCATGTTCCGGACGAGCGTCCAGACGATGTAGTACGCCGCGAGCTGGCCGGCTGTGATGCCACCGACGGAGCCGCCCTGCTGGTCCGCGATCGTCGTCCACACGACGAGGTAGATCACGGGCTCCGCGACCATCCCGATCATGTAGAAGTAGTTCGCGACGCGGTACTGGAACTGCTCGGAGATCGCCGTCCGGCCGCGCGTGAGGTAGTAGTCGACGTACGCGCGGGCGCGACTCGTCTCGGGCAGCGCGGGCGGCGCGGTCACTCGCGTTCCTGCGCGAAGACCAGCTCGATCACGTCCTCGATCGGCGGATCCTCGACGGTGAGGTCGGCGACGTCCTGCTCGGCGAGCAGGCGCGCGGTGATCTGCGCAGTCTCCGCGCGCGGGACGCGCAGCGTGACGCGCGAGCCGTCCTGCTGGAGTACATCGCCGTACGCACCGAGGTCGCGCATGCCGTCCTCGAGGTCGACCGCGATCGTCTTGTACGCGGCGAAGCGCTCCCCGAGCGCCGAGAGCGCGCCGTCGAAGAGGATCCGCCCGTGATGGATGACGATCACGCGCCGGCAGAGCGCCTCGACGTCCGCCATGTAATGACTCGTCAGCAAGACCGTCGCCTCGTAGCGACGGTTGTACTCCGCGATGAACGAGCGGATCCGCTTCTGCATCGTCACGTCGAGGCCGATCGTCGGCTCGTCGAGGAAGAGCACGCGCGGCCGGTGGAGCAGCGACCCGACGACCTCGACCTTCATCCGCTCCCCGAGCGAGAGGTTGCGCACGGGCTTGCGCACCAGGTCCTCGACGTCGAGCAACTCGATCAGCTCGTCGCGAAGCGAGGTGAAGTCGGGACGCGGGATGCGGTAGATCGCGCGGTTGAGCTCGAAGGAGTCGAGCGCGGGGAGGTCCCACTGGAGCTGGTTGCGGTTGCCCATGACCAGCGTGATCTGCCGCAGGTACTCGCGTCCGCGTTTGGACGGCACGTGGTCGAGCACGGTCGCGACGCCCGACGTCGGATACAGGAGGCCCGAGAGCATCTTCAGCGTCGTCGTCTTCCCGGCGCCGTTCGGGCCCAGGAATCCGACGACCTCGCCGCTGCCGATCTCGAACGAGATCGCCTCGACTGCGTGCACCTCGCGGTGGCGCCGTTTCACGAGCGCGCGCATGGCCGACTTGAGCCCGGCCTCGCGCTCGGGGACGACGAAGGTCTTCGTCAGCTGCTCGACGTGGACGACGCTCACGAGCGGGGACGCTAGCGTCCCGGCCGGTGCGAATCCTCCTCGTCTCGCAGATGTACCCCGGGCCGGACGATCCCGACCTCGGGGTGTTCGTCGCGCAGATGGCCGACGCGCTCGAGCGGCGTGGCCATGAGGTCGACCGCGCCGTGCTCGACCGGCGGGCGGGCGGCAAGCGTCGCTACCTCGAGCTCGCCCGGGCGGCGAGACGTGCTCCGCGGCCGGACGTCGTCTACGCCCACTTCCTCGTGCCGTCCGGTCTGATCGCCGCACTCGCCCAGCGCGCACCGCTCGTACTCACGGCGCACGGGCGCGACGTCCGAAACGTCGGCGCGATCCCGGGCGTCGGTGCGGCGACGCGCTTCGCGGTCCGCCGCGCGAGTGCCGTGATCGCGGTCTCGGACTATCTACGCCGCGAGCTCGAGGCGAAGGTGCCGGAGGCCCGCGGCAAGACCGAGGTCGTCGACAGCGGCGTCGACCTCGAACGCTTCCCGGTGCTCCCGGCGCCGGACGCGGCGCCCGCGTTCGTCTGTATCGGCTCGCTCACCCAGCGCAAGAACGTCGTCCGGCTCGCGGATGCGTTCGCGCGCGTCGGCGAGGGCACGCTCACGTATGTCGGCGACGGCCCGCTCCGGCCGCGGCTCGAGGGACGCGAGGGCGTCCGCCTCGTCGGCCGCGTGCCGCACGACGAGATCCCGGAGCAGCTCGCGCGTGCCTCGGTCCTCTGCCAGCCGAGCCTCCTCGAGCCGCTCGGCCAGTCGCTGCTCGAGGGGATGGCGACCGGCCGCCCGGTGGTCGCCACGAGGATCGGTGGGCCGCCCGAGTTCGTCCCGCCGGAGGCGGGCGCGCTC
Source organism: Gaiellaceae bacterium (assembly GCA_035718485.1). Lineage (GTDB taxonomy): Bacteria > Actinomycetota > Thermoleophilia > Gaiellales > Gaiellaceae > JACCTU01. The sequence continues at coordinate 10,719 of DASTHC010000005.1, forward strand.
GTCGACCCGCTCGACCTCGACTCGATCACGGACGGCCTCCGGCGCGCAGCGTCGCTCCCAGTCCCGAACAAGGCGGCGCGCGCGGCCGCAGAGGCTCACGACGTCAATGTGCAGGCGAGCCGTGTGGAGACGATCCTCGAGCGAGCCGCTCGAGATCGGCGAGCCTGACCTCGACGAGCGGCCCGACCTTCTCCTCGAGACCGGCCTCGCGGGCGAGCGCGAGCGCCTCCTCGTAGCTCTGCCGGATCTTCGCCGGGTCAACGCCCTGCTTCAGCCTGTTGTCTCCGGTGACGAGGAGCTTGTGAATCCGGTCACTTGCCTCCTCGGGCTTCACATTCCGAGGGTAACAGTGCAGATTGGAAGGGGTAATGGCCGCCGCCGTCACGGTGCTGATCGCCGACGACCATCGTCTCTTCGCGGAAGCCCTCGAGGCAATCCTCACCGCCGAGGAGCGGATCGACGTCGTCGGGCACGCGCGTGACGGTCGCGAGGCCGTCGAGCTCTGGCAGGAGCGCCGGCCCGACCTGACGCTGATGGACATCGCGATGCCGGTGCTCGACGGGATCGCCGCCACCCGCGAGATCCGAGAGCTCGACGACACCGCCTGCATCCTCATGCTCACCGGCTCGAACGCGCGCTCGGACGTCGACCTCGCCCGGCAGGCCGGGGCCGCGGGCTACGTGACGAAGGACCGGATCGCGGCGGAGCTGATCGACGCCATCATCGAGGTCGCGGGGCGGTAGCTACCATGGCCGCGTCATGGTCGGCTTCTTCGCAGCAATTCACGTCCTGCTGTCGTTCGCGCTGATCTCGCTCATCCTGATGCACTCGGGGCGCGACGCCGGTGTGGGCGGCATGGGCTTCACGCCCGCCTCACAGGGTGGGACGCACATCGTCGAGCGGAACCTCACCCGCCTGACGGTGGTCGTGGCGTCGCTCTTCGCGACGAACACGATCATCCTTTGGCACCTTCTGTAGCTCTAGAGCCCGGGCTCTGACCCGACGCCGGTGATGTTGAACCGCGCGGTCGCGAGCGCGGGAACGAGCGCACCCGTCGGATAGCGGTCGCCGTAGAAGTCGCTCGTGTTCACGAGCGTCGTCTCGCGGCTCAGTCCGGGGACGTCCGCCAGCATCTGCGGCACCGACACGGTGAAGCGGAGGTTCACGAGCGGCTCGGCGACCTTGCCGTCGCGGATCCGGAACGTGCCGTCGCGCGTCATCCCGGTGATCACGCCCTCGCGCGGGTCGACGATCCCGAGGTAGTGGAGCCTTGTGACGTAGATGCCGTCGCCGACGAGCTCGCACAGCTCGTCCACCGTGTCGACCTCTCCGCCGGCGACGGAGATCCCGAACGCGAGCGGGCCGTACTGGCGGTAGACCGGCGGCGGCGCGTGCCCGGTCGACTCGTGACCCTCGCCCGCGCGCGCGGCGCTCGTGCGGTCCCAGACGACGCCGTTCGCGACGCCGTTCTCGATCAGCTCCACGCGTTGCTTCGGCACGCCCTCGAAGTCGAAGCGCTTCGGCAGCCCGCGCGGGTCGAGCGCGTCGTCCGCGATCGAGACCTTCTCGTCGACGATCTTCTCCCCGATTCGTCCGGCGAGATACGAGCGTCCTTCGAGCAGGCCGTTCGCGCCGAACGCGTCGAACGAGAAGTACGTGATCAGGTCCGCGAACGCGTACGGCTCGAGCACGGCGCGGTAGGGGGCGGGCTCGAGCGACTTCGCGTTGCGCGTGCGCTGCGCCTTCTCGGAGGCCTCGCGTCCGACCGCGGCGGGATCCATACCGTCCTCGGCCCACGTCGTGCGGCTCGCGTACCCCGACTCGCCTTCGCCGGCGGCGACGACGAGCGTCGTCTCGTCGGTCATCCCCTGGTACGCGTCGACGCCCGCGGTCGACGAGATGGCGAGCTCGGTCGCGCCGCTGGTGAAGAACCCGAAGAGCTCGACCGACGACGCGTCGATCGCGGCGCGAGCACGGCGCGCCTGGTCTTCCGGCCCGATCCCGGCGACCGCGTCGTCCCAGCCCTCGACCTCCGGGAGCGGCGTCGGCGGAGCGAGCCCCGGGAAGCCTTCCTCCGCGACCGCGGCGTCGGCGGCATCTCCGGCGCGGTGCGCGAGCTCTTTCAGCGCCTCCGCGTCGAGCCGGTTCGTCGATGCGGTGCCGATCTTCCCATCGCGGACGATCTGCAGCATCACGCTGCAGTTCTCGATCAGCGTCGGCTGGTGCACCTCGGACGACGCGAAACGCGCGAGGCCCGACCGCTCGCTGAGCACGATCGCGAGCGCGTCGTCGCCCTTCGCCGCGTCGAGTGCGAGGCCGGCGACCTCGCGGACGTCGGTGCTCACGCCTTGACGCCCACCTGGACGTTGCGGAAGCGGCACGGCGACGCGCCGTGCGAGACGTGCGCGCCTTGACCCGGCTGGCCCTTCCCGCAGTTCGTCAGTCCCTGCATGTGCCAGGCCTCGGGCCCGGCGACGGCGTCGAGCGAGCCCCAGAACTGCGGCGTGATCCCCGTGTAGGTCGCGTCGCGCAGCATCCGGCCGAGCTTGCCGTTCTTGATCTCCCACGCGATCTGCGTCCCGAACTGGAAGTTGAGCCGCTTGTCGTCGATCGACCAGCTCTTGTTCGTCTCGAGGTAGATCCCGTCGTCGACGTCGGCGAGCAGGTCGTCGAACGTCCCCTCGCCGGGGTCGAGGTGCAGGTTCGTCATGCGGATCAGCGGCATGCGGTTCCAGCCGTCGGCGCGCATCGAGCCGCCAGCGCCGGTGCCGATCCGCTCCGCCGTCTCGCGCGAGGTCAGGAAGTTGCGGAGCACGCCCTCGACGACGATCGGCTCGCGCCGCGCCGGCACGCCCTCGTCGTCGAACGCGAACGTTCCGAGGCCGCCGGGCGTCGTCGAGTCGGCGGTGACGTTCATCTTCTCCGAGCCATAGCGCAGCGAGCCGAGGTCGGTCGGCTTCAGGAAGCTCGTGCCTGCGTACGAGGCCTCGCTGCCGTAGACCCGGTCGAGCTCGATCGGATGGCCGACCGACTCGTGCACCTGGAGCTCCATCTGCTCGGCGTCGATCACGACCGTCGTCACGCCCGGTGGGCAGACCTCCGCGCGGAGGAGCGCAGCCGCCTGCTCGCCGACTCGCGGCGCCTCGCGCTCGAGCCCGAGCCCTTCGACGTACTCCCAGCCGGCCTGCGACGAGGAGCCGCCGTGCGCCGAGGGGTACGAGCGGATCTGGAAGCCGCCGTCGCTCACGGCGAGCGCGTCGATCCCCGCGCCCGTCTCGACGAGCTCCTGCTCGATCTCTGCGCCGTCGGATGTGAACAGGAACTTGTGCTCGCGGAGCGCGCGGACGAACGCCTCGGTCACCTTCACGTCGGCATGACGGAGTGCCTCCTCGGCTCGCAGGCAGAGCGCGACCTTGTCGCCGAGCGAGACCGCGAACGGGTCGATCTCGACGGGGGTGCGGTACGTCCCGCTCGTCGCCTCGAGCGGTGCGAGCGACTTCTCGCCTCGTCCCGCCGCGGCGCGCGCGAACGCGCAGGCGCGCAGTGCGGCGTCGCGCGCTCCGTCCGCGTCGAGGCGGCGGTCGCCGGCGAAGCCCCACGCGCCGTCGACCAGGACGCGGACGCCGATTCCCTCGCTCTCGAGATCGCTGACGTTCTCGACGCGACCGTTCTTCGTCGAGACGCCCTGGGAGCGGCGGACGACCGCCCGCGCGTCGGCGTACGAAGCGCCCGCGCCGACGGCGGCGTCGACGGCCGATCGGCAGAGGTCGCGCACGGCCGTACCCTAACCACGGCTACACTGACGGCCCCTCAGGCGCTGGTGGCGGAATTGGTAGACGCGCTAGGTTGAGGGCCTAGTGGCCTTAAAAGGCCGTGGAGGTTCAAGTCCTCTCCAGCGCATCTCCCCGCGGGGCCCGGCGGAGCCGGTACTCGCGGCGCGTACCCTTTAGGACATGGCCACTGTCCTCGCTCCCTCCGTTCGTGAGCTGCTCGAGTTCGTCGAGGGCGGGTCTCGGAGCTACGCCGAGGTGATGGAGGTCTGGACGAGCAACTGCCCGCGCCATCCCGCCTGGGACGACGCGGTCGGCGAGGGGCTCGTTCGGGTCGTCGGGGGACAGGTGCGCCTGACGGCGCTCGGGGTTCGTCGCCTTGACGACGTCCGAAGGACTCTCTAGCCTTCTGTCGAACACATGTTCGCGGAAACGCGCGTTCGACCAACCGACCCAGGAGGCGGGATGCTCACCGGACGGCAGCAGGAGATCTGGCAGTTCCTGACCGAGTACGTCGGCCGGCACGGCTACCCGCCGACGGTGCGTGAGATCGGCGAGTCCGTCGGGCTCGCCTCGCCATCCACCGTTCACGCCCACCTCGCGAACCTCGAGCGGGCGGGCTACCTGAAGCGCGACCCGACGAAGCCGCGTGCGCTCGAGCTGCTGCGCGACCGGCCGAGGGTGGCGGAGGCCGAGCCCGCCGAGACGCACAAGCTCCCGCTGCTCGGCTCGATCGCGGCAGGCGAGCCGCTCCTCGCCGAGCAGAACGTCGACGCGTATCTCGCGGTGCCGGAGCCGCTCTCGCGCGGCGGCGAGGAGTTCCTGCTCCGCATCCGCGGCGAGTCGATGATCAACGCGGGCATCCTCGACGGCGACATCGTCGTCGTGCGGCGGGCACAGGACGCGCGAAACGGTGAGATCGTCGCGGCGCTCGTCGGCGACGACGAGTCCGCGAACGAGGCGACGGTGAAGCGCTTCTACAAGGAGGGCAGCCGGATCCGCCTCCAGCCCGAGAACGACGCGCTCGAGCCGATCTACTCGCCGTATGTCCAGATCCTCGGGAAGATCGTGGGGGTCTTCCGGAGCCTCTGATGGTCACCGCGCTCTACAAGACGCTCGACCAGGAGCTCCAGGCGCTCGCCCGCGGCGTGAGCTTCGAGTGCCTGGTCTGCGGCGAGTTCGTGCTCCGCAGCGCGCGCACGATCTCGTGCCCGGAGTGCGGGTCGCACCTTCGGGCGGCCGCCGATTCGGCGGAAGGCGGGCTACAATTCGACCTGCAGGCCGGGTGATCGCGAGCTCACGCTCGAGGAAAGTCCGGACACCGCAGGGCAGAACGCTGGGGAAACCCCAGGCGGCGAAAGCCGACGGAAAGTGGCACAGAAAGGAGACCGCCTCCGGCGCATGACTCTCCGGAGACGCCGGCGGTAAGGGTGAAAGGGTGGGGTAAGAGCCCACCAGCGTCGTGGTGACACGGCGGCTCGCCAAACCCCGTTCGGTGCAAGGCGAAACAGGTCCCGCCGAGGTGGCCCGCCGAGGGACCGGGTACGCCGCTCGAGCCGGCGAGGAATCGTCGGCCTAGAGGGATGATCACCCTCGACAGAATCCGGCTTATAGGTCTGCTAAGGAAAATCCCTGCATTTGCAGGGATTTTCTATTGAGCACTCGGAACCGGTACATCACCGGTGCATCACGCGGTTCGGATCGAGTAGTTCGAGCGCACCGTGATCGACCCTGCCTCGAACCGTCGGTGCCCGGAACGGACCGAGGCACCGGCGCGTCGTAGGCTTTAGCGGTGCTGACGTGCTCGAACTGCGGTGAGCAGAACCCCGACGGCGCTCGCTTCTGCAACGCGTGCGCGAGCCCGCTTCAGACCGACGAGCGCGCGCTCGGCGAGGAACGAAAGACCGTAACGGTCGTCTTCGTCGACATCGTCGGATTCACCGCCCAGGCCGAGCGGCTCGATCCGGAGGACGTCCGCGGGGTGCTCTCGCCCTACCACGCGCGCGTGCGCGCTGAGCTCGAGCAGCGCGGCGGCACTGTCGAGAAGTTCATCGGCGACGCGGTGATGGCCGTCTTCGGCGCGCCGGTAGCACACGAGGACGATCCCGAACGGGCGGTGCGGGCAGCGCTTGCGATCCGCGACTGGAGAACGGAGCAGCAGGACCTGCAGGTGCGGATCGCGGTTCATACCGGCGAGGCGCTCGTGAACGTCGGTGCTCGACCCTCCGAGGGCGAGGGGATGGTCGCGGGCGACGTCGTCAACACCGCGGCCCGGATGCAGGCGGCCGCGCCGGTCGACGGCGTGCTCGTCGGCGAGACGACGTATCGGGCGACCCGCGATGCGATCCGCTATCGCGACGCCCCACCCGTTCAGGCAAAGGGCAAGGCCGAACCTGTACGGGCCTGGGAGGCGGTCGAGGCGGTGGCGCGGTTCGGGATCGACATCGCTGAACGTGCGCGGCCGTCGTTGGTGGGACGCGATCGCGAGCTCGAGCTCCTGCGCTCGATCCTCGCGCGCGTCCGCGGGGAGCGCTCCGCCCAGCTCGTCACCCTCGTCGGCGTTCCGGGAATCGGGAAGTCGCGACTGGTCGGCGAGCTTTTCCGGATGGTCGACGGCGAACCGGAGCTGATCACGTGGCGCCAGGGACGTTGTCTCCCGTACGGCGACAGCGTGACCTTCTGGGCCCTCGGCGAGATCGTCAAGGCGGAAGCGGGCATACTCGAGACCGATACCGCTCCTGAGGCCGAGGGGAAGCTGACCGATGCCGTCGCGAGGCTCGTTCCGGAGGAGACCGAGGCGCGCTGGCTCGTCGCAGAGCTGCGCGCTCTCGTCGGCCTCACCGGCGACGGTAGCCATGGGGCAGGAGCGGAAGCTGCCACGGCGGCCTGGCGCCGCTTCCTCGAAGCGATCGCCGAGCGCGGCCCTGCTGTTCTCGTGTTCGAGGACCTGCACTGGGCGGACGATGGCCTGCTCGACTTCCTCGACGACCTCGTCGACTGGCTCCGTAGCGCTCCGCTGCTGCTCGTCGGGACCGCTCGGCCAGAGCTCCTCGAGCGGCGCCAGGCGTGGGGAGGCGGGAAGGCGAACGCAACCACTATCTCGCTGCAGCCTCTCGGCGACGCCGACACCGCGCGGCTGATCGCGGCGTTGCTCGAACACCCGGTGCAGCTCGCCGACGAGCAGCGCGCGCTGCTCGAGCGCGCAGGGGGTAATCCGCTCTTCGCAGAGCAGTACGTCCGCATGCTCACCGAGCGCGGGACGGCGGGCGAGCTGCCGGAGTCGGTGCAAGGGGTCATCGCTGCCCGACTGGACGCACTGCCGCGGCGCGAGAAGGAGCTGCTGCAGGAGGCGGCAGTGCTCGGCAAGGTCTTCTGGCTCGGAGGCGTCGCGAGCGCGACGCGTGCCGACGCCGCAGACGCAGTGCGTCTTTTGCGCTCGCTGGAGCGGAAGGATTTCGTCCGGCGCGAGCGGCGCTCGACGGTCGCGAGGGACGAGCAGTACTCGTTCCAGCACGTCCTGCTCCGCGACGTCGCCTACGGCCAGATTCCCCGGCGCGCGCGGGCCGAGAAGCATCGTCGATCGGCTGAGTGGATCGAGGGACTCGGACGGCCCGACGACCACGCCGAGTTGCTCGCCCACCACTACACGCAGGCGCTCGAGCTCTCGCGTGCGGCCGGTGTCGAGGACGATCCGAGCTTGGTCGAGCGGACGCGCGTATCGCTGCGCATTGCCGGAGAACGAGCGCTTGCGCTCTCCGCCTACGGGTCGGCTGCAGAGTTCTTCGCAGACGCCCTCGCACTCTCGTCTCCCGAAGATCCGGAGCGGCCGCGGCTACTGCTCGAGCGTGCTCGCGCGCTCTCCCCGCTCGACGCCTCGGGGCTCGACCTCTTGCGCGAGGCGCTCGACGCGTTTCGCGCCGTAGGTGACGCCGAAGGAGTGGCCGAAGCGGCGACGCTTGCCGCGGGATATTCGTGGAACGAAGGCGACCGCTCGGGGGTCGACCGCTACATGGCCGAAGCCCTCGACGCCGTCGCCGACCGACCCGGATCTCGTGTGCGGGCGGAGGCCCTGAGGGTGCAGTGCGGGTTCCTCATGCTCGCCGGCCGGTTCGAGGAAGCCATTCGCATTGGAGCCGAGGCGCTATCTCTGATCGAAGCACTCGGCATGGTAGAGCAGCGCGCTCGCCTTCACATCACCGTCGGAACCGCACGCTGTTGCCTCGGCGACACCGGCGGCCTCGACGAGATCGAGACCGGCATCGCGCTGGCGGAGCAATTCGGCAGCTTCGAAAACGTCTTCGTCGGCTACCTCAACCTTTCTTCTGAGCTCAACTTCCTCGCGAGGCTCGACGAGGCACGGCCGGCGTCGCGTCAGGGGCTCGAGCTCGCCGACCGTTACGGCCTCGCTCGTCACCTGCGCAACGCCCGGGCAGAGGCCGCGTACTGGGCCTACCTCGACGGCCGCTGGGAGGAAGCTCTTGCCATTGCGAACGATGCGATCGTGAAAGCCGAGTCCGGCGACCGGCACTACAGCGACGCGCCCCTAATCGCGCTCCGTGCCTCGATCCGCCGTGCACGTGGAGACATGGCCGGAGCCAATGCCGACAGCGAACGCGCCGCCCAGCTTGCGCGCGGATCGGACGCGCAGGCGCAATCACAGACGTTCTGCGCGCGCGCTGCGGTCGCGCTTGACACCGGGAACCGTGACGAGGCGGGCGAGCTTGCCTCAGAGCTTTTGAACATCGGGACGGTGATGGTGGCCGCGCTCTGCTCGCCTTTTCCGACGCTCGTCGACGTCGCCTGGGTCTTCCGAGACCTCGGGCGCGAGCGCGAGTTCCGCGAGGCGGTGCTCGATCCTGATCCGATCAAGAGCCCGTGGAACGACGCGGCCCGTGCCATTGGCGACGGCGATCTCGCTCGAGCAGCGGACATCATCGACGGCATCGGCCACACCGCCGCGGCCGCGTACGCCCGACTACGAGCAGCGGAGGCACTCGCCTCCGCAGGTCAGGAGGCCGAGGCCGCCGTGCAACGCGCCCAAGCAGAGGCCTTCTACCGAAAGGTTGGCGCCGAACGGTTCGTTCGCGATCTCGAAGCACTCGGCAGCGCGACGACAGAGAGTCGGAGAGCTTCGTCGTAGCGCTAGCGAGCGTCTAGGGCGACTGACAGTGCAGAAACCGCATCGTTAAGCCAAATCGTGGGCGTACGACGAAGAATCCGGCTTACAGGCCTGCTACGGAAAAAGCCCTGGAAACGGGGCTTTTTCTATGCATGCGATTCGCCGGCGACTGTCACGTCCGCTTCTGAGCCAGCTGGATCGGGTTGCCGTCAGGGTCTGCAACCCATGCGAGGCGGAGGTCCGACAGGAAGTCGTGCGGAGCGCTGAGCGAGGGCGCACCCTCGCCGGTCAGTCGTGCGTAATCGCGGTCCACATCGTCGGTCCAAAGCACGATCTCGACCGGCCGACCACCGAGGTCCGGGTTCAGACCGTGATCCGCGATTGCAGCGTCGACTGCGGCGATGCCGATCGTGAACCCGTCCAAGCCGACCTCGACGTGAACCGGCGTTCCCACCTCCGGAGTGCGGAAGGTCTCGCGAAACCCGAGACCCTCGTAGAAGCCAAGCAGCCGGATGACGTCACGCGAGTAGACGTTGATCGCGGGGCTGCTGAACACATCGAGATTCGTATCAACACGGCTCGATGTTCTGGTTCAGCCGGAAGACGTTCGTCGGGTCGTATGCCCGCTTCAACTCGGCCAGGCGCTCGTACTTCCGCTCGCCATACGCTTGGCGCACCCGGTTCGCTCCCTCGTCGCCCAGGAAGTTCAGGAAGACGTGCTCGCCGGCGTGGGGCTGCATCGCCGAGAAGAACTCGCGCGTCCAGGCGACGTGCCGCTCGCCCTCGGGGTCGTCCTCGGTCCAGACCGCGCAGATGTTCACGTTGTGGGCGGCGTCGCGCTGGCTGAAGGCAGTCTCGTCCTGTCCAACGCGACCGAGGGCGCCGCCGAGCTGGAACACGATGCAATAGGACTTCGGCGAGGTGAGCGCGGAGGCGTGCTCGACGAGCGTGTCGATCGCCGCGTCGGTGAGCGGCGGCAGCTCGACCGACTTCCAGTAGTAGTGCCAGCCGTGTGGAACAGACGGATCGAACATCGACTGCAGCGCGGTGTACGGCTTCGGCTCGAGCAGGTCGACGATCGGGGTGCCGAACTCCTTCAACGGCCGCACCACCTCGATCCCATCCTCGGCCGCGCCGGCGTAGCAGGCGCCGACCATCACGATCGGCTTGCCGTGCACGTCCTCGGGCAGGAAGGGGAGCGGCGGGGCCACCCGGAGGTTGAAGATCGTTGTCAGCTCGTCGGGCGCCGCAGCGATGAACTCACGGTAGAAGCGCAGCACCTCGCCGGCATCCTCGAGCGCGTGGTAGATCGGTCCGGCGAGCACGATCGGCCCCACGGGGTGAAGCCGGTACTCGAACGAGGTGACGATGCCGAAGTTGCCGCCGCCGCCACGGACGCCCCAGAAGAGGTCCGGGTTCTCGTCCTCGCTGGCGGTGAGAACCTCGCCGTCGGCCGTCACCAGGTCGACCGAGACCAGGTTGTCCACCGTCGCGCCGTGCTTTCGCATGAGCCAGCCGATGCCGCCGCCCAAGGTGAGCCCCGCGATGCCGGTGTGCGTGACGATCCCGCCGACCGTCGCCAATCCGTGAAGCTGCGTCTCGCGGTCGAGCTCCCCCCACAGCACGCCGGCCTCCGCTCTGGCCGTCCGCGCCACCGGATCGACCCTGATCCCCTTCATCGGCGAGAGGTCGATCACGAGGCCGCCTTCGCAGAGCGCGTGACCGCCCACGCCGTGGCCGCCGGAGCGCACCGCCACCAGCAGTTCTCGCTCGCGGGCGAAGCCAACCGCGGCGACGACGTCGGCGACTCCCGTGCAGCGGGCGATGCAGGCGGGGCGTCGGTCGATCGCTCCGTTCCAGATCGCGCGCGCGGCGTCGTAGCCCGGGTTGCCGGGGAGGATCACAGGGCCGCGAATGCCGGCGCGCAGGCGCTCGACGTCGATCGTCGGAGCCTCTGACATCGCCGTTCGGGTAGCCATGCCGCCAACGTAGGCTTGCCGGCTTGCAAGAACTAGTGCGACTTTCGAACCAAGCAGTTCGAATAACAGATCTGCGCCCGATCCGTGTTTAGCATGGTGGCGAGATGCGCGACTATGCCCAGTACTGTCCCGTGGCGAAGGCCACCGAGATCCTCGGCGACCGCTGGACGCTCCTGATCGTGCGCGAGCTACTGGGCGGCGCGAGCGGCTTCAACGAGCTCCATCGCGGCCTTCCAGGGATCTCGCGCTCGGTCCTCACCGACCGCATGCGCGCGCTCGAGCGGGCCGAGGTCATCGAGCGCAGGACGGGCCCCAAGGGTCGCACCCTCGAATATCGCCTCACGTCCGCCGGTCGTGACCTCGAGCCGGTCGTGCAGGCGATCGGGGAGTGGGGCGCGACCTGGTCGTTCACCGAGCCGCGCGCCGAGGAGCTCGATCCCGACCTGTTGATCGTCTGGATGGCCCGCCACGTCGATCGTCAGCGGCTCCCGCCCAACCGAACCGTGGTCAAGTTCGACTTTCGCCGCCCCAAACGGCGCTACTGGATGGTCCTCGAGCCCTCCGAGGTCTCGGTC
>DASTHC010000006.1:0-4104 GCA_035718485.1 Gaiellaceae bacterium
GCCGTTGGCGAAGAACCGCGTCACGTAGTCGAACCCGAGATCGAGGTTCGCGGGCACCTTCTCGACGGTGCACGTGAACTGCGGCTTGTTGTCGATCGAGACGTGCGGCACCTGCCGGTAGCCGCTCGTGAACAACGCGGGCGTGCTCCCCGCGAGCACGATCGGTGCCGAGATGCTCGTGTCGTATCCGCGCCCTCCGATGACGGCGTCGCTGCCGTCACCCGGAGCCCAGACGTTGATGTCGTCGCCCTGGTCGCCGTCGATCAGGTCGCTGTTCGGCGCGGTCGCCTGCTCGACTCCGCCGACCAGGATGTCGCTGCCCTGTTCGCCCTCGAGCAGGTCGCTGCCCTTCAGGCCGATCAGCAGGTCGCCGCTCGCTCCGCCGCGCAGGATGTCGGTGTTGTCGAGGTGCTGCTTCGCCGTCACGTCGGGCGGCTGGATGAACGTGTTCGTCGCGTTGTCGTTGTCCTTGCCGATCAGCACGTCGCGTCCGCCGTTGCCGAGCTGAAGCGCGGCACCCGCGGCGCTCGCCGTCGCTGCGGCGACGATCAGAAGAAGGAGAACGAGTCGGCGGTGTCGGCTGAGTGAGAACATGGTGACTCCTTCGTTTCATGTAGTCGGCAGGCACGCCTGCCCTGATGTCACCGAGGACACCGCCGCCCGAGGGTTCATTCCCGAATGGAGCGCAAGCTCGACCCCACACGACTCGGGGATCACATCGATCGCCTCTTTCGTGCAGCCTGGGCGCTCACGGGCTCACGCGAGGACGCCGAGGATCTCGTCCAGGACACGTACGCACGTGTTCTGGCGCGGCCGCGCTTCCTCCGCGGCGAGGACGACCTCGGCTACCTCCTCCGCGTCCTCCGGAACACGTTCCTCAATCGGCTCCGCACCCAGAGCCGCCGGCCGCGGACCGCGCCGCTGGCCGAGGGCCAGGAGTTCGTCGACCAGCGCTCGTCGACACAGCCAGAGCGCGCGATCGAGGCTCGCGAGATCTACGAGGCGATCGCGGATCTCGCCGACGACTACCGCGACGTCCTGGTGGCCGTCGACGTCGCGGGGCTGAGCTACAAGGAGGCCGCCGCGGCACTCGGCACCCGCGAGGGGACGGTGATGAGCCGGCTGTACCGCGCGCGGCAGCAGATCGCCCGCCGGTTCGACGATCCCACCTAGACGGGGACGCTCCCCTTGCCCTTCCAGGCGGCGAGCTTGAGCAGCGTCGGGCGGTCGAGGTCACCCGAGAGGATGCACGTGTAGCCGAGCCGCTCCCACGTCACGACCTGGCGACCGTCGAGGGCGAGCGCGTGGAGGTCGATGCCGTCGCGGGTCGTGGGGACGGCTCCGGCCGGAACCTCGAGTGGGTCGCCGGACACGATCGTGTACGCGACGCGGCGGCCGTTCTTCTCGTAGAAGACGGTGACCGCGTCACGCCCCCTGATTCGGTCGGTGCGGACACCGGACGCGCGCCAGCCGAACTCCGCGGCCCAGTTGGGAAACGGGACGTTCTCGAGCGCCTGGTCGAGCAGCTTGGGCTCGCCCGCGAGCGGCCGCGGCGCCGCACCCGTGGGCGGCTGATTGCCGAGCGTGGCCGCATCCGCGAAGTCGGGGCCGCCGACCCCGCGTGGCAAGGTCAGGACGAGCGCGACGGCCACAGCGGCCGCCACCGCGAAGCCCGCGGCGAGTGCGACGGGGCGCGCCCGCACACGTGTCGGTCGCTGGCGGCGTTCCGCCTCGACGCGGGCGCGCAACCCGGCCGGCGCCTCGACCTCCGCCGCAGCCGCGTGGAGGAGAGCGAGCCCACGGCGCTGCTCGTCGAGCCGGCTCTGGAGCTCTTGCGACCCGGCGACGTGGGCCTCGACGGCCTCACGGCGCAGCTCGGGCAGCGAGTCGTCCGCGAGCGCGGCGATCTCCTCTTCACGGACAGCATTCCTCCGAGGAAATCTCATGGCGTCAGAGGGCCTCCCGGGGCATCGTAGCCCCGCGCGTTCGCATCACAGCTTTCGTGCACGTCGTCTCCATCGCTCGAGCTCCCCGTCTCGGAAGACACCGCGGAGCCAGGGATATTCCCCGCCCGGCCCTGGGCAACGCTGCGAAAACGGGGCTATCGTGAGTCGCATGTCGACGGTCACACCTCCGCGAGAGCGGGAGCGCACGCGCGGCCCCGGCGGCGGCACCGGCGACGCCTCGCGGGTGATCGTCCTGAACGACGACCACAACACGTTCGACGGGGTCGCGTTCGCGCTCGCCTCCGTGATTCCCGGCGTCGACTACGAGCGCGGCATGGCGTTCGCGAACAAGATCCACTCGTCCGGCCAGGCGGTGGTCTGGAGCGGTCATCGCGAGCAGGCCGAGCTCTACTGGGAGCAGTTGAAGGCCTACGGCCTCACGATGGCGCCGCTCGAGGGCTGAGCGCCCTCCCGTTCACCGTCCACGTGTAGGCGGGCGGCACGGTGAGCGACGCGCCGACGAAGCAGTCGCGTTCGGCCCTCGCAAGCAGCTCCGCAACGGCGTCGTCGCCCGGGTCCCGTTCGACCGCCACCTCCAGCGACGCGCTGATCTCGACGAGCGCGTAGCGGTCGTCGCTCTCCCGCTTCGTCACGAGCGCGTGGCCCGAGGCGCGACCCGACGACTCGAGGCCGCCGCGCTTCGCGTGGTACTCGAGGCTCTCGAGCGTGCACCGCAGGAGTGCCGCGACGAGGTAGTGGTCGGGCTTCCAGTCGTCGGCTGACTCGAGCGGCGACGTGCCGTCGGCGACCATGCGGCCGCCCTCCTCGAGCGTGACGTCGTAGTGGAACTCCTTCGCGCGCACGTGGACGTCGTATCCTCGCCGTGTGAACGACAACCGTCCACTCGCGGTGCTCGGCGCGACCGGGTACACGGGACGGCTCGTGGTCGACCAGGCACGGGCGCTCGGGATTCCACTTCGGCTCGTCGGGAGGCGCGCCGACGCGCTCGAGGCGCTCGCGCAGCCTGGTGAGGAGGTGCGCGTCGCGGATGCAAGTCACGAGGCGGAGCTGATCGCGGCGTTCGACGGCGCGTTCGCCGTCGCGTCGACGGCGGGCCCGTTCATGGACATCGGGACCAAGCCCATCGGCGCTGCGATCGCCGTCGGTGCGCACTACCTCGACACGAGCGGCGAGCAGGCGTTCGCGCGCGTGGTGTACGAGGGCTTCGGCGAGTCGGCGGAGGAGCGTGACGTCGTGCTGCTGACATCGTTCGGCTTCGACTACGTGCCGGGCGACTTCGCGGCCCGACTCGCCGCGGAGGGGCTCGAGGAACCGCTCGACGAGATCGTCGTCGCGTACGCGACCACCGCTCAGCCCACCTCTCGCGGGACGCGCGCGACGATCGGGCACGTGATGGGGCAGGGGCAGGTGGCGTGGGAGGGTCGCGTCGTCCGATCGCGCTTCGGGAAGACGACGCGGACCGTCCGCTTCCCGTTCGGTGATCGCAGCGTCGTCGAGTGGGGATCGACCGAGCCGCTCACCGTGCCACGGCACACCGACGTCAGGCGCGTGCGCTCGTACTTTCGCGCGCCGCGTCTCGTCGCCTACGCCGGCCTCGTCGCGCCGCTCACAGCGCCGTTCATCCGGCTCGGCGGCCGGATGGGCGGAACGCCGTCGCCGTCGAAGCGCGAACGGAACCGCTGGACCGTCGTCGCCGAGGCGCGGAGCGGCGACAGCGGCCGGCGCGCGACGCTCACCGGCTTCGACACGTACGGGACAGCGGCGCTCCTGATCGCGCACGGCGCGCGCGCGCTTCGTGCCGGCGAGGCGCGCGGGACCGGCGCGCTCGCGCCGGCCGAGGCCTTCGATGTGCACACGTTCGCACCGCGCCTTTCACCGCTTCTCGAGCTCGGACCGGTCGACCCGCTCTGACGTCCGACCGCCGCTCTAGCTTGCGTTCATGCGACGCCTCAGGCCGCTGACGGAGGCCGAGTGCTATGCCCGCTGCTACGGCAGCAGCGGGGGAGACGAGGTGCGAATCGTCCGCATCGAGCCGCGTCGACCGCGGGCGCTCCTGCGCGTCACGGGCGAGGATCTCCGCCGCCGGTTCGAGGAACGTCTCGACGGCCGTGAGCCGGAGGTCGAGGCGGCCTGACCT
>DASTHC010000007.1:0-18861 GCA_035718485.1 Gaiellaceae bacterium
CTTGCCGAGGTCGCCCTGCGCGACCGCGGTCGTCACCTCGGCGATGTTCCGCACCTGCGAGGTGAGGTTCGACGCCATCGAGTTCACGGACTCCGTTAGGTCGCGCCAGACGCCGCTGACGTCCTCGACCTCCGCCTGGCCCCCGAGCTGGCCTTCGGTGCCGACCTCGCGGGCGACGCGCGTGACTTCGGCTGCGAACGAGCGCAGCTGGTCGACCATCGTGTTGATGGTCTCCTTGAGCTCGAGCACCTCGCCGCTGACGTCGACCGTGATCTTCCGCGAGAGGTCGCCGTTCGCGACGGCTGTCGTGACCTCGGCGATGTTCCGTACCTGGCTCGTGAGGTTGCCGGCGAGCGTGTTCACGTTCTCGGTCAGGTCCTTCCACACGCCCGAGACGCCGCGCACTTGCGCCTGTCCGCCGAGACGGCCCTCGGTGCCGACCTCGCGCGCGACGCGCGTGACCTCGTCGGCGAACGTCGCGAGCTGGTCGACCATGGTGTTGACGGTCTCCTTCAGCTCTGCGACCTCGCCGGACGCGACGACGGTGATCTTTCGCGAGAGGT
This sequence comes from Gaiellaceae bacterium, assembly GCA_035718485.1. Classification (GTDB taxonomy): domain Bacteria; phylum Actinomycetota; class Thermoleophilia; order Gaiellales; family Gaiellaceae; genus JACCTU01. The sequence continues at coordinate 564 of DASTHC010000007.1, forward strand.
CGCCGTTCGCGACCGCTGTCGTCACGTCGGCGATGTTCCGCACCTGGCTCGTGAGATTGCCGGCGAGCGTGTTCACGTTCTCCGTCAGGTCGCGCCAGACACCGCTGACGCCCTTCACCTGTGCCTGTCCGCCGAGACGGCCCTCGGTGCCGACCTCGCGCGCGACGCGCGTGACCTCGTCGGCGAACGCCGACAGCTGCTTCACCATCGTGTTGATCGTCCGCTTGAGCTCGAGCACCTCGCCCTTGACGTCGACGGTGACCGTCTTGCTGAGGTCGCCCGTCGCGACGGCTGTCGTGACCTCGGCGATGTTCCGCACCTGGCTCGTCAGGTTCGAGGCCATGTTGTTCACGCTCTCCGTGAGCGCGCGCCACGTGCCGGAGACGCCCTCGACCTGCGCCTGGCCGCCGAGTTGGCCCTCGGTGCCGACCTCGCGCGCGACGCGCGTGACCTCGTCGGCGAACGCGGACAGCTGCTCGACCATCGTGTTGATCGTGTTCTTGAGTGCAGCGACCTCGCCCGCGGCCTCGACCGTGATCTGTTTCGTGAGGTTGCCCTTCGCGACCGCGGTCGTGACCTCGGCGATGTTCCGCACCTGGCTCGTGAGGTTGCCCGCGAGCGTGTTCACGTTCTCGGTCAGGTCGCGCCAGACGCCGGAGACGCCCTCGACCTCCGCCTGTCCGCCGAGGCGGCCGTCGGTACCGACCTCGCGCGCAACGCGCGTCACCTCCGCGGCGAACGTCGACAGCTGGTCGACCATCCTGTTGACGGTGTTCTTCAGCTCTGCGACCTCGCCGGCCGCCTCGACCGTGATCGTGCGCGAGAGGTCGCCGTCCGCGACAGCGGTCGTGACCTCGGCGATGTTCCGCACCTGGCTCGTGAGGTTCCCCGCGAGCGTGTTGACGTTGTCCGTCAGGTCCTTCCAAACGCCCGAGACGCCGCCGACGTTCGCCTGGCCGCCGAGGCGGCCCTCGGTGCCGACCTCGCGCGCCACGCGCGTCACCTCGGACGAGAACGAGCGCAGCTGGTCGACCATCGTGTTGATGGTCTCCTTGAGCTCGAGCACCTCGCCCTTGACGTCGACCGAGATCTTCCGCGAGAGGTCGCCGTTCGCCACCGCAGTCGTGACGTTCGCGATGTTCCGCACCTGCGACGTGAGGTTGCCGGCGAGCGTGTTCACGTTCTCGGTCAGGTCGCGCCACACGCCGCTGACGCCCTTCACCTGCGCCTGCCCGCCGAGGATCCCCTCGTCGCCCACCTCGCGGGCGACGCGCGTGACCTCGTCCGCGAAGATGTCGAGCTGGTCGACCATCGTGTTGACGGTGTTCTTCAGCTCGAGCACCTCGCCCTTGACGTCGACGGTCACCTTCTTGCTCAGGTCGCCGTTCGCGACCGCCGTCGTGACCTCCGCGATGTTCCGCACCTGCGCCGTGAGGTTCGAAGCCATCTGGTTGACCGAGTCGGTGAGGTCCTTCCAGACGCCCGACACGCCCTTGACCTTCGCCTGGCCGCCGAGGCGGCCCTCGGTGCCGACCTCGCGCGCCACGCGCGTCACCTCGGCGGCGAACGCCGAGAGCTGCTCGACCATTGCGTTCACGGTCGAGCCGATCCGGGCGAACTCGCCCTTGACAGGCTGCCCCGCGATCTCGAGCTCCATCTTCTGCGAGAGATCGCCCTGCGCCACGGCGTCGAGCACGCGACCCACCTCGCGCGTCGGCCGGGAGAGGTTGTCGATCAGCGAGTTCATCGCCTCGAGGCTCGCCGCCCAGTAGCCCGAAGCGTCCTCGACCTTCGCCCGCTCGCTCAGGCGCCCGTCGCGACCCACCGCGTTGCTCACCCGCACGAGCTCCTTCGTCGTCCGCTCGCGGTTCTCCGCCAGCTCGTTGAACGCACGGCCGAGCTCGCCCACGATCCCAGCCTTGCGCGTCGAGAGGCGGATCCCCGTCTCGCCGGCCCGTGAGGCACGGAGCGCGTCGAGCAGTGGTTGTAGGTCAGCGTCGACGACCGCGCCGTCGGGCGGCGGTGCCGACGCCGAACGGCGTCGTCGGTCTACGGCAGCCATGGTGGGTTCCTCCTAGTGGGCGAGGGGTGCGGGTTCCGCGGGGTCACTGACGCGTATTCCCTCAACGGAACGCTCTTATTCAGCCGCGAATGAGCGAGTCCTACGATCACTGACCCCTGTCGGGGCCAGAATCTACCTGCTCAGAGCTTGATTCAGATCGTCCCAGAGCTCCTCGACCGGCTCGAGGCCGACGCTCAGCCGGACGAGGTTCGGCGGGACGCGGTCGCCTTCCCACCGGTGGCGGCTCTCGAGCGTCGAGCGGACGCCTCCGAGGCTCGTCGCGTTCGCGATCGAGCGGGTCGCCGACTCGACCACGCGCGCCTCGTCGGCACCGCCCTCGACGTCGAACGAGAGCATGCCTCCGAACCCCGGGTAGCGGACGCGCTCGACTGCGTCGTGGCGCTCGAGCCGGCCGGCGATCTCGGTTGCGCTCTCGGTGTGGCGGCGCATGCGGACGTCGAGCGTGTGCAGGCCGCGGTGGAGCAGCCACGCCGCTTCCGGCGACGCCGTGATCCCCGTGCGCCCGCGCGTCTCCTTCAGGCGCGCCGCGTCCTCGGGGCGCTTGCACACGACTGCGCCGAGCAGCACGTCGTGGTGGCCGCTCAAGTACTTCGTTGCGGAGTGGAGGACGTAGTCCGCGCCGCGCTCGAGGGCGCGGAGGTAGACCGGCGTCGAGGCGGTCGCGTCGACGAGCAGCGGCGCCGGGTGGTTCACCGCCGCCTCGAGGTCGGGCATCGTCAGGAACGGGTTCGACGGCGCCTCGACCCAGACGAGGTCGACGCTCTCGGGCGGCGGGCCGGTCTGATCGAACTCGACGAAGCGGAGCCCCCAGCGCTCGAGCTCGCGGAACATGACCGACGTGCCGTAGTAGCCGCCCTCGGCGAGCGCGATCGTCGCCCCGGGCTCGAGGAACGACAGGACGAACGCCGTCTCCGCCCCGGTTCCCGACGGGAAGAGCAGCGCGTCGCCGCCTTCGAGCTCGCCGAGTGCCTGCTCCGCCCGCGCCTGGGTCGGGTTGCCGTAGCGCGAGTAGTAGAACTCGCCCGGCTCGCCTTCCTCGTACGGCCAGATCGTCGACCGGTCGAGCGGAGGCGTTCCCACTCCGCCGACTCTACCCCCGGTTAGGCTCCGAGCATGGCGACGACGGACGAGCGCCCGCCGGAGACCGGCGAGTCGACGCAGGGGAAGCTCGCACGTCTGCGCGAGCTGCGCGACGAGGCGCTGCACGCCGGCAACGAGAAGGCCGTCGAGAAGCACCACGCGGCGGGCAAGCTGCTCGCGCGGGAACGGATCGTCCGGCTCCTCGATCCCGGCTCGTTCATGGAGCTCGACCGCTACGTCCGCCACCGCGAGTCGAACTTCGGGATGCTCGAGCGCCGCCCGTACGGCGACGCGGTCGTCACCGGGTACGGGACGATCTTCGGCCGCAAGGTCTTCGTCTTCTCGCAGGACTTCACGGTGTTCGGCGGGAGCCTCTCCGAGGTCTTCGCGGAGAAGATCTGCAAGGTGATGGACCTCGCCGCGAAGTTCGGCTGCCCCGTGATCGGGATCAACGACTCCGGCGGCGCGCGGATCCAGGAGGGCGTCGTCTCGCTCGCGGGTTACGCCGAGATCTTCTGGCGGAACGTCCAGTGCTCCGGCGTCATCCCGCAGCTCAGCCTGATCATGGGGCCGAGCGCGGGCGGCGCCGTCTACTCGCCGGCGATCACCGACTTCGTGCTGATGGTCGAGGGGACGTCGTACATGTTCATCACCGGCCCCGACGTCGTGAAGACGGTCACCGGGGAGGAGGTGAGCTTCGAGGAGCTCGGCGGCGCGGTCACGCACGCGGCGCGCTCCGGCGTCGCGCACTTCATCTCACCCGACGAGGAGTCGGCGCTCGACGACGCGCGCTACCTGCTCAGCTTCCTGCCGCAGAACAACCTCGACCCGCCGCCGTACACGCAGCCGAGCGACCCTGTCGACCGCGAGGATGCCGAGCTCGACTCGATCGTCCCCGACGACCCTGCGCGGCCGTACGACATCAAGCACGTGATCGAGCGCGTGGTCGACGGCGGCGAGTTCCTCGAGGTGCACGAGCGCTGGGCGGAGAACATCGTCGTCGGCTTCGCTCGGCTCGGCGGGCACTCCGTCGGCGTCGTCGGCAACCAGCCGCGTGCGCTCGCGGGCGTGCTCGACATCGACTCGTCGGTGAAGGCCGCGCGCTTCGTGCGCTTCTGCGACGCGTTCAACATCCCGCTCGTGACGTTCGTCGACGTCCCGGGGTTCCTGCCGGGGACGGCGCAGGAGTGGGGCGGGATCATCCGCCACGGCGCGAAGCTGCTCTACGCGTACGCAGAGGCGACGGTGCCGAAGCTCGCGGTGATCACGCGCAAGGCGTACGGCGGCGCGTACGACGTCATGAGCTCGAAGCACATCCGCGCGGACTTCAACTTCGCCTGGCCGACGGCCGAGGTCGCGGTGATGGGGCCAGAGGGCGCCGTGAACATCGTCTTCCGCCGCGAGCTCGCCGAAGCGGACGATCCCGAGGCGCGGCGCGAGGAGCTGATCGCGGACTACCGGGAGCGCTTCGCGAACCCGTACGCGGCGGCGGAGCGCGGCTACCTCGACGAGGTGATCGAGCCGCGGCGTACGCGGCCGGTCCTGATCGACGCGCTCGAGACCGCCCTCACGAAGCGTGAGGAGCGGCCGAAGCGCAAGCACGGGAACATCCCTCTCTAGGCTGCGGCTCCGAGTCGCGGGTCGTCCGGGTCGTAGACGTGGACGCGGCTCTCACCCTCGCGCTTCGACGCGTAGAGCGCCGAGTCCGCCGCGCGGTAGAGCTCGCTCCGCTGCGCGCACTGCGTCGGGAAGACCGCGAGACCGGCCGAGATCCGCGTCCGCCGGCCGGGCACGACCTCGACGGTCGTGATGCGGCCGACGAGCGAGGTCGCCGCGACGAGCGCGTCGTCCTCGCTTCGCCCGGGGAGGAGCACGGCGAACTCGTCGCCCCCGACGCGGAACGCCTCGCCGCCGCGCCGCAGGCAGGACGCAACGAGCTCGAGCAGGCGGTCGCCGACCGGATGGCCGAGCGAGTCGTTCACCTGCTTCATCCCGTCGACGTCGAGCAGGCAGAGCGCGAGCGTCGTGCCCGCGGACTCGGCCGCGTCGAGCTCTTGCTGGAGACGGTCGTAGAAGTGCCGCTGGTTCCCAAGGCCGGTGAGCGCGTCGGTGAGCGCGAGGCGCGTTGCGACCAGGGCCCGGTGCGCCGAGCGCTGGTAGAGCGCGATCGCGAGCAGCGGCCCGACGAGCGCGAGCGACAGGGCCGGCGAGCGGTCCCAGAGCACGGCGAGCGTGAGCGTCCCCGACGCCATGATCGAGAACGGCACCACCGTCCAGTACGCGCTCGTGCGAAGGAGCCGGAAGAACGGCTCGTCGGCCCAGCGTGAGATCGCCGCCGTGATGAGGACGACGTTCACGACGTAGTACGTCGCCGCCGCGACGAAGACCTGCAGCACGAGCTTGCCGACGGTCTGCGATCCGACGAACGTCGCGGCTGCGCCGGCGGACGCGGCGCTCAGCGCGTACGCGCCGTTGTTGTAGAGCAGGCGAATCGTCGGTCTCCGCTGGAGCAGGTCGACCGTCAGGCGAACGGCGACCGCGAGCACGACCGCCTCCGCAGGCCCGAACAGCACAGCGCTGCCGACGAAGAAGACCGCGGCCAGGGAGATGTGCCCGGCCGGGAGCCGGTCGAGCGGCACCGGGTTCGCTTCCGCGAGCGCCGCAGCCACGAAGAGCGCGGCGAAGCCGGCGATCGAGGCCCACGACGGCGTCTGGGCCGCGAGCACGACGAGGGACGCCGCCAGCACGGCGGCACCGGTCGCGACGACCGGGACGAGCAGCGGCAGTAGCCGGCCGAGTGCGCTGTGGCCGTCGGACCCGACGCCTCCCGCCGACCCCTGGTCTCCGGCGGGGCGGATCATCGTCTACCCGCCTACCAGAAGATGGCGGACTTCATGTCGAGCTCCATGGAAGCTGCCCCCAATCGGTGGTGGCCAGTTCCCTCATCATGGGTGGGGTCGAATCCCCCGCAAATCACTCGAACGAGTGGTCGCTAGGAGGGTTTGGTGGAGCGGCCCGGCGGCACAGCGCCTGTTTCGCCAAGCCCTCCTAGGAGGCGAGTGCCGGGACGGGGCGTAGCGCCCCGAACTCTTCGGCGAACGCAGCCACGACCTCGGGGTCGAACTGTGTGCCGGCACAGCGCTGGAGCTCCGCGAGCGCATCCTGCGTCGACAGCTTCCGCCGGTACACGCGGTCGGACGTCATCGCGTCGTACGCGTCGGCGACGAAGATGATCCGCGCGCCGAGCGGGATCCGCTCGGCCGGCAGGCCCTCGGGGTAGCCGGTGCCGTCCCAGCGCTCGTGGTGATGCAGCACCCAGTCGGCGACCGGGTCGACGCCGAGGCTCTCGAGCATCCGGAAGCCGATCTGCGGGTGCCGCTCGAGCACGAGCCGCTCGGCCTCTGTCAGCGGGGCGGGCTTGCGGAGGATCTCCTCCGGGATCGCGAGCTTGCCGAGATCGTGCAGGGAGCCTGCGAGCCGGATCAGCTCGATCAGCTCGGGGTCGGCGCCCATGCGCGTGGCGATCTTCGCCGCGAGCTCGCCGACGCGCTCGGAGTGCGAGCCCGTGTAGGCGTCCCGCGCGTCGACGGCCTTCGCGAGGCTCGCCGCCGCGCGGTAGCGCGCCGCCCGGTCGGGGCCGGCGGCGAGACGCCGCAGTTCCGCCAGCTCGACCACGTCCGGTCGGTAGGCCCGCACTTGGTTCTTGCCGTGCTCCTTCGCCCAGTAGAGCGCCGAGTCGGCAAGACGGATCAGCTCGTCGCGGCCGACGCCCTGGACCGGGAAGGTCGCAAGGCCCGCGCTGACGGTGATCGGGCCGATGTGCTCGAGGTCGAGTGCCGCAACGCGGTCGACGATCGAGCTCGCGCCCGTGAAAGCCTGTTGTCCGTTCATCGCCGGCATCAGGACGGCGAACTCGTCGCCGCCGAGCCGGAACGCCTCTCCGCCCTGGCGCAGGCGCTTCCCCACCTGGCCGAGCACGCCGTCGCCGGCGGGATGGCCGAAGCGGTCGTTGATCCGCTTGAAGTCGTCGATGTCGACGAGGCAGAGCGAGAGCGGCTGGTTCTTCTCCTCGGCGATCGCGAGCTCGCGCTGCAGGCGCTCGTGGAAGTGCCGGTGGTTGCCGAGGTTCGTGAGCGGATCGGTGAGCGCGAGCCGCATCGCGCGGAGCGCGCGGTACGTCGAGCGCTGGTAGAGCGCGATCGCGAGCAGCGGGCCGATCAGAACGAACGAGAGGAACGGCGAGCGCTCCCAGAGCACGATCAGCATCAGCGAGGCCGAGCCCATCAGCGCGAAGGGCACCGCCGTGCCGAGCACGTTCGTCCGGAGCGTCGCCATGTACGGCTTGCCCGAGCTGAGCGAGACCGCTCCGGTGATCAGGAGCGTGTTCACCCAGTAGTTGACGGTCGCGACGACCGCGACGTCGACGATCAGGCCGGGCACGCCGGTGATCCTGTCGTCGAGCGGGACGATCGCCAGCCCCGATACTGCCGCCGCGAGCGAGTAGACCGCCGCGTTGAAGGCGACGCGGATCGGCGGACGGTGCTGCAGGAACTGCATGAGCGCCGTCGCCGCGAACACGATCACGACCGCGGCTTCCCAGCCGAACAGCACCGCGGCCGCGACGACGAACGAGTAGGTGAGCGTTACGCCGCCGGCATCGACACCGTCGAGGCCGACCGGATACCGCTCGGCAAGCACGCACGCACCGAACAACGCCACCATCGAGAGCCAGACACCCAGGCTCTCGCCGCCGGTGACCAGGCGAAACGCTCCGACGCCAACGGCCCCGAGTCCGAGCAGGCACACGGGGACGACGAGCGCGGAGAGTCGTGCGGGCGGCAGCGCCGGCGCGCGCAACTCAGGTGCTTACCAGCCGAACTGGCGGAGCCAGTCGAAGTCGGCGCCGACGACCGCAAGCAGCAGGGCCGCAGCGACCGCGAGACGAACCTTCCACTGCAACATTCCAGAACCTCCCCAGGTCCAGGTGGGACAGACTGGCGGATTCTTGCTTTCGGACAGTGCTGCAGCCATCACCCGAAGGAGTGATTTAGGACTTTGCAGGCCTTTTCCCACTTTCGAGTTAGGACCGGGCGACGAGGCCCGCCTCGGCGAGCGGACGCCGGGCCCACGCGAAGCGCTGCTGGTACCAGCCGGTGAGCGATTCGACCGCCACGCCGTAGCGGGAGGAGTGCACGAACCAGCCGTTTCCGAGGTAGATGCCCATGTGGTCGACCTGCGCCGGTGTCGATTTCGGGCCCCTGGCGCCGAAGAAGACGACGTCGGCGGGCTGGAGCGCGGCGGCCGAGATCCGCTTCGCCTTCGGCACCTCGCCGCTCATCGCGTAGGTCGTCCGGCCGGCGAGCGTCGTGGCGAGCGTCCCGGATCCGGCAGGGGCCTGGAGCTTGTAGACCCGCCAGACGAAGCCCGAGCAGTCGTAGCCGCCCGGGACGGTCTTGCCGAGCGCGACCTGCGTCCGGTCGCTCGTCCCGGCCCAGATGTAGGGGTACCCGACGAGCTTGACGGCCGTCGTCAGGATCCGGCGCTGCCAGTCGGAGAGCGTCGGGAGGGTGAAGGTCGCGGCGGCCTCCCGGACGCGAGCGAGCTCCCAGCCCTTGAAGCGGACGATCTGCGCGGTCGAGTACGCGGCCTCGGCGCGCGGCGCGGGGTCGGTGGGGAGCCGCTCGAGCGCGTCGTCCTTCGCCGGGTGGTTCGTCCGGAGCGCGAGCAGGCGCACCACGACCTCCGGGCCGAAGCGTGACGGGGGTGCGAGGCCGGCCGTTCGGGCGGCCCCGGCGAAGGCCTTCGCCTCGTTCGTGAGGCCGAGAGCGGCCACGAGCCGGGCGTCGAGGTCCTGCATTGTCAGGGGCACCTCGGGCTTGGCAACCGGGGGCTGCGCCGCCTCGGTCGCGCTCGCCAGGAGGTCGGCGAGCTCGCCGCGGGTGACGGTGTCGTCGGCGCGGAAGGTCGTAGGGTCCTGGCCGAGCAGGCGGATCTCGGCGGAGGCCCAGGACGCGGGCTTCGCGCCGAGCGCGACCCCGGCCGGGACCAGGCCGAGCAGGACGACGAAAAGGAGGCGGCGGGCCATGCTGCCTTTTCAATCGGCGGCTCGCCGGAACGCTTTAGGCTGCCGCCGTGCGCGTGGAGATCAGGCCGGTTCCCGACGGTGGCACGGCGGAAGCGATCCGCCGGGCCGTCGGGGCAAGTAACAGTCTGTTACAAGCGCATCCGGCCCTGCGCAGCCGCTGGCGCCGCGCCGGGCTCGACTACGCGACGGCCCTGCCGCGGAGGAGCCGCGGGGCCACCCGCGCGTAGTCCAGGCCCGAGACCCACGTCAGGACGAGCGCGACGAGGAGCGCCCACCAGGCGGCCTCGTCGCCCCAGACGCCGGCTGCGGCCAGCCCGCCCACGCCCGCCGCGATCGCCTGCGACCACGTCTTGAGCTTGCCGAGGTCGCGCGCCTCGACGACGACGCCGCGCTCGATCGCCGCCAGGCGCAGCCCCGAGACGAGGAACTCGCGCGCGACGATCGCCGCGACCATCCAGGCGGGGAAGACGCCCTCGCCGATGAGGACGATCAGCACCGACAAGACGAGGAGTTTGTCGGCGATCGGGTCGAGCAGCGATCCGAGCGGCGACGTCCGCCCGCGGCGCCGCGCGATGCGTCCGTCGAACCAGTCCGTCGCCATCGCGACCACGAAGAGCGCCGTCGCGTAGTAGGCGTGGTTCGGGAAGTCCCAGACGAAGAGGAGGACGACGAACGGAACGGACAGGGCCCGGCCGACGGTCAGGTAATCGGGCAGGCTCATCCGCGGGGAGAATACGCCGCGACGATGTCCAGCTTCTCCACAGTCCTCGTGGCCAACCGCGGCGAGATCGCGATCCGCGTCTTCCGGACGCTTCGCGAGCTCGGCCTGCGGTCGGTCGCCGTCTACTCGGACGCCGAGCGCGGCGCGCGGCACGTCGCGGCCGCCGACGAGGCCTTCTCGCTCGGCGGCGAGACCGCGGCGGAGAGCTATCTCGTCGTCGAGAAGCTGCTCGACGCTGCACGCGCGACCGGTGCGGAGGCGGTGCACCCCGGCTACGGCTTCCTCGCCGAGAACGCCCGCTTCGCGCGTGCCGTGGAGGCGGCCGGGCTCGTCTGGATCGGCCCGCCCGCGGAGGCGATCGAGCTGATGGGCCACAAGACGGCGGCGCGGACGCTGATGCGCGACGCCGGCGTGCCGATCATCCCCGGCACGACGGATCCGGTCGCCTCTGCGGACGAGATCGTGGGGCTCGGCGACGAGATCGGCTACCCGCTGATCGTGAAGGCCGCGGCCGGCGGGGGCGGCAAGGGGATGCGGATCGTGGAGTCGCCCGCCGAGGCGGAGCGCGCGTTCGAGTCGGCAAGCCGGGAAGGTCAGGCGTACTTCTCGGATCCGTCGGTCTACGTCGAGCGCTACCTCGAGAACCCGAGGCACGTCGAGGTGCAGGTGCTCGCAGACGCGCACGGGAACGTCATCCATCTCGGCGAGCGCGACTGCACGATCCAGCGCCGGCACCAGAAGCTGATCGAGGAGACGCCTTCACCCGCCGTCGACGACGAGCTGCGGGAGCGGATCGGCGCGATCGCGGTGGAGGCGGCTCGCGCGGTCGGCTATCGCTCGGCGGGGACGATCGAAGGTTTGCTCGCGCCCGACGGCTCCTACTACTTCATGGAGATGAACACGCGGCTCCAGGTCGAGCACACCGTGACCGAGGAGGTGACCGGCCTCGACCTCGTCCGCGAGCAGATCCGGATTGCGCAGGGCGAGCCGCTGTCGCTGCGCCAGGAGGACGTCGTGCTTCGCGGACACGCGATCGAGTGCCGGATCAACGCCGAGGACGTCTCGAAGGGCTTCCTTCCTGCGCCCGGCCGCATCGCGCACTACCGCGAGCCGACGGGGCCCGGTGTACGTGTCGACTCCGGCGTCGCCGAGGGCAGCGAGATCTCGCCGCTCTACGACCCGATGATCGCGAAGCTCATCGTCCGCGACGTCGATCGCGAGCGCGCCCGGCGTCGGATGCTGCGCGCGCTCGGCGAGTTCGAGATCGAGGGCGTGCAGACGCTCCTCGGTTTCCACCGCGCGCTCCTCGAGCACCCGTGCTTCGTCGCGGGCGAGACGTGCCACGGCGTGGTGGAGTCGGACGAGCTCGCACGCCGGGCCGAAGAGCACGTGACGGAGAGCCACAAGGTCGGCCATGGCCCCGGCGGGCGGCTCGACGGACGCACGACCAGCGTCGAGGTCGACGGCCGCCGGTACGACGTGACCGTCCTCGAACCCGAGCCGCCGTGGGCCGAGCTCGCGCGTGCGCGCGCGGAGCGCTCGCGCGGCGGCGGCGCGGGCGGAAGCGCCGCCGTGATCAGTCCGATGCAGGGAACGGTGCTCTCGGTCGGCGTCGAGGAGGGGGAGACCGTCGAGGCCGGCCGCGTCCTCTGCGTCGTCGAGGCGATGAAGATGGAGAACGAGATCACCGCGCACCGCGCCGGTGTGGTGACCGAGCTGTCCGTCGGCCCGGGGCAGTCCGTCCAGAATGGTCAGGTGATCTGCCTGCTCGCCCAGGGGGACGACGGCGCCTAGGCAACGACCGTTCTGCAGCGACGTCGCGAGGGAAAACGGCGAGCCGCTCGCTGGCACGGCGAGCCGGATCGACCACTGGCTGCTCGTCGAGTACCGCGGCCTCTGGGGCCCGAACGCGATCAGGGCCTCGGGGCTCTCCGACCAGGTGAAGCGGACGCTCCGCGAGCAGGTCGCGGCGCGCCCGCATACGCGGCTGCTCTTCATCCGCCGCCCGGACCGCCGCGGCCGCCCGGAGTTCCGCGCGTATGCGGGAACGTCGATCGAAGGCGAGGAGTCGCTTCGCTCCGTCGTGTTCGAGGCGCACGACGATCTCCGCGACCTCGACCTCATGACCGCGGGCGACCAGATCGATCAGCCGCTCTTCCTCGTCTGCACGCACGGGAAGCACGACCCCTGCTGCGCACGCTACGGCCGGCCGCTCTTCGAGGCGCTCTCCGAGCAGGTCGAGGAGGAAGCGGTATGGCAGGTGACGCACATCGGCGGGGACCGCTTCGCCGGCAACCTCGTCTGCCTCCCGCACGGCGTCTACTACGGGCGCGTCGAGCGTGAGCTCGCCGGCGACGTTCTCGACAACCACCTCGCCGGTCAGGTCGAGCTGCCGCACTACCGCGGCCGCTCGTGCCATCCGTTCGCGGCGCAGGCGGCTGAGCGCGACGTCCGCGAGCAGGCGCAGCTGTTCGGCCTCGACGACCTCAAGCTCGTCGAGCAGGACGGCGAGCGGTTCGTGTTCGAGGACACGAGCGGCCGCCGGCACGAGCGACGTGTGCGCGTCGAGTTCGGGCCTGAGGACTACCTGACGTGCAACTCGACCGAGACGCGCCGCCCGCGGCGCTTCGTCGTCAGCCGATGATCCGGAGCAGCCCGTCGCGCACGAGCCTGCGGACGAGCACGAGCCGGCCGGCCTCGTCGAGCTTGCCCGGGAGATCCGACGGCCGGAACGTGTCCTCGGCCTCGAGCACGTAGTCGAGCTCTCCGCGGACGCGCGCCGGGAACTCGAGCGTCCGGCCCTCGAACATGAGGATCGCCCGATCCCCGCGCGTCTCGACGTCCGCGAGCACCGTGGGTCGTCGCTCGAGCTCGGTCTCGGCGTCGAGGTCGCGAAGCGCGCGCAGCTGGTCGACCTGCCCGTCGAGGATCGGCCGCCGCGACGAGACGAGCTTCGTGCGCATGCGCCGGCGTACGTCGTCCGCGCCGAGCCGTGACGCGAGCCGCGCGACCAGCTCGTCGGGCGAGCCCTCGGGCGAGCACCGGAAGGGCTCGTCGACCGCGCACTCCTCGAGCGCGGCCCGGAACGCGTCGAGCCACGTGTAGACGTTCGCGCCGATCGTCAGGTGGAGCGAGTCGGAGTCGGAGGTCTTCGCCTCGTGCAGCCACCCACGCGGCAGATAGAGCAGGTCGCCGGCCGTGAGCGTCACGTCGAGCGTCGGCTCGCCCGGCTCGCCCATGCTCGCGTCGTAGCGTTGGTCCTTGAGCGGCAGGTTCCACACGGGGTCGTACACGAGCCAGCGCTTCTCGCCGGAGATCTGCAGGCAGAAGACGTCGTGCGTGTCGTGGTGTACGGGCAGGCCCTGCGCCGATCGGGGCGTGTAGTACGCGTTCGCCTGCGTTGGGTGTCCGAGCGCGGCTTCGAGCGAGCGGCAGAACGCCGCGAGCGGCGGCCACCAGTGGTGCAGCGCCTGCACGACGAGCGTCGCCCCGTCCTCGAACGCCGACGCAACGCCGGCGACGTCCGCCATACCGCCGAACGGCACCGGACGCCAGGGAACGTCGACGAGGTAGTCGCCCGAGGAGAGCTTCGTGTCCGCCCTGACGAGGCGGAACGCCGGGGAGCGCAAGCTGCCCGATTCGAGCAACCGCTCGACGTCCTCCGTGGTCAGGAGTTCGTCGTAGCGTGCGGGCTCGTCACGCTCCACGACGAGCGGCCTGCGCTCCCAGTAGTCCGCGAGGAAGACCTCCTCCTCGACGGGCTCGATGCAGCGCGCGAGCGCGCTGGTGCTACGACGCGTCTGTGCCGTCGGAGTCAGCGTCGGTGTCGTCGCTGTCTGCGTCGGTCGCATCTGTCGAGTCAGTGCCGTCCGCGTCGTCGTCGTCCGCGACCTCCGCTCGTGTTGCTTCGGTCTGGATCTCGTCGTCGGTCAGCGTGGTGCGCTCGTCCATCGAACCTCCCTCAATGGGTTGCGGCGAACCCCGAGGTTACAAGGTGCGAAACGCCGAGTCACTCGTGGACGTTGACCTGGATCGCGAGCCCGTTCGGGTCGCGGAGGACGAGCGAGCGGCCGAAGGCCTCGTCGGCGATCCCGCGCGCGACGTCCTCGCGGGCGGCCAGGGAGTCGAGGTCGTCGGCGTTCATCGCGAGCTCGATGTGGCCGGCGTTCCCGTCGAGCTCGCCGTGGAGGGCGAGCGCGGCGCCGTCGCCTGCGCGAAGCCGGCTCCACATCGGGCTTCGCATCTCCACCTCGAACCCGAGGCTCTCGTAGAAGCCGAGCGACGCCTCCATGTCGCGCACGTAGACGATCGGCATCAGGATCACCGCGTGCCCTCCTTCTTCTCGACGGCCGCGCGGAGCGCCGCCTCGACGAACTTCGACAGCGACTGCTGCGCGTCGATCGAGGCGTGCTTCACCGACCGGATCAGCTCGGGCGGGAGATAGACGTTGAACTGCTGCTTCTCGCCCTCGGCCATGGTGCTAGCAAGCTAGCACTTGACATGCAACCGGTGAGTTGCGTATTATTCGCGCAACCAAATGGTTGCGTAACGAAGGAGGCGAGATGGATCTCGACAGGATCGAGCGGACGATGACCTTGGAAGTGCCACGCGACGAGGTCTGGGCCGCGATTACCGAGCCCGACCGCATCAGCGGGTGGTTCGGCAAGGAGACGGAGCTCGACCTCCGTCCGGGCGGAAGCGGCGTCTTCCGCTGGGAGAACACGGAGGTGAAGGTCGTGGTGGAGGAGGTCGATCCGCCGCGGAAGTTCTCGTACCGCTGGGAGCCGGGTCAGGTTCCGGTTGCCGGCACGACGACCCTCGTCGAGTTCACGCTCGAAGAGGCGGGTGACGGGACGGTGCTCCATCTCGTGGAGTCCGGGTTCGCCGCATTGCCGCCGGCGTCGCGTGAGCAGAACGACAAGGGCTGGGACGAGGAGCTCGGAGAGCTGCGGGAGTACCTTGCGACGCGAGTCGGCGCGTAAGGACGATCGGCAGGCGGGCGCGGTCTTCGCCGCGCTCGCCGACCCCACGCGCCGGCGCATCGTCGAGCTGCTCTCGACGAGTGGCGCACAGACGCCGACGGAGCTCGCCGCGCGGCTGCCGATCACGCGGCAGGGCGTTGCGAAGCATCTCGACCTCCTCGAGGAGGCGGGGCTCGTCGAGTGGTCGCGGACCGGCCGCGAGTCGCGATACCGGCTGACACCGGAGCCGTTCGAGTCGGCGGCGCTCTGGATGACGTCCGTCGGCGCGGAGTGGGACCGACGGCTGGAGGCGCTCCGGGAGCAGCTCGACCGTCGTTAGAGTCCGCCGCCGGTGGACCTGTACGAGTACCAGGGAAAGGAGCTCTTCAAGCGCCACGGAATCCCGGTCTCCGAGGGCCGGCTCGCGACGACTCCCGACGAGGCGGCCGCGGCGGCGACGGAGCTCGGCGGTCAGGTCGTCGTCAAGGCGCAGGTGCTGACCGGCGGCCGCGGCAAGGCCGGCGGGATCAAGCTCGCCGAGGGCGCCGACGACGCGCGCGAGAAAGCCGAGCAGATCCTCGGCATGGACATCAACGGGCACGTCGTTCGCAAGCTCTGGATCGAGCAGGCCTCCGACATCGCGAACGAGTACTACCTCTCGCTCACGTTCGACCGCGGCGCGAAGAAGCCGCTCTTCATGTTCACGACGGAGGGCGGCGTCGAGATCGAGGAGGTCGCGGAGAACTCGCCCGAGAAGCTCGTCCGCCTGCACGTCGACCCGTTCGAGGGCTTCCAGCCGTGGCAGGCGCGCAGGCTGATCTACGGCGCAGGCGTCGAGGATCCGAACGAGCAGAAGCAGATCCTCTCGATCGTCGGGAAGCTCTACGACGCGTTCGTCGCGACGGACGCGCTGCTGGCCGAGATCAACCCGCTGATCGTGACGCCCGAGGGCGAGGTGAAGGCGCTCGACTCGAAGTTCACGGTCGACGACGCCGCGCTCTTCCGACACCCCGACATCGCCGAGATGCGCGACCTCGAGGCGGTCCCGCCCGAGGAGCGGGCCGCGCGCGAGAAGGGCGTGACGTACGTGAAGCTCGACGGCGAGGTCGGGATCCTCGGCAACGGCGCAGGCCTCGTGATGTCGACGCTCGACGTGATCGCGCTCGCCGGAGGGCGGCCCGCGAACTTCTGCGACCTCGGCGGCGGCGGTGACGCCGAGGGCGTCGTCGACGCGCTCGAGGTGATCACGGCCGACCCGCAGGTCAAGTCGATCTTCTTCAACATCTTCGGCGGGATCACGCGCTGCGACGAGGTGGCGCGCGGGATCCTCGCCGCGCTCGACCGGATGACGATCGAGCATCCGATCGTGGTTCGCCTCGACGGGACGAACGCAGACGAGGGTCGGGCGATCCTCGACGAGGCTTCGCCGGCGAACCTGCACGTGGAGCCGACGATGCTCGAGGCGGCCCGGCGTGCCGTGGAGCTCGCCGCGTGACCGACGTCTGGTCCGAGCGCGCCGAGGCGTTCCGCGACAGCGCGACGCATCGGGAAGGTCCCGACCTCGACCTGCTGATCGAGTGGTGCGAGCCGGGCGAGAGCGTGCAGGCGCTCGACGTCGCGACCGGCGGCGGCCACGTCGCGCGGCGGCTGCGCGAGGCCGGCTGCATCGTCGTCAGCCTCGATCCCGCTCCCGGCATGCACGCGACGGTCGTCGCGCCCGCCGAGCACATCCCGTTCGCCGAGGACTCCTTCGACGTCGTCGCCTGCCGCATCGCGCCGCACCACTTCGAGGACGTCCGGGCCGCTGTCGGCGAGATGGCGCGCGTCTCGCGCGACCGTGTCGTGGTGCAGGACAACGTCTTCATGGGCGACGAGGTCGAGGAAGCCGAGAAGCTGCGCGACCCGACGCACGTCCGCTGCTACTCGGAGGACGAGTGGCGGTCGTTCTTCGCGGAGGCCGGGCTGCGCGTCGAGGACGAGCGGATGTTCGAGCGGGCCGTCGAGGTCGAGCCGTGGCTCGCGCGGGTCGAGACGCCTGAGGCGGACGCGGCGCGCGTCCGCGAGCTGCTCGGCGACCGGATCGAGGACGGTCGTGTCACGCTCCGCTCGATCGTGTTGAAAGGGAGGAAGCGCTAGTGGCGATCATCGTCGACGGCGACACGCGGCTCGTCGTCCAGGGCCTGACCGGCAGCGAGGGCCGCTTCCACGGCCTGCGCAACCGCAATTACGGCACGAACGTCGTCGCCGGCGTGACGCCCGGCAAGGGCGGCCAGGACGTCGAGGGGATCCCCGTCTACAACACGGTCGCCGAGGCGGTCGAGCACGTCGGCGCGAACACCTCGCTGATCTTCGTCCCCGCGCGGTTCGCGGCCGACGCCGCGTACGAGGCTGTCGACGCCGGCATCGGCACGGTGATCGTGATCACCGAGCACATCCCGGCACACGAGATGCTCCGCGTCTACACGTACGTGCGGCCGAAGGGGATCACGATGATCGGCCCGAACTGCCCCGGCGTCCTCTCGCCCGGCAAGGCGAACGTCGGGATCATCCCTGCGGAGGTCTTCGCCGAGGGCGCGATCGGCCTCGTGTCCCGCTCGGGGACGCTGACGTACCAGATCGGGTACGAGCTCGCGCAGCTCGGGCTCGGGAACTCCTCGATCGTCGGCATCGGCGGCGATCCCGTCCCGGGCTCGTCGTTCATCGACATCCTCTGCAAGTTCGAGGAGGACCCGCAGACGGAGCTCGTCGTGATGGTCGGCGAGATCGGCGGGAACGAAGAGGAGAAGGCAGCGGAGTTCATCCGTGACCGGATGTCGAAGCCGGTGCTCGCCTACATCGCCGGCTTCACGGCGCCGCCCGGCAAGACGATGGGCCACGCGGGCGCGATCATCTCCGGCTCGTCGGGCACCGCCCAGGCGAAGAAGGAGGCGCTCGAGGCGGCCGGGATCCAGGTCGGCACGACGCCGACCGAGGTCGCGCAGTTGGTCGCCGAGCGTTTCGGCGCCCGCGCGACCTAGCCGCAGGCCGCCCGCGGTGCGCGCGTTCGTCACCGGGGGAACGGGCTTCGTCGGCTCGCGGCTCGTTGGGCGGCTCGTGGGGCGCGGGGACGAGGTCGTCGCGCTCGTGCGATCGCGCGGGCGCGCGGAGCTTGCGGCGGCCGAACCCGTTGAGGGCGATCTCTCCGACCGCGCGCGGCTGGCGCTCGGGATGGCCGGCTGCGACGCCGCCTTCCACCTGGCGGCCGACTACCGGGTCGGAATCCCGAAGTCCGACCGGGCCGAGATGTATCAGTCGAACGTCACCGGCACCGAGAACGTTCTCGATGCGGCCGTCGAGGCGGGTGCCGCGCGGATCGTCTACGTCTCCAC
>DASTHC010000008.1:0-7820 GCA_035718485.1 Gaiellaceae bacterium
CGCGACGAAGGTCGCGACGAGCAGCACCGTCCGCGAAGGAACGGCGCGCACCGCAGTGACACGCGCGCGCACAAGATCTTCTAGTCAGCGGCGCTCGATGCTCACAACTGGCTGAACGGCCAGAGTTGTCCGCTCGGCTTACGCCGAGACGATCACGACCGGCGTCCCGACCGAGACGTGGCGGAACAGCCACTCCGCGTCGGGGATCCGCATCCGGATGCAGCCGTGCGACGCCGAGTAGCCGATCGACGCGGCGTCGGGCGTGCCGTGGATCCCGACGCCCCACGCGGACAAGCCCATCCAGCGCGTGCCGAGCGGGTTGCCCGGACCGGGCGGGACGGGCTTCAGGCCCTTCGCCCAGTCCGAGTCGGGCGGGTACCACCACGGGTTGTACTGCATGGTCGCGATCGAGAAGGTGCCCAGCGGCGTCGGGTAGCGCGACTGTCCCGTCGCGACGCCGAAGCGTTGTACGACGCGAGTGCCGTCGAAGAGCGTGAGCGAGTTCGAGCCGCGGCGGATCACGATCACGGGTCCGAACGCACGTTCGGTCCGCTTCGCCGCGACGGAGCGGAACTCGAGCTGTACCGGCTCGCGTTCTGCGCTCCGCACGCTGGCCTCGATCGCGGCCGCGGCCGCCTTCACGTCGAGCCGGTGACCGAGAACCTCGGCCGCGATCAGCGGCCGCAGCTTGGCGTCTAGGCCTGCGAGATACGCATCCTTCGGTTCACGCGACAGCGTTCGGTCGAGGTACCGGACGTAGCGCAGCAGGTCGGGGCGGGCGGGTGCGGCGTCGACGTCGACGCTCGTCCCTGGCACTCCGCGCAGCGCCTCGGCGATCGCGGCGTCCACGCCCGCGTCGACGCCGAGCTGCTCTGCCGTCGCCTTCCACGTCCGGGCGCCGAGCTGGAAGCGCACCGGTTCCGAGAGCCGCTCGCGCAGGAGTCCGCGCGCCTCCTCCGAAGTGAATCCACCGACGGGCAGACCCGCAATCGACACACCGGCCGGGACCCGCGAGAACTGTCCGGCCGAGGGTGCGGCCACGCCCGAGAGCGCTGCTGCGACCAGCAGGATGGCCAAGAACGCTCCGAGACGGCGTAGGGCGCGCACGTGCGGGGATTTTGTCCCCTTTTCCCGGGATTTTCCACCCAGCGAGTACGATCGCCTCCGTGCAGAAGTACGTCCTCTCCGAGCTCGATTCCGGCGAACGGCTCATCTCCGAGCGGGTTCCCTCGGTCCGGTCGGTCTCGCTCGGCTTCTGGATCGGAGCGGGCTCGCGGGACGAGACGGAGTCCAAGGCGGGTCTCTCGCACTTCATCGAGCACCTCCTGTTCAAGGGCTCGGAGCGATTCGACGCCCAGCAAATCGCCGAGACGTTCGACGCTCTCGGCGGGGAGCTGAACGCCGCCACCTCGCGCGAGCACACCGTCGTCTACGCGCGCGTCCCCGACAAGCACCTCGTGACCGCCGTCGACGTCATGAGCGACATGGTCTTCGGGCCGCGCTTCGACGAGGTCGATTCAGAGCGCGAGGTCGTCCTCGAGGAGATCGCGATGTACGAGGACACGCCGCAGGAGCTCGTGCACGACCTGTTCTCCGAAGCAGTCTTCGGCTCGCACCCCCTCGGCCGGCCGGTGATCGGCACGCGCGAGGTGATCGCGAACGTGCCCAAGCGGACGATCACCGCGTACCACCGCTCGATGTACACGCCCGGCAACATCGTGATCGCGGCCGCCGGCAACCTGCAGCACGACCGGCTCGTGCGGCTGCTCGAGCAGGCGCAGCGGAGCGCAAACGGGAAGGGCCCGCGCGTCCGCCCGCCGCTCGTGAAGACGCCGCCCGCGGGCGTGCGGTTCCAGCGGAAGAACACCGAGCAGTACCACGTGTGCGTCGGCGCGCCCGGCATCTCTCGCTCCGACAGGCGGCGCTTTGCGGCCTCGCTTCTGGACGGCATCCTCGGCGGGTCAGCGTCGTCGCGCCTCTTCCAGGAGATCCGCGAGAAGCGCGGGATGGCGTACGCCGTCTACAGCTTCGGCGCGCAGTACTCCGACACCGGTCTCTTCGGCGTGTACGTCGGGACGCGCGAGGAGAACCTCGCGCCGTGCCTCGAGATCGTCGCCGAGCAGATCGCGGACGTCGCCGCGGGCAACTTCCGGCCGGGCGAGCTCGACCGTGCGAAGGAGAACCTCAAGGGGCGCATCACGCTCTCGATGGAGTCGACGTCGAACCGAATGAGCCGGCTCGGGAAATCGCTGATCACCGACACGGAGCTGCTCTCGTTCGACCGGATCATCGCGGAGATCGACGCGGTCCAGCCCGAGGGGGTCGCCGAGCTCGCGTCGCTCATCCTCGCACCCGAGCGCCTCTCGGCCTCCGGGATCGGCCCGAGCGAGGCGCGGTTCAAGCGGGCGCTCGGCCGCCTGCACCCTGGGCTTCGCGCACTCGCGGCGGCGTGAAGGTCGCGCTCTTCGGCGCGCGCGGCAAGGTCGGCTCCGCGCTGGCACCGGCGCTCGAGGCGGCGGGCCACGAGGTGACGCCCGTGCTGCGCGGCGAGGAGCCGGACCTCTCGGGCCACGACGCGGCGATCGACTTCACGTGGGCGGACGTGCTCGCCCCGAACGTGACGCGGTGCATCGAAGCCGGCGTGCCGTGCATCGTCGGGACGACCGGCGCCGATTTGACGTCGCTCGGCGACCTCGCGCGGAGCAAGGGCGTCGCGCTCTTCCACGCGCCGAACTTCGCGCCCGGCGCGGTGCTGATGATGCGGTTCGCCGCCGAGGCCGCGGGCGTCATGCCGCGCGCCGAGATCGTGGAGCTCCACGCGGACACGAAGCGGGACGCGCCGTCCGGGACGTCGAAGGCGACCGCGCGCCTGATCGGGGACGACGTGCCGATCCACTCGGTTCGGCTGCCGGGCCTCGTCGCGCACCAGGAGGTGATCTTCGGCGGGCCGGGGGAGACGCTGACGATCCGGCACGACACGACCTCGCGGGAGGCGTTCGTTCCGGGTGTCCTCCTTGCGCTCGAGAAGCTCCCGACGCTCCCGCCGGGCCTGACGGTCGGCCTCGATGTCCTCCTCGACTAGCTCGCACCGCCTCTTCGCGGCCCTGACGCCGGCCGCCGCGTTGCTCGTCAGCGTCGGCACCGCGCTCTACGTCGCCGACGTCGACGCGGCGCTCTGGGCCTACCTGGTCGGGATCGTCCTCCTCGCCGCCGGGATCGCCGGGATCCACGGTCTGATCGCGCGCAGCTACGGCCCGCTCGGGTTCGTCGGCTTCCTGGCCACGGAGCTCGCGCTCCTCGGCATCTTCCTGCCGCTCTCCGGGCTCGGCTACCTCGTCCTGATCCCGGCGGCCGCGGTGCTCGCGTGGGCGCTGATGCGCATGGAGCCGCCGCTCCGCGGCCCCGCGCTCGCGCTCGTCGCCGTCTGGCCGGCGGCCTGGCTGCTCGCGCAGCTGAGCCCCGTCGCCTTCGGTGAGGCGCTCGCGATCGTCTTCGCGCTGCCGTATGCCTGGCTCGCGCTCGACGCGCAGAGGCTTCCGGCCGAGGCCTAGACGCGAGGCCGCAGGACGGGGCGGCCGGCCGGCGACTGCAGGCGGCGCCGGAGCGCCCCGAGCAGGGCCGTCATGCGGGAGAGGCGGTGCGCCCGCATTAGCCTGGCCGTCGCCTCGCGATCCGCCTCCGCGAGAAGGTCGCGCTGGCGCTCGTGAGCGAGCTGTCCGTAGACGTAGTCGTTGTGCATTCCCGGATGATGCGACCCCCCGCTAAAGGGGTGCTAAGCGCCGGGCCGAAGTAGAATCGCGACGTGCTCGGCGAGGTGCTCACAGCGGCGGTGACGCCGTTCGACTCCCGGGGCGCGGTGGACTTCGGGAAGTTCCGCGAGCTCTGCCGCCACCTGGTCGAGACCGGCTCGGACGGCGTCGTCGTCGCGGGCACGACGGGCGAGGCGCCCACGCTGTCCGACGAGGAACGCCTGACGCTCTTCGCGACCGCCGTCGACGAGCTCGGTGGTCGGGCGACCGTCGTCGCAGGCACGGGCACGTACTCGACCGCGCACTCGATCCACCTGACGGAGAAGGCGCACGAGCTCGGGGTCGACGCGTTCCTCATCGTCACGCCGTACTACAACAAGCCGCCGCAGCGCGCGATCGTCGAGCACTTCAAGGCGATCGCCGACGTCACCGACAAGCCGATCGTCGTTTACAACATCCCCGCGCGCGTCGTGATCAACATCGAGCCGGAGACGATCGCGGAGCTCGCCGAGATCCCGAACGTCGCCGCGGTCAAGCAGGCGAATGACGACCTCGCGCAGGCGAAGAGCATCGTCGGGCTCGGGCTCGACCTCTACGCCGGCGACGACAACCTCGTGCAGCCGTTCCTCGAGCTCGGGGGAGTGGGCGGCGTCTGCGTGCACACACACGTCGTCGGGCCGCAGGTGAAGGAGCAGGTGCGCCTCGTCCGCGAGGGCGACGTCGAAGCGGCGCGGACGATCGACGTCGAGCTCGCGCCCGCGTACGAGCTACTCAAGGTCGTGACGAACCCGATCGCGATCAAGTGCGCGCTCAACCTGCTCGGCCACGACGTCGGCGGCCACCGCCTGCCGCTCGTCGACCCGACCGACGAGGAGCGCGAGGCCGTCCGGTCCTGCCTCGAGCGGCTGCGGCTGCTCGAGCCTGCACGCGTCTGACTTGGAGCCGACGCCCGAGGAGTTCGTCCTCGCGGCGACGAGCGGCCGGCGGGACCGCGCCGACGCGATGCTCGAGGCGCGACCCGAGATCGCGCAGGACGCGTGGGCTCGGCTCGTGCTGGGGCGTCGCGGGTGGAAGGGCGATCCGCGCGAGCCGGGCGGGCCGCGGAACTGGGCGCCGATCCTCTACGTCTGCCACTCCGTCTACCCCCTGGCGGCTGCCGCGCGTGAGCTCCCTCGAGCTCGGCGCCGACCCCAACGCGACGTTCGAGAACGAGTACGGCCAGATGTCCGCGCTCTACGGCGCAGCCGGAGTCCACCACGATCCGGAGCTGACGATGGCGCTGCTCCTGGCGGGTGCGAATCCGGACGACGGCGAGTCGCTCTACCACGCGTGCGAGGCGGAGAGTCCTTTCTGCCTCCGCCTGTTGCTCGCGTACGGAGCGACGGTCGCCGGAACGGTGGCGCTGCCGCATGCGCTCGACTACGAGCGTCCCGAGCACGTCGTGTCCCTCCTCGCAGCCGGGGCCGACCCGAACGAGTTCGCGACCGTCGTGCACGCCGTCCGACGCGGCCGCGGGCCGGACACGATCCGCGTGCTCGCCGAGTTCGGCGCCGACCTCGATCGGAAGGACGACCTCGGCCTGAGCGCGTACCGGCACGCGATCCGACGCGACCGGCCGGACGTCGCCACGACACTCAGGAGCTCGGCGCGACGGCCGACGCGGACGACCTCGATCGCACGCTCGGAGCGGTCTCGCGCGGAGAGCCGCCCGCGGAGCTCCGCGGAGACCTCGACGTCGACGCGAGGGAGATCCTCGTGCTCGCCGCGCTCCACGGCTCGGCCGACGCGATCGTCGAGCTCGTCGGTGTCGACTTCCAGGCGTGCGTCCACGGTTCGCCCTACGGC
The DNA here is from genome assembly GCA_035718485.1 of Gaiellaceae bacterium. GTDB lineage: Bacteria > Actinomycetota > Thermoleophilia > Gaiellales > Gaiellaceae > JACCTU01. The sequence continues at coordinate 5,595 of DASTHC010000008.1, forward strand.
ACGCTGCTCCACCACGCGGCCTGGGTCGGAGACACGCGCCTGGTCGAGCTGCTGCTCGAGCGCGGAGCGGATCCCAACGCACACTCCGGCGCCCCGTTCGACACTCCGGTCGCGTGGGCGGCGCTCGGATCGGAGGCCTACGAGCTCCCGCGGCGCGACTACGTCCGGGTGACGGAGCTGCTCGTCGCCGCCGGGGCCGAGCTCCAGCCGAGGTATACGGAGGTTGCGGCCGGGCCCCTCGCAGACTGGCTCGAGCACCGAACCGACTGACCGGCCGTAGACTCAGTGGATGGAATCCGTCCGGATCATCCCGCTCGGCGGGCTCGGCGAGGTCGGCAAGAACATGACCGTCTACGAGCACGATGGGCGGGCCGTCGTCGTCGACGCGGGGCTCGCGTTCCCACGGGACGAGCACCTCGGCGTCGACCTCGTGCTCCCGGACTTCAGCTACCTCGAGAGCGTGCGCGTCGAGGCGATCGTGCTCACCCACGGGCACGAGGACCACGTCGGCTCGCTGCCGTACGTGCTGCGCGAGATCCGCGTCGGGCGCGTGCTCGCGACGCGGCTCACGCTCGGGTTGATCAAGTCGAAGCTCGACGAGCACGGCCTGATGAACTCGACCGAGCTCCAGGAGATCGACCCGACGGACCCGCCGATCGAGGTCGGGCCGTTCACGCTCGACTTCATCCGCATGGCGCACTCGATCCCAGACAACGTCGCCGTCGTCCTCGAGACGCCGGGCGGGCGGATCGTGCACACGAGCGACTACAAGCTCGACCACACGCCGGTCGACGGGATGCGTACCGACGTCGGAAAGCTCGCGGAGTACGGCAACCGCGGCGTCGACCTCGTGCTCGGCGACTCGACGAACGCCGAGCGCCCCGGCTTCACGCCGTCGGAGCGGATCGTCGGCGAGGCGTTCCGTCAGATCATCCCGCTGCGCACAGGCCGCGTCTTCGTCACGTCGTTCGCGTCGAACGTCCACCGTGTGCAGCAGGCGATCGACGTCGCGATCCAGACCGGCCGGAGCGTCGCGATCGTCGGGCGCTCGATGCGCAAGAACGTGAACATCGCGCGGAACCTCGGCTACATGGAGGTCCCCGACGGCGTGATCGTCCGGCCGCAGGAGCTCGAGGAGCTCCGCCCGGACCAGCAGCTGATCGTGACGACCGGGAGTCAGGGCGAGCCGATGTCGGCGCTGACGCGGATCGCGTACGACGACCACCCGGCGGTGCGCGTCGAGCGCGGCGATACCGTGATCATCTCCGCGAAGCCGGTCCCGGGGAACGAGCTGCGCGTGCACGACTCGATCAACCGGCTCGCGAAGATCGGCGCGGAGGTCCTGCACCAGGAGATCGCGCCCGTGCACGTGTCGGGCCACGCGTGCGAGGAGGAGATCCGGACGGTGATCGGGCTCCTGCGCCCGCGCGCGGTGATGCCGGTGCACGGCGAGTTCCGAATGCTCGCGGCGCATGCCCGGCTCGCCCGTGAGGCCGGCGTCCCTGCGAACGCGATCGTGATCGCCGAGAACGGCTCGATCGTCGAGCTCTCGCGCGACGGCGTGCGCGAGACCGGCCGCGTCGAGGCGGGGATCACGTTCGTCGACGGGCTCACCGTCGGGGACATCAGCGACGTCGCGCTCCGCGACCGGCGCCGGCTCTCGGAGGACGGCGTGCTGATCATCGTCGCGACGGTGAACGGCGACGCGTCTTCCGCGCGGCCGGAGCTGATCGCGCGCGGCTTCCCCGAGAACGATCCCGTGCTCGACGAGGCCCGCGAGGAGGCGGCGCGCGTCCTCCGCGAGCTGCTCGAGCAGAACTCGGCCGAGATCAAGCTGCTCCAGGAGCACCTGCACGACGCCGTCGGCCAGCTCATCTACGACCGCGCGCGCCGGCGGCCGCTGATCCTCCCGGTGGTGGTCGAGGTTTGAGCGTCGTCGCCCGCAGGCCCGCCTGGGCCGACGTGATCCTCGAGCACGCGTACGACACGCGACTCGCGCAGCGAGTGATCGCGCAGCTCGCGGCCTCCGAGGTGTCGGGGCTCGCGTTCTGCCGGCTGCTCGAGCGCTGGGCGCGCGGCGACGCGGATCCGTGCACGCCGGGCCGTCGCGAGGCCGCGCTGCAGCGCGCCGCCGAACGGGTCGAGACCGCGCTGACGGGGCTCGAGGAGCCGCTCGGTCGCTACCTGTTCGAGCTCGAGGCCGACCGTGCCGAAGGACGAAGCTGG
>DASTHC010000009.1:0-51020 GCA_035718485.1 Gaiellaceae bacterium
ATCGGGACGAGCACGTGCATGCCCTCGGCGCTCGACGTCTTCGGGAAGCCGACGAGCCCGAACGCGTCGAGTGCCTGCTTGACGAGAAGGGCGACCTGCACGGTCTCTTTGAACCCGACGTCGGGCGACGGATCGAGATCGAAGAGGACGAAGTCGGGACGGTCGGGCTTGTCGATGCGCGAGTACCACGCGTTCATGTCGATGCAGCCCATGTTGACCATCCAGAGCAGCGCCAGCTCGTCGTTCACGACCGGGAAGTTGACCCACTTCTTCTGCCGTGGCGACTCGCGCGTCGAGACGAGCGTGCGGAACGTCGGGATCCAGTCCGGCATGTGCGAGGGCGCGTCCTTCTGGAAGAAGTGCTTGCCCTCGATGCCGTCGGGATAGCGGATCATCGTGAACGGGCGGTCCTTGAGGTGCGGCACAAGCACCGGCGCCACCGCGCGGTAGTACGCGAGCAGGTCGCCCTTCGTGATCCGCTCGACCGGGAAGAAGAGCTTGTCGAGGTTCGAGAGCTTCAGCAGGCGGTTGCCCTTGCGGATCTCCGTCGGCAGCGCCTCCTCCTCGTGCACTTCGCGCGGGCTCTTGTCCTCGCGCAGGCCCTTGTACGACGGCGCGCGCAGCCGACCGTCGTGCGTCCACTCGACGAACTCGACCTCGGCGACGAGGTCGGGCTTCACCCAGACGATGTCGCCCTTGCGAACGCGGGGCGGCTTCGGCACGGGGTCGAACGGCGGCTCGTCGGTGGCGAGTGGGCGGAGCAGGTTCAGGAGCTTCCGGATCTCGCGGTCGTCGAACCCGGTTCCGACGTTGCCGACGTAGCGGAGCTTGTCCGTGCCCTCGTCGAACACGCCGAGCAGGAGCGAGCCGAAGCTGTCGGCCCGTCGACCCTCGCCGCGCGTGTAGCCGCCGACTACGAACTCCTGGCTGTTCGTCGCCTTGATCTTCAGCCAGTCGCGCGTCCGGCGGCCCGGCAGGTACGGGGACTGCCGGCGCTTCGCCATGATCCCCTCGAAGCCCTGGTCCTTCGCGGCCTGGTAGAGCGCCCCGCCGTCGTCGAACGACTCGGAGAACTGCACCGTGCGGTTGCGCTTGTCGAGCAGGCCCTCGAGCCGCTTGCGCCGCTCGGTGTACGGCAAGTCGACGATCGGCTCGCCGTCGACCTCGAGCAGGTCGAACACCACGTAGAGGTAGCGCGTGCCGGCCTTTCCCTGCTGCATCGCCGAGAACGTCGCGCGGCCGTCCTCGTTCAGCGCGCAGACCTCGCCGTCGAGCACCGCGTTCGGCGTGCGGAGCGCCTTGCCGAGCGCCTTCGCGACGTCCTGGAAGCGCGCGGTGAGGTCGTTGTCGTTCCGGCTCACGAGCGCGACCTCGCCGCCCGCGACGTACGCAATCGCGCGATAGCCGTCCCACTTCACCTCGTACGCCCAGTCCTCACCCGTCGGCACGGTCTTCTCGAGCGTCGCGAGCATCGCCTTGTAACGGCCCGGCCGCTTGACCGGCGCCGCCGCCGAGTCCTCCTCTCGCTTGCGGAGGATGAGCCAGTTCTTCTCGTCGCCGCCGAGCTTCGCCGGGATCAGCGACCACACGCCGTCGAGCTTCTTCCCGTGCAGCCGCACCGTCAGGCCGCCGTTCCGCTTCTGCTCGAGCAGCTCGTACGTGCCGGCGTCCCAGATCTCGACGGTGCCGGCACCGTAGTTCCCCTTCGGGATCTCGCCCTCGAACGTCGCGTAGTCGAGCGGATGGTCCTCGACGTGCACGGCGAGGTGCTGCTGGCCCGGCTCGAGCGGCACGCCCTTCGGCACCGCCCAGCTCGCGAGCGCGCCGTTCAGCTCGAGCCGGAAGTCGTAGTGCAGCCGCGAGGCGTCGTGACGTTGCACGACGAAGATCGGGTCCTTGCTCTTCCGCTCGGAGGAGAAGGGCTCGGGCGTCTGCTTCGGGTCCCGCTTCTTGCGGTACTCCTTCAGGTCGGCCACGGCCCTAGCTTGCCTTACGTGCGGCCTTCTTTCTCGTCGTCGTCTTGCGCTTGGAGCCTGTGCTGCGGGCGGGTGCGCGTTTCCGCGACTGCCCGCGCGTCGTCCGCTCCACCGACTCGCGGAGCGCCTGCATCAGGTCGACGACCTCGCCCTCGCCCTCTTCCTGCGGCTCCGGCAGCTTCTTGCCCTTCGCCTTCGCCTTCAGCAGCTCGAGCAGCTCCTTGCGGTAGGTGTCGTCGTACTTCTCCGGGTCGAACGACTCGCTGAGGTTCTCGACGAGCGACTTCGCCATGTCGAGCTCGGCCTTGCGCAGGTCGCCCTTGGCCGAGACCTTCTCGGGCTTCCGCACCTCGTCGGCGTAGTACATCGTCTCGAGCACGAGCGTCCGGTCGACGGGGCGGAGAGCCGCGAGGTGCTGCTTGTTGCGGATCACGACCTTCGCGATCCCGACCTTCCCGGTCTCCTCGAGCGCGCGCACGAGCAGGAGATAGGGCTTCTCCGCTCCCTCCTCGGGGAGCAGGTAGTACGCCTTGCGGAAGTAGACCGGGTCGATCTCGTCGAGGTCGACGAAGTCGAGGATGTCGATCGCCTTCGTCAGCTCGACGTCGAGCCGGTCGAGGTCGTCGTCCTCGAGCGGGACGTACTGCCCCTTCGCGACCTCGAACCCCCGCACGATGTCCTCGGGGTCGACGTGTTCCCCCGTGTCCTTGCGGACCTTGTCGTAGCCGATCGGCGAGAGGTCGTCCTTGTGGAGGAAGTGGAAACGGAGCTCCTTCGACTCCGTCGCCGTGAACATCCGCACGGGCACGCTGACGAGCCCGAACGAGATCGTCCCCCGCCAGATCGAGCGCGGCGCCATGCCCGCGTGGTCCCCGCCGCGTGTGGGATGAAAACGCAAGGTTCGTTTCTCTCAGGCGCGGTACTAGGGCTTCAGGAGAGGCTTCTCTCCTAGTGGGGGGTCCGCGCTCGGGGCCGGGAGTTTTCCCGGCCTCGAGTCATAAAAGGGGCAGGGGAAAACGCTGTGGACACTGTGGACGAGCGGCCCGGAAAGCCGCTTTCCTACGCGAAAACGCCCATCTGGCGGAACCGGGCCCGCCGGCGGCGGGTCAGCTCGTCCACAGGGACGGGGTCGAGCTCGTCCAGGGCCTCCCGGATCGAGGCTCCGAGGAGGAGCGCCGCCTCGTCGGGGTCGGTGTGGGCGCCACCGGGCGGCTCCGGGACGACCCCGTCGATCACGCCGAGGTCGAGGCAATGGGCGGCGTCGGGCTTGAAGGCCGCCGCGGCCTTCTTCGCCTCCGAGGCGTCCCGCCAGAGGATCGCGGCGCACCCCTCGGGCGAGATGACCGAGTAGATCGCGTTCTCCTGCATCAGGACGCGGTCGCCGAGCGCGATCGCGATTGCGCCGCCCGAGCCGCCCTCGCCGATCACCGCGCTGACGATCGGGACGCCGAGCCGCAGCATGGTCGCCTGCGAGGCGGCGATCGCGCCGCCCTGTCCGTGCTGCTCGGCGGCGACGCCCGGATACGCGCCCGGCGTGTCGACGAGCGTGATCAGCGGATAGCCGAAGCGGTCGGCGAGCTTCATCACGCGCATCGCCTTCCGGTAGCCCTCGGGGTACGCCATGCCGAAGTTCCGCTTCGTCCGCTCCTTGACGTCTCGGCCCTTCTGCTGGCCGACGAGCGCGACCGTGTGGCCGTCGAAGCTGCCGAGCCCGCAGACGAGCGCGGCGTCGTCGGCGCGGCCTCGGTCGCCGTGGAGCTCGACCCAGTCCTCGAGCAGCCGCTCGACGTAGTCGAGCGTGTACGGGCGGTCCTGGTGGCGCGCGAGCTCGACCGAGCGCCAGATCTCGTCCTCGGTCGGCTCGGCCGTCATCCGGTCGAGCTGCCTCTGCAGGCGCTCGAGCTCGCCCGAAAGCTTCGTGCCGCCGAGAAGGCTGATCGACCTCAACCTCGACAAACGCTCCCGGAGACGGAGCTCCGCATCACTTGCCATTGCCGAAGAGTCGTAGGAGGCGCGCGACGTACGGCTTCAGCTCGGGCCGCGCGACGATCGCGTCCACGTGGCCGAAGCGCAGGTTCGCCTCGGCGAGGCCGAAGTCGTCCGGCAGCTTCTCGCGCGTCGTCTGCTGGACGACGCGCGGGCCGGCGAACGACATCAGCGCTCCGGGCTCCGCGATCAGGACGTCGCCGAGGCTCGCGAAGCTCGCGAGCACACCGCCGGTCGTCGGATGCGCGAGGACGGAGACGAACGGGCTTCCGGCGTCGTGCAGATCGGCCACCGCGGCGACCGTCTTCGGCAGCTGCATCAGCGCGAGGATCCCTTCCTGCATGCGTGCCCCGCCGGACGCGCTCACGGAGACGAGCGGGACGCCCTGCTCCGCGGCGCTCTCGCACGAGCGCGCGAACTTCTCGCCGACCGCGCTTCCCATCGAGCCGCCCATGAACGCGAAGTCCATGATCGCGAGCTCACAGGCGGAACCGTCGATCGCGGCGCGGCCGATCACGATCGCCTCTCCAAGCCCGGTGTTGACCTCGGCCTCCGCGAGGCGCTCGGCGTAGGGCCGCAGGTCGAAGAAGTCGAGCGGGTCGTCCGAGCGGAGCTCTGCGGCTTCCTCGACGAAGCTCCCCTCGTCGGCGAGGCTCGCGATCCGGGAACGCGCACGCATCGGGAAGTGGTGGCCGCACTGCGCGCAGACCCAGAGAGCCTCCTCGAGCTCGTCGTCCCGGTAGTGCGAATGGCACTTGGGACAGGTGTTGGGGTGCTTCTCGTCCCGAGCGGGAGCGTCTCTTGTCTCGACCTGGACGTCGATGCGCGGCTCGGACATTCGAGGAGTTTAGACCTGTCACCCCGTGGGCTCGGTTACAGGCCGAGCGCGTGCGTGAGCCGTTCGAGCCGGGGGACGTTCGCGGGGTCGGGAACCAGGCCGCTGAGACCCGCGCCGATCACGGTCGCGCGGCTCCGGAGGTCGTCGAAGAGCCGTTCGACCTCGTCGAGCGTCAGCCCGTCGGGCTCGGGCATGAAGGGCGTGATCTCCGAGGGGTCGAGCGAGTCGACGTCGAGGGCGACGTAGACGCAGCTGCAGTCCGCGAGCGCCCTGTCGACCGCGTCAGGGCCGGTGTGGAGACCGCTCTCGGCGATGAAGACCTCCTCCGGCGGGTCGAGGTTCCGGGCGCCGATCAGCGCGACGTTCTTCGGCTCGACCATCCCTGAGTCAACGATCATCCGAAGCGGCATCCCCCAGACGTTCCCGGACGGGGAGGTCTCGGGCGTGTTGAGGTCGCCGTGAGCGTCGAGCCAGACGAGTGCGACCCGGTCGTGGCGGGCGGAAAGGCCCTCGAGCGCGCCGACGTGCGAGGAACAGCAACCGCCGAGCACGAGCGGACGGTCGGGCAGCTCGGCGGCGAGCGCGAGGTTCTGGTCGGTGAGCGAGTCCTCGGCGACGACGGCGGCCTCGGGGTAGTCGAACGGCAGATGGGCCGCTTCGGCCATTGCCTCCCCGCCGTCTCCCCAGGCGCGCGGCACCCGAATGAGCCCGGCCGCGAACTCCCGCCCGCAGGAGTGACACTGGTACTCGGGGCCCAGCGCGACGGCGGTGTAGGTCTTGCAGTCCGGGCACTTCGCGCGAAGGCGCGACACGCCGAGAGCGTACCCGCAGCGCCTCCCGCCCTCCGGGAACCGGCGGGACTGCGAAGCTACCGGGGCGTGGAAGATCGGATTGCTTGGGCCGGCGATCGCCCAAGCGAGATGCGGCGGGCGGCCGTCGTGCTCTTCGCGGTGGCGACGGTGGCGACGCTTGCGCTCGTTTCGGTGCTCGTGGCGAACGCTGCGGCGGACGCGTACCGCCATGACGTCGACGCACGCCTGACGGCGCTCGCGAACGACGGGTCGACGTCGTTCGACCGCGAAGTCGAGCGTGTCGAGGCGAGGGCGCGGGGACTCGCGAACGATCCCGACGTCGCGCGCGCGCTGGCGTCGTCGAACCGCTCGGAGCTCGAGCGGATCGCGACGCCTGGCATCTCGTTCTGGAGGAAGGGACGACGGCTCGCGGGCGACGAGCCGGGCAGGACGCCGTCGATCACGCGCGCGTTCAGGGTCGGTTCGGCCGGCGAGGTCCGGGCGGAGCTGCCGCTCGACACGACGCTCGAGGGGAGCCTCGAACGCGCAGCCGGCCCGCACCCGCCGGACCGGCTCGTGCTCGCCGTCGGCGGCGGCGATCTCCCGCGCACCGGCACGGGCGACGGCCGAGCCTCGGACGCGCCCGTGCGGGCGACCGCGGTCCAGCTCGTGCGCAACCGGCCGGACGCGCGCCTCGTCGCGATCACCCCGCTCGCCGCCGTCGATGCCGCGGCGGACCGGCGCAGACAGAGAGTGCTCGTCGCGGCGGTCGCGACCGTGCTCACGCTGCTCGCAGCCGTCGGCGCAGTCGCCGTGTGGCGCAGCCGCCGGTACCGGGCGGCGCGGAGCGCGCGTGTCGAGCTCGACCGGCGTCACGTCCGCGAGGCGCTCTCGCTCGTCGGTGACGCGCTCGCGGCGTCGCACGACACGGAGGCGCTCCTGCCGGTGATCGTCCAGACCGCGATGGAGGCCGCCGGCGCGACTGAGGCACGGCTCCTGCGCGGCGACGAGGAGGTGGTGCGGGCGGGGAGGCGCAGCTCGTCGCGCGCGCCGCTGGTGCTCGCTCTCGGGACCGACGACGACGGGAACCCGCTCCGGCTGCTGATCTACTCGCCGGGCGGCGGGCCCTCGGACGACGCGCGCGAGCTGGCGGAGTGGTTCGTCTCGCAGGCCGCGATCGCGCTCGAGAATGCCCGCCTGCACGGGATCGTCAAGCGGCAGGCCGTCACCGACGACCTGACGGGCCTCGCGAACCGCCGGCGTTTCGTCGAGGCGCTCGAGGCGGAGCTCAACCGCGCGGAGCGGTTCGGCACCGAGCTCGCGGTCGTGATCGGCGACCTCGACGACTTCAAGAGCATCAACGACCGCTTCGGCCACGAGTTCGGCAACGACGTGCTCCGCGCAGTCGGCGATCTGCTGCGCGAATCGTCCCGCGACGTCGACGTCGCCGCGCGCCTGGGCGGGGAGGAGTTCGCGATGCTGCTCCCGCAGACCGACCTCGAGGGCGGCGCGGCGGCGGCTGAGCGCCTGCGCGAAGGTCTCGCCGGGCTGAGCCTCCCGAGCCCCGACGGCGGGCGCCTGCGGGTGACGGCGAGCTTCGGTGTGGCGTCCTATCCGCCGACCGCTTCGGTCGATCACCTCCTCCGCCTCGCCGATTCGGCGCTCTACCAGGCAAAAGCCGAAGGCAAGGACCGCGTGCAGTCGGGCTGACGCCTCCGTCCTTCGCAGTTGATACAAGGCTCACGAACGTGAGCGGATCCGAGCGTCTTCGGTCCGTCGCCCTCGGCACCACCACGATGGCGGCACTCGCAGGAGCGGGCGTGTCCGCGTTCCTGTGGGCGCGGGCGTTCACGGGCGGGGCCGAACTCGTCGTCCGGCCGCCGTCGGTCGACGCCGTGCGGCAGGAGGTCGTGCCCGCGTTGGTCGCCGTGGCGGAGCCACGGCGGGCGGCGCATCAGCCGGTCCCGGCGACGCCGGTCGTTCGGCTTCGGGTCTCGCGTGGCACGAGCGCCGCGGCGAGAGCGCCGCGCGCGATCCCGATCAGCCGGCCGACCGCGCCGAAGCCGCCCACGTCGAACCCGGGCACGCCGGCAACGCCGACACCGTCGCCGAGTCCCTCGCCGGCGCCCACGCCTCAGCCCGCGCCGTCCCCCGCACCGGCACCTGCACCGGCCCCCGCTCCGGCACCGGCTCCGGCCCCGGCCGCGAGCCCCGGCGGCACCGGCACCCCCGCGGCGGTCCCTGCCGCCTCGCCAGCTTCGCAGCCGTCAACGCCGCCCGCGCAGGACGACGACGGCAGGAAGGGCAAACGGCGGAGGGAGCACGAGCGGGCGACCCCCGCCCAGCCGGCCGTGCCGCCCCGCCCGCAGGAGCAGAAGCCTCCGCCAGCCGCGACTCCCGCTGTCCCCGCAGTGCCGGCGCCGCACGCGACCGACGACGAGAACTGCAACGACCAGGGCGAGAACGAGGACCGCGATCGCGGCAAGCACGACGGCGACCACGACCGCGGAGGCCGGAAGCCCTAGGAGGGATTGGCGGGACGGTCGAGGAAGACCGTGTCGCGGTAGACCTTCATCCCGGCGCGCTCGTAGAGCCTCGTCGCCCCGGTCGGGCTCGACGCGTCGACGCCGAGCGTGCCGCGCGTGAAGCCGCGCTCGCGAAAAGCGCGGAACGAGTGGAGCAGGAGCGCCTCGCCGAGACCCTGCCGCCGCCACGGCCGGCGCACGCCGAGCAGGTTCACGTAGCCCGCGTTCGGGTCGATATCGTCCGGCCGGCAGAGCGAATACGCCGCGAGCTCGTCGCCGGCGTGCGCGAGGAACCAGAGCGACGGGTCGAACCCGTCGCGCTTCGTGAGCCAGTGCTGCCACTCCTCGAAGCTCTCCTCCCACGGGTCCGAGGTGTCCTCCCACACCTCCGTGTGCACCTCGTAGAGCGTGCGCTCGTCGTCCGGCTGGAACGCGCGCACCGCGATCCCGTCGGGCCATTTGGGCTCGGACGGCTCGTCCTCGAGCGAGATCTCCATCCGGTACGAGTGCCGAGACTCCTCGAAGCCGTGCTCGGCGAACGCGTCGAGCACGCGGCGGTCCTCGACGCCGGTCCAGACCCGCAGCAGCCCGGACTCCGCGCGGACGTCGAGCCACGCGAGCAGCTGCGGGAGCACGACGCCGACGTCGGCGTCCGGCGCGAGCTTGACGTCGGACCACCAGCGCGGCGGATCCTCGCTCGTCTTGTCGGCGTCGACGTAGCCCACGAGCCGGCCCTCTTCGTCCAGCACGCGGACGTCGCGCTCCGGATCGATGCTCGGCGTCGTCAGCCACGTCCGGAGCTCGTCGGCGGTGACGTCGGCCTCGCCGTACGCGGCCAGCTGGTGCGCGTTCATCAGCTCGAGGATCGCGGCGAAGTCGTCGTCGCGCGGTGCGCGGAGGGTCACGCCAACTCGCGCTCGAACACGACGTCCTCGGACTCGACCGACATACCCGCCCGCTCGTAGAGCCGCGTCGCCCCGGTCGGGTTCTGCGTGTCGACGCCGAGCCGGACGTGCGGCGCGCCGCGCTTGCGGAACTCCGCGAACGCGAAGTGGAGCAGCGCCAGCGCGAGCCCGCGCCGACGCCACGCGGGCCGCACCCCGATCGCCCCGACGAACCCGCCGCCGAACAGCTCGTCGCAGCGCGCGACCGCGGCGAGCTCGTCGCCGTCCCGCGCGACGAACCAGATCGCCGGATCGAAGTCGGGTGCCTCGAGGCGGAGCTCGCGCCATTCCTCGAATGGGATCGCCGCCCAGCCCCACTCGTCGGCAAACGACTCGTTCAGCGCCGAGTGGAACGCCTCGGCCTCCGCGAGCTCGAACGTCCCGAGCGCGATCCCCTCCGGAGGCTCCGGTGTCGGCGTTTCGGCGTCGAGCGGGATCACCATCGTGAAGTAGTGGCGCGCGTCGCGGTAGCCGCGCGACGTGAAGAGCGACGCCGCGGCTTCGTCCTCTGCGACCGTCCCGACGCGCATGAGGGTCGAGCCGTCCTGCCGCACCGCCTGCTCCGCGAGATCGAGGAGCGCCGCTCCGAGCCCCTCGCCGCGCCGGTCCGGCCGCACGACGGCGGAGAACTGCGGCGCGTCCCCGTGCCTGATCAGCAGGCCGCCGGCGACGAGCTCGCCGCCGTCGTGGATCAGCCAGCTGCCGGTCGGCAGATCGAGGAAGCGAAACCACGAAAGAAGGTCGTCCGCCGTCGCCGTCGCGGCCCCGCGAAAGTCGATCTCGGCCTGTCGGAACACGTCGATGAGCGCCGGCGCATCGGCCTCGGTTGCCGGGCGGACCTCGAAGGACTCAGGCAGGGACGAGCTCATCGAGAGTCTCCGGTAGCCGCTCGAGGTCCGGCAGCTCGCGCGTCGACGTCGTGTCGAAGTGCTCGCCGAGCCGGTTGATCCACACCGTCGGGAGCCCGAGCTCCTTCGCGGTGACGATGTCGTGGAACATGCTCTGCGCGACGTGGACATGCCGGCCGTGGTCGGCGCCAGTCCGCGCGTAGAACTCCTCCCAGTGGCGCGTCGCCGGCTTGTACGAGCCGATCTCGGACGCGACGACCGTCTCCTCGAACGGGACGTCGAGGGTCCGCTTCGACGCCTCGATGAAGTCGCGATCGGTGTTCGAGAGGATCGCGAGGCTCCAGCCGCGCCGGCGCGCCTCGTCGAGAGCGGGACGTACCTCGGGGAACGTCTGCCATGACGGCAGCGAGGCACCGAGCGCGTCCTCCTCGCCGTCCGGAACGTCGCCGAGTCGCGCGAGCACGCGCCGCATCACCTCGCGGTACGAGAGCCCCGGCTCCGCGTGCTCCACCTCCGGCTCGAGCTCGTGGTAGCGCTTCAGGAGCGCGTCCGCGTCGGCGTTCGGCCAGAGGCGCGCGAGCTCTGCGCGGATGCCGCCGTTCCAGTCGATCAGCGTGCCGTAGCAGTCAAACGTCGCCCATCTCGTCACGCAGAGGACGATACGCGAGCAACTCCCAGCCGTGGTCGTTCAGCCAGTCGCGCTCCGCGCGGAAGTCGGGTCGCACGCGCTCGACGAGCGACCAGAAGCGCTTGGAGTGATCCATGTGCGCGAGGTGGCAGAGCTCGTGCACCACGACGTAGTCGAGGATCTGACGCGGCGCGAGCGCGAGCCGCCACGTGAACGACATCGCCCCGCGGGACGAGCACGACCCCCAGCGCGAACGCGTGTCGCGGATCGCGATCCGCGTATAGCGGACGCCGATCCGCTGCGACTCGAGCGCAGCCGTTTCGGTGATCCGCTGGCGCGCGAGCTTCCGCCCCTCTTTCTCCGTCAACGGTGGGAGGTCAAGCGTCGGCAGCGTCTCCGTCGCGAGCTGCCGCTCGAGCCACGGCGCGTGCATGCGGAGCGCGCGGTCGATCGCACGCTGGCTCGTCCCGACGGGCACGACGAGCTCCGGCGGCTCTCCCTGGCGGTAGACCGCGCGGACGAGCCGCGAGCGCGGCGACTCGCGCACCTGCACCTCGACGAGGCGCTCGCCGACGTGGACAAGCCTCACGGGCGCGACCGTAGCGAGCGTCCCGGTCGGCAAGTAACAGTCTGTTACTTGCGGTTGTTCGGCCCGGCGCGCGGTCAGGCCGCGAAGCGCCGCACGACGATGCAGGCGTTGTGGCCGCCGAAGCCGAACGAGTTCGAGCACGCGACGTCGAGATCCGGCGCGTCGCGCGCCTCGTTCGGGATGTAGTCGAGGTCGCAGCGCGGATCCTCGACCTCGTAGTTGATCGTCGGCGGCAGCTTCTTGTCGCGAACAGCCAGGACCGTGAACACCGCCTCGACCGCACCGGCGGCGCCGAAACAGTGGCCCGTCGCTCCCTTCGTCGACGAGACCGGCGTCCGGAGCGCGTTCTCCTCGCCGAGCGCCTTCTTCAGGACGCGCGTCTCGCTCGCGTCGCCGAGCGGTGTCGAGGTCGCGTGCGCGTTCACGTAGCCGACCTCGCTTGGGTCGACGCCGGCGTCGTCGAAGGCCATCTTCATCGCGCGCGCAGGGTTTTCGCCCGTCGGATCGGGCTCCGTCATGTGCGCAGCGTCGGCGGAGACGCCGTAGCCGACGAGCTCCGCGTAGATCTTCGCGCCGCGCGCCTTGGCGTGCTCGAGCTCCTCCAGGACGAGCACGGCGCCGGCCTCACCCATCACGAGACCGTCCCGCGCGCCGTCGAACGGGCGGGACGCCTTCTCCGGGTCGTCGTTGCGGCGCGAGAGCGCGCGCATCGAGTCGAAACCGGCGATGCCGACCGCCGTCACGGGCGCCTCGGTGCCGCCTGCGAGCATCGCGTCCGCGCGGCCGACGCGGATCGCGTCGAGCGCGTCGCCGATCGCCATGTTCGACGCCGCGCACGCCGTGCACTCGGACATCAGCGGCCCCTTCGTCCCGAGCTCGATCGAGACCCAACCGGCGCCCATGTTCGGAATGATCGACGGGATCGAGAACGGCGAGACGCGGTCCGGCCCGCGCTCCCTCAGCACGTCGTAGCAGTCCTGGAACGAGCGGAGGCCGCCGATCCCCGTCGCGATCGACGCGCCGACCCGCTCGGGCTCCTTCGAGATGTCGAGGCCCGAGTCCGCCTCCGCCTGCCGCGCGGCGGCGAGGATCATCTGCGCGAACCGATCCATCCGGCGCGCCGCCTTGCGGTCGATCCACTGCGTTGGGTCGAACTCCTTCAGCTCACACGCGAAGTGCACCGGGTACTCGGAGTGGTCGAACTGTGTGATCTCCCCCGCGCCGGACTCGCCCGCGAGCAGGCGCGACCAGGACGACTCCGCGTCGTTCGCGAGCGGGGTGACCGCTCCCATTCCCGTGATCACGACTCTGCGTCGACCGTTCGTGTTCATCACATGCCCAACCCGCCGCCGACGACCATGACCTCGCCCGTGATGAACGCGGCGTCGTCGGAGGCCAGGAACCGTACCGCCCGCGCCACGTCCTCCGGGTCCCCGAAGCGCCCGAGCGGCGTCAGGCCGAGCATCTGCTGCTGCGCCTCCTCCGGGATCGCGTCGGTCAACTGCGACTTGATGTAGCCGGGAGCGATGACGTTCGCACGGACGCCGCGCGAGCCGAGCTCCTGCGCGAGCGACTTCGTGAAGGAGATGATCCCGCCCTTCGAGGCGGCGTAGTTCGTCTGGCCCCAGTTGCCGTGGAGCCCGACGATCGACGAGAGGTTGACGATCGACCCGCCGCGGCGCTTCATCATCCCGCGCGAGACCGCGCGGCAGGTGTAGAAGACCGAGCTGAGGTTCGTGTCGAGGACCGACCGCCAGTCGTCGTCGGTCATCCGCGCGAGCACGCCGTCGCGGGTGATCCCCGCGTTGTTCACGAGCACGTCCACGTCGCCGGCCTCATCGACGAGCCGCTTCGCGTCGTCGACGGTCGAGACGTCGGCCTGGATCGCGCGGCCACCGGTCTCGGAGGCGATCGCCTCCGCCTCGTCTTTCCCGGTCCGGTAGCCGACGACCACGTTCGCGCCCGCGCGCCCGAACTCGCGCGCGATCGCGGCCCCGATCCCCTTGGAGCCGCCCGTGACCAATGCCGTCTTCCCCTCGAGGGACGCGAACTCAGGCACGCAGCGCTTCGGTCACTTCGTCGAGCGCCTTCAGGTCGTTGACCGAGAAGATCTTCACCGATCTGTCGATCCTCTTCAGTAAACCGCTGAGGACGTTGCCCGGCCCGACCTCGACGAACGTCGTGACGCCGTGGCCGACCAGCTCGCGCGCGGCCTGCGTGAACTTCACCGGCGCGGTCAGCTGCTCGACGAGCAGCGTGCGGTAGCGCTGAGCCTCCTCGAGCTTCGCCGTCACCGTCGACATGAACGCCGCCTTCGGGACGTGGAACTCCACGCGGTCGATCGCGGGGCGCAACCTGTCGGCGGCACGCTCGACGAGCGGCGAGTGGAACGCGCCCGACACGCGAAGCCGGATCGCGCGCTTCGCGCCCTCGCGCTCCGCCTCCTCGCAGGCCGCGGCGACGGAAGGATCGGCGCCCGAGATGACGACCTGCCCAGGGCAGTTGTAGTTCGCCGGCCAGACGTGCGAGATCTTCTTGCAGAGCGCCTCGACGACCTCGTCCTTCAGGCCGAGGATCGCCGCCATCGAGCCGGGGCTCTCCTTCGCCGCGGCGGCCATCGCGAGACCGCGCTCGCGAACGAGACCGATCGCCTGTGCGTCGGGGAACGAGCCGGCGGCGGCGAGCGCCGCGAACTCACCGACCGAGTGCCCGACGACGAAGTCGGGGTTGATCCCGCGCGCGCGAAGCGCCGCGTTGAACGCGAGCGACGTCGCGACGAGCGCAGGCTGCTGCACCTCGGTGTCGACGAGGTGCTCGACGGGCGACTCGAAGCAGAGACGCTTCAGGTCGAGGCCCGACGCCTCGCTTCCGGCCTCGTAGACCGCCATCGCCTCGGGCACGGCCTCGGCCACATCGCGGCCCATTCCGGCCTCGAACGAGCCCTGCCCCGGGAACATGAATGCGAGCTTGGTCACGCCGCCATCTCCTCCGTCCATTCGATCAGACCCGAGCCCCACGTGAGGCCGGCTCCCATGCCAGTCATCAGCACCTTTGCCCCCGGTTTCAGCCGGCCGTCCGCAGCCGCGTCGGCGAGAGCAAGGGGAATGGAACCAGATGACGTGTTGCCGTACTTCTGAACGTTCACCACGACCTTTTCCGGCGGGAAGCCGAGCTTCCTCGCAGCGTGGTCGATGATCCGGATGTTCGCCTGGTGCGGCACGTAGACGTCGACGTCTTCGACCGTCATGCCGACCTCGTCGAGCAGCTTCTGCGCCGACGCGACGAGCACCCGCGTCGCGAACTTGAAGACCTCGCGGCCGTTCATCTTCACGAACGACTCCGGGTCGTCGAAGTGCCGCGAACCGCTTCCGGGCAGCCAGAGGCTGTCGCCGCCGCCGCCGTCCGCGCCGAGCTCGAAGCCGAGGAAGCCGCCCCGCTCGACCGGCTCCATCACGACGGCGCCCGCGCCGTCCCCGAAGAGGATGAGCGTCGAGCGATCCTCGAAGTCGAGGATCTTCGAGAGCACGTCGCCGCCGACCACGAGCGCGCGCCGCGAGAGACCCGCCGCGAGCATCCCGTACGCCTGCGCGATCGCGTAGACGAACCCGGTGCAACCGGCGAGCAGATCGTACGCCGCCGCGTCCGGCATGCCGAGCTCGTCTGCGAGCAGCGCGGAGCTCGTCGGGAACATCATGTCCGGCGTCACCGTCGCGCAGAGCACGAGGTCGATCGACTTCGGCTCGACGCCAGCGCGCTCGAGCGCCTGGCGCGCGGCGGGCAACGCGATGTCGGTCAGCGCCTCTTCCTCCGTCGCGAAGCGACGCTCGTGGATGCCCGTGCGCTCGACGATCCACTCGTGCGTCGTGTCGACCATCGCCGCGAGATCGTGGTTCGTGACGACCTTCGCGGGAACGTGCACGCCGAGACCGGTGATCCCGATCCGCGCGCCGTTCGCCTTGCCGATCACCGTTCCACCGCGAACGTCAGGGTGCCGCGCACTGCCAATTCTCCGTCGACCGTCGCGCGCGCCTTGCCTCTGCCGATCGGCCCGCGCACCTGCTCGAGCAAGCACTCGAGCGTGAGCTCCTCACCGGGGCGTACGACCCGCTTGAAGCGCACGTCGTCGATCCCCGCGAACAGCGCGAGCTTGCCGCGGTTCTCCTCCTGGACGAGCACGGCGACCGCGCCGGCCTGCGCGAGGGCTTCGACCATCTTCACGCCGGGCATGATCGGGTTGCCGGGAAAGTGCCCCGCGCAATCCTCGTCCGTCACGATCTTCCGCGCGACGACGCGCGAGCCGGGATCGAGCTCGACGACCTCGTCGAGCAGCAGGAACGGATCGCGGTGCGGAAGGATCTGCTCGATCTCCGACTTGCCGAACGGCGCGTTCACGCAGCGTTCTCCTCGAGCCGGGCACGCAGGGTGTTGCGCGCGCGGTGCGCGTAGCACTTCGCGGTCCCGACCGGCATGCCGCTCGCCGCGGCGATCTCCTCGAACGAGTAGCCGAGCGCGTCCTTCAGCACGACGACGCGCGCCTGCGCCTCCGGCAGCTCGAGCAGGCACGCGCGGAGCTCGTCGCGGTCGGAGACCTCGGCGGCCGGCGCGGCCTGAACGCCGTCGGGCAGCGGCTCCCACGTCCTCCGTCGCGCGATCGCGTCCCTGCACGTGTTCACGACGAGCCGGTGCAGCCACGTCGCGAACTGCGCCTCGCCGCGGAACTGCCCGATCCTCGCGCAGACCTTCGCGAGCGACTCCTGGGTCGCATCGCGAGCCTCTTCTCGGTCGCGAAGGATCCGCCGGGCGAGCTTCTCCACCGTGGCTTGGTGCCGGGCGCAGAGCGCCTCGAGGGCCTGATTGTCGCCGTCCTTCGCGCGCTTGACCAAGATCGGGTCGCTCAACCTCTCGTACGCGAGCGGCGTCGACGCCCGCAGGGGTTGCCGAATTGGACGCTTCCGGACGCGCGGAGGTTGCACCTTGGACACTCTACGGGCATGGCCGATCCGCTCGGCTCCGACGTCGTCCTCCCGAGGCTCCGTGGGCGTTTCGGGCGCGAATACATCTTCGTCGAGCGGTGCGAGTCGACCCAGCGGCTCCTCCCCGAGGACGCTGCCGAGGGCGCCGTCGCGGCGACGGACGAGCAGACCGCCGGACGCGGACGGCTCGGCCGCGAGTGGGTGGCGCCGTCCGGCTCGAGCCTGCTCGCATCGATCGTCCTGCGGCCGGAGGTGCCGACCGCGAACCTCCCCGAGCTCTCGCTCGTCGCCGGGCGGGCCGTCGCGCAGGCGCTCGCAGTGGTCACCGGCGTGGAGCCCGAGGTGAAGTGGCCGAACGACGTCCTGGTGGACGGCCGCAAGGTGGCGGGCATCCTCGCGGAGGCGCGCGACGGGCGGGTCGTGCTCGGGATCGGGATCAACGTCTCGCAATCCGCCGACGAGCTTCCGCAGAGAGGAGCGACCTACCCGGCGACGTCCCTGCTGCTCGAGACCGGCCGCACGGTGCCGCGCGCCGACCTGCTCGCCGCCGTGCTCGAACGCCTCGAGCACGAGTACGACGACTGGGTCGCGCGCTACCGCTGACGGTAGGTCGAGCGGTTTCCGGCCGGGTCCCAGGCCGTGATCGCGATCCGACCCGGCGCGCCGCCGAGCCGGAACTTCCCGGGGCCGACCTTCGCCTGCACGCGAACGCCGCCGATCGTGCCCGTGATCGTGACCTGCTCGCTCACCCAGAAGCGTCGAGCCGCCTTCGAGAGCAACTTCAACGTCGGCTTCGTCGTGTCGACGACGAAGCGCGCCGTCTGCGCCCGCGTGCCGAACGGCCCCGTCGCCTCGAGAATCGCGGCGTACTTCCCGTCGCGGATGCGGTCCTCCCAGCGGAGCTCCTGTGGGCCCGGCTGCAGGTCGCCTTCGTACACCGTCTCTCCGCCTGCGATCCGGAGCTTCACGTGCGCAGGTGCCGCAAGCACGAACTTGAAGGCGAGCTGGTCGGCCCGGTGGTCGCCGTTCGGCGAGAACGCCGGAGGCGCAGCGACGAACGCCGCGAGCGTGCGGTCGACGACGATCGGGATCTCCAGTCGCGCGAGCCGACCGTTCGACGCCGACGCCTCGAGCACGATCGTGAAGCGCCCGTCCAAAACGCCGGCGGCCGTGAAGCGGAACGACTGGCGGCCCGCCTTCTTCTGCTCGGAGAAGAGCGTCGCGAGCGTGATCCCGAACGGGTCGCGGAGCGTGGCTGTGACGGTCGCCGCGAGGCTCAACGTGTAGCTAACGACCGTGGAGTCGGCCCGGCTGTCGCCGTTCGGCGTGAACGTCGCCGGCCGCGCCTGCGCACCGGTCAGCGTGAGCGCCGTCGCCGTCTGCCCGATCGTGCCGGTCGCGGGGCGCATGTCGGGGCCTGCATCGATCGCATACGTGTACGCGCCCGGCGCCGCGAACGTCGCGTCCCACGTCCAGTCGACCTGCTGGCCGTCGCCGCGGCCTGACGCGATCGTCGTTCCCGTGGCGTCGTTCACGCGGACCGACCACGGGCGCACCGTCGAGAGGCGCGCCGTGAAGCGGATCGGCCCGCCGACGCGCCCGGTCGCGACCGGCTCGTAGAGCTTCGGCAGCCCGATCTCCGCCGCCTTGCGCGCGAGCGTCGGGAGTTGCCGGTAGAGCGCGTTGCCGGGGCACGACGTGAAGCCGGTGTCGCGATGGCCCGCGACCGCGGCGAGCGGGACCGGCGTACCCGACGGAAAGCGTGCGTTGCCGCCCGAGAGCCACGAGAGCCGCCCGAGCGGGTCGACGTGCGCGACGTCGAGGCGCCACGCCAGGAGCGACGCGATCGCGTCGAGCGCCTTGCTCGACGGCTGCGCGTCGCCGTACGTCCCGAGCAGCGCGATC
The DNA here is from genome assembly GCA_035718485.1 of Gaiellaceae bacterium. GTDB lineage: Bacteria > Actinomycetota > Thermoleophilia > Gaiellales > Gaiellaceae > JACCTU01. Next base: position 18,004 of record DASTHC010000009.1, read on the forward strand.
CCGACGGAACCGGTGTTGAACCCCTCCGCATGAGCCCCGACGACGTTTCGCTCGACGCCGCCGTAGCGGCCCTCGAACACCTGCCCGTACTTGTCGACGACGAAGTTGTAGCCGAGGTCGTTCCACCCGTTCGACTTCACGTGGTACGTCTGGATCCCGCGCACGATCGCCGCCGATTGCGCGGCCGTGTACGAGTTCGCGCCGGCGGTGTGGTGGATCACGGCGAACTTCAGCGACTGCGCGAAGAGCGTCGAGCCGCGACGGATCGACTCGTTGGCGCCCCACGCCGCGCGCGGGGTGACCCGCGGCGAGCCGGCGATCGAGAGCGTGCGCGGCGGGACGGACTGCACCGGGCTCTGGACGAAGTGCGCGCGAAGGCGCGTGACGCGCCCGCGGAACCGGTACTGGATCGCGTTCGACGGCCCGACCCAGAACGGGTTGCCAAGCTTCCACCGGAGCGCCGAGCGGCCCTCTGCGGTGTTCGCGTCGGGAAGGTCGAGCGGCTCGGGCATCGCCTCGCGCCACGCAGTCCAGCGACCGCGCGCCGACCGCGTCCGGAAGAGCACGTCGCCCGGGCCTTGCCAGTGGAGGCCGACGAGGTCGAACACCGGCGGTCGCGCAGCTGCGAGCGCGCGGCCGCCGTCGAGCGGCACGTCCTGCGTGACGAGCCGCACGTCCTCTGCGAGGGCGGCGGCCGGGAACGCGAGCGCGGCGACGATGACGGCGAGGAGCTTCACGGGGCGAGGTCCCAGAGTCGCAAACCGCACCCTTCGGCGTCGAGCCGGCCGACCCCTCCCTGATAGAATCCTTACGAGTGAAAACGGGCCTTGTGCGGGGCTTTTTTCTCCTGCTCCTCGTCGCGGGCGCCGTACTCGCTTCCGCAGGCCAGGCAGCGACCTCGAGCGGCAACCGCGTGCTCGCGGTCGAGTTCCAGAACGACGTGAACCCGGTCACCCGCGACTTCGTCGAGCAGCAGATCGACCGGGCTGAACGCGAGCACTACAACGCCGTCGTGATCCTCCTCGACACACCCGGCGGGCTCGTCAGCTCGATGGAGGACATCGTCAAGGCTGAGCTCGCGTCGAAGGTCCCGGTCATCGTCTACGTCTCGCCGGAGGGCGCCTCGGCGACGTCGGCGGGCGCGTTCATCGCCGAGGCCGGCGACCTCCTCGCCATGGCTCCGCAGACGACGATCGGCTCCTCGACCCCCGTCGGATCGGGCGGCGAGAATCTGCCCCCCGACCTCCGCGAGAAGGCCGTCGAGAAGCTCTCGGCGCAGCTTCGCGGGCTCGCCAAGGACCACGGCCGGAACCCCGACATGGGCGACCGGGCGGTGCGGGGCGGCGACAGCTGGACCGCCGAGGAAGCTGTCAGCCAGAACATCGCCGACCTGCTCGCGCCCGACCTCCCGACCTTGCTCGATCAGGCGGACGGCCGGACGACCAAGCCGAAGGGCCTCGTTCTCCACACCGCCAACGCACAGGTCGACACGGCCGAAATGAGCCTGTGGCAGCAGATCCTCGACCTGCTGATCGACCCGAACGTCGTCTTCATCATGGTCTCGATCGGCCTGATCGGGATCATCGTCGAGCTCTGGAACCCAGGGATGATCTTCCCCGGCACCGTCGGCGCCATCTCGCTCGTGATCTCGCTCTTCGCGGCGCAGGTGCTGCCCGTCAACTGGGCCGGACTGCTGCTGATGCTCCTCGCGGCGGCGTTCATCGGCGCCGAGCCGTTCGTCGTCAGCCACGGTGCGCTCGCGGTCGCCGGCGCGGTCTGCTTCGTCCTCGGTGGGCTCCTGCTCTTCGAGCCCTCCGGCGGCGTCTATGAGGTCTCACTGCCGCTGATCCTCGGCGTGACGGCCGGCATTGTCGGGCTGATGACCCTCGTGGTCGTCAAGCTCATGCAGGTGCGGCGCAGGCCGGTGGAGGTCGGCACGAACACGCTTGTCGGAACCACCGGCGTCGTGCGAGGCGGCGGGATGGTCTTCGTCAACGGCGAGCTCTGGCGGGCGCACACGGTCGACGGCGAGCCGCTCCGAGCCGGCGAGGAGGTCGAGATCGACGGGATCGACGGCCTCGAGCTGATCGTGCGGCCGCACCGCGTGCCTGCTCCCGCATAGGATCGCCCATGGTGGCGGCACTGATCCTCATCGGCGCGGTTCTCTTCATCCTGCTGATCTTCCTCTCGGCAGCAGTGAAGGTCGCGCGCGAGTACGAGCGCGGAGTCGTCTTCCGGCTCGGCCGCCTGCTCCAGCCGCCGAAGGGCCCGGGCCTCTTCCTGCTCATCCCGGTCATCGACCGCATGGTCCGCGTCGACCTCCGCACGATCACGCTGAACGTTCCGCCGCAAGAAGTGATCACGAAGGACAACGTCCCGGTGCGCGTCAACGCCGTCGCGTACTTCCGGATCGTCGACCCTGCCGCAGCGATCGTGCAGGTCGAGAACTTCATGGTCGCCACGTCGCAGATCGCGCAAACGACGCTCCGCTCGGTGCTCGGCCAGCATCTCCTCGACGAGCTCCTCTCGGAGCGCGACAAGATCAACGCGATCCTGCAGCAGATCATCGACGAGGCGACCGCGCCCTGGGGGATCAAGGTCTCGATCGTCGAGGTCAAGGACGTCGAGATCCCGACCGGCATGCAGCGCGCGATGGCGCGGCAGGCCGAGGCCGAGCGCGAACGGCGCGCGAAGGTGATCGCGGCCGAGGGAGAGTTCCAGGCGTCCGAGCGGCTGAAGGACGCGGCGCGCGTGATGGAAGACGCGCCGATCGCACTGCAGCTCCGGTACCTGCAGACGCTGCTCGAGCTCGGGCCGTCGGCGTCGACGACGATCGTCTTCCCGGCGCCGATCGATTTGATCAAGCCGTTCATTCGCGAGGACCGCTGAGCGGAGAGCTCCGCGTCGACCCGCTCTCGGGTCGCCAGGTCGTCATCGCACCAGGACGCTCGAAGCGGCCCGGCGCGGGCTGGCCGCTCGTCGACCCGCCGACCGAGGCGGAGCTCGAGAGCTGCCCCTTCTGCGCGGGACGCGAGGACCGCACACCGCCGGAGACGCTCACGATCGGCGACCCGTGGCGCGTGCGCGTCGTCCCCAACCTCTACCCGGCGTTCGAGCGGCAGGAGGTCGTCGTCCACTCGCCCGAGCACATTCGAACGATCGCCGACCTCGAGGACGAGCAGCTCGCGATCGTCGCGGAGGCGTGGCGAGCGCGACGCGAGGCGGAGCCCGCCGGCTACCTGCACGCCATCGTGAACGAGGGGAAGGCCGCGGGCGGCAGCCTCGCCCACTCGCACTCACAGCTCGTCTGGCTTCCCGGCGAGCCCCCGGCGGTCGTGGCCGAGTCGGAGTTCGCGGTCGACGGCGAGCCGGTGCTCGAGCGCGACGGCGTCGCGGCCGTGCTCCCGCGCGCGGGGCGTGTTCCCTATGAGGGGATCGTCGCTCCGACCGAGGCCGAGCCCGACGTGTGGACGAGCGACCGCCTCGCGACGGCGCTCCAGGTGCTCGCGGAGCTGACGCGCCGGATCCACGCCGTCGCCGGCGGTCCGGTCCCGCTGAACGCGTGGCTCCACACGGGGAAGGGCTGGCACATCGAGGTCTTCCCCCGCCTGACGGTGCTCGCCGGGGTCGAGCTCGGCGCGGAGGTCTACGTCAACACGGTCGCGCCCGAAGAAGCGGCCGAGCAGCTCCGCGGGGCGGTCTAGGAGTCGAGCCCGGCGCCGTCGGCGGAGGCCGTGAACGCGCCGCCGTGCTCCCGCTCGCGGAACCGGCGCGCCGCGTCGATCGCCGCGCCGAGGTTCAGCCCCTTGTCCTTGGCCTGCTTGATCAGCATCACGGTCTCGAGCGCCTCGATGTCGTAGATCCGCTGCTTCTTGCCCTTCGTCGGGATCTGGGCCTTGTTCGTCCAGTAGTCGAGCTGCATCTTCGAGATTCCGGCGATCTGGCACACCTGGCCGAGGTACAGCTCGACCTTCCCGAGGTGGTCTGCAAGATTGATCGGCTCGAGGAGGTCGACCTGTCTACTTGCTGCCACGGACGGCTCCTTTACGGGCTCGGGGAGGCTAGGACGACCCCCCTTTTGGAGTTATAAAGCCCGGCGTCGATTATGGAAAGCTCCGGTGAACGGGGGCATCCCTCGAACGGGTGACCGTCAGGCCGCCGCGGCTCCGTTTCCGGACGGCACTTCGGGCGGCTCCGGCTCGACGTCGACCTCCGACGCATCGGCCTCGACGACCGGTGCGAGCGTCGACACCTGCTCGCCCTCGCGCAGGCGCATCACGATCACGCCCTGCGTCGACCGGCCGAGCCGCTTGATGCCCGAGACCGGCATGCGGATCACCGTGCCGCCAGTCGAGATCAGCATCACCTGGTAGCCCTCGCGCACCACGCGTGCGCCGGCGAGATGGCCGCGCGCCTCGGTCAGCTGCACGGTCTTGACGCCCATGCCGCCGCGACCCTTCACCGGGTACTCGCCGAGACGCGTGCGCTTGCCGTAGCCGTTCTCCGTCACGACCAGCAGCTCGGCATCGTCTTGCGCGACGTTGACGGCGATCACCTCGTCGCCCTGGCGAAGCTTCATGCCTTGCACACCCGAGGCGTCGCGCCCCATCGCGCGCACGTCCTTCTCGTGGAAGCGAATCGCCTGCCCGTTCCGCGACACGACGAGCACGTCGTCGTCACCGGACGTGTGGCGCACGCCGATTAGCTCGTCGCTCTCGCGCATCTTGATCGCGATGATCCCGTCGGACTTGAGCGGGGTGTTGTACGCCGCGAGCTTCGTCTTCTTCACCACGCCGTTCTTCGTCCCGAAGAAGAGGTACTCCGCCTCCTCGAAGTCGCGCGTCTGGACGACTGCGCGCACCGACTCGCCCTGGCGGAACGGGAGCAGGTTGACGATCGCGCGGCCCTTCGACTGCCGAGAGCCGAGCGGGAGCTCGTGCACCTTCAGCCGGTAGACCTTCCCGACGTTCGTGAAGAACAGGATGTAGTCGTGGGTCGAGGCGACGAAGAGGTGCTCGATGTAGTCCTCGTCCTTGAGCTCCATGCCCATGACGCCGATCCCACCGCGCTTCTGCTCGCGATAGGTCGTGACCGGGAGCCGCTTGATGTAGCCCGACTGCGTGATCGCGATCACCATGTCCTCTTCCGCGATCAGGTCCTCGAGCTCGAGCTCGCCTTCGGCGGCGACGATCTCCGTGCGGCGATCGTCGTTCCGGCCGTAGATCGACTTGATCTCGAGCAGCTCCTCACGGATCACCGAGTCGATGCGCGACTCGTCGCCGAGGATCGACCGGAGCTCGGCGATGCGCTCCTTCAGATCGGCGAACTCCTGCTCGACGCGCTTGCGCTCCAGCCCCGTCAGGGCGCGCAGCCGCAGGTCGAGAATCGCCTGTGCCTGGATCTCCGAGAGCGAGAAGCGCTCCATCAGGCCGGTGCGCGCCTCGTCGGTGTCGGAGGCGGCGCGGATGAGCGCGATCACCTCGTCGAGGTTGTCGAGCGCGATCAGATAGCCCTCGAGGACGTGTGCGCGGGCCTCCGCCTGGCGCAGCTCGTACTTCAGCCGCCGCGTGACGACGACGCGCTGATGCTCGAGGTAGTGATAGAGCAGGTCGCGCAGGCCGAGCGTGCGCGGCACCCCTTCGACGAGCGCGACGGCGTTGTAGCCGAACGTCGCTTGCAGCGACGTGTGCTTGTAGAGCTTGTTCAACGCGACCTGCGGGACCGCGTCGCGCTTGAGGTGTACCTCGATCCGCATGCCGGACTTGTCGGAGAGGTCCTTCAGGTCGGCGACCTCGGAGATCACGCCGTCCTTGACGAGGTCCGCGATCTTCCGGATCACCCCCTCGTCGCCGCCCTTCTTGACGCCGTAGGGAAGCTCGTTGATCACAACGGCAGTGCGCCCGCCGCGCAACTCTTCGATGTGGGCGCGTGCGCGCATCACGATGCGGCCACGGCCCGAGCGATACGCCTCGCGGATGCCGTCGCGGCCGAGGATGATCCCCGCCGTCGGGAAGTCGGGGCCCTTGATGTGCTGCATCAGCCGCTCGACGTCGATCGACGGCTCGTCGATCATCGCGACGAGGGCGTCGATCGTCTCGCCGAGGTGATGCGGCGGAATGTTGGTCGCCATGCCGACGGCGATCCCGGACGAGCCGTTCGCGAGCAGGTTCGGGAATCGGGACGGCAGGACGGTCGGCTCGCGGCGCGACTCGTCGTAGTTCGGCTTGAAGTCGACAGTGTCCGCGTCGATGTCGCGGAGCAGCTCCGTCGCGATCCGGCTTAGCCGGCTCTCCGTGTACCGCATCGCGGCGGCCGGGTAGCCGTCGATGTTCCCGAAGTTGCCCTGGCCGTCGACGAGCGGGTAGCGCATCGAGAACGGCTGTGCGAGCCGGACGAGCGTGTCGTAGATCGCAGTGTCGCCGTGCGGGTGGTACTGACCCATCACGGAGCCGACGACGTTCGCGCACTTCCTGTACGGCCGGTTCGGCTGCAGACCGCTCTCATGCATCCCGTAGAGCACCCGGCGGTGTACGGGCTTCAGCCCATCGCGCACGTCCGGGAGCGCGCGCGAGACGATCACGCTCATCGCGTAGTCGAGGAAGCTCGAGCGCATCTCCTGCTCGAGCTCGCGCGTTTCGATCCGGCCGGGGTTCAGGCCCCCCGTGTCGAGCTCAGACATCGAGGAAGCGGACGTCCTTCGCGTTCTGCTCGATGAACTCGCGGCGCGGCTCCACCTGGTCGCCCATCAGCGTCGAGAAGATGAGATCCGCGCTGGCGGCGTCCTCGACCTCGACCCGGACGAGCACGCGCTTCTCGGGATCCATCGTCGTGTCCCAAAGATCCTCCGCGTCCATCTCGCCCAGACCCTTGAACCGGGAGAGCTGGATGCCCTCCTTCGCGAGCTCGATGGACTCGTGCCGGAGCGCCGAGAACGTCTCCGCCGTACGCCGCTTCTTGCCCGAGGCGATCGCGAACGGCGGAGCGCCAACGATCTCAGCGAGCTTCGCGTACGCCTTGCGCAGGTTCTCGTACACGCCCGACGCGAGCAGCGCAGCCGGCACGGTGACGTGCGTCGCGGCGCTCGTTTCGCGCTCGACGACACGCGCTTTGAACGACTCGTCGCCGAGCTCGACGACCGACACCTCGTAGCCGTTCGGGTCGATCGCGCCGAGCGCGGTCTTCACGTCTGCGAGCGAGCCGGCCGTCGTCTCGACAAGCCGGTGCGCAACCACGAAGTCGGCGGCAGCCGGCCCGAAGTCGGAGCGAAGCCTCGATGACCAGCCCTCGAACTCGGTCAGCGCACGCGTGAATCGTCCCCAGCGCGCCTCGGTCAGCTTCTGCGTCGCGCCGCCGCGGTCGGTGATGTCGAAGTCCTTGATCCGCTCGCGCACGAGCAGCTCCTCGAAGTGCGCCTCCTTCTCGACGTACATCTCCTGGTTGCCGATCTTCACCCGGTAGAGCGGCGGCACCGCGATGTACACGTGCCCGTTCTCGACGAGCTCCTGCATCTGGCGGTAGAGGAACGTGAGGATGAGCGTGCGGATGTGCGAGCCGTCGACGTCGGCGTCCGTCATCACGATCACGCGGTGATAGCGGAGCTTCTCGAGATCGAACTCCTCGCCGATGCCCGTGCCGATCGCGGTGATGATCGCCTGGATCTCGGCGTTCGAGAGCACCTTGTTGATCCGGTTCTTCTCGGAGTTGATCACCTTGCCGCGAAGCGGCAGGATCGCCTGGAACAGCCGGTCGCGCGCGTCGACGGCGGAGCCGCCTGCCGAGTTGCCCTCGACGAGGTAGAGCTCTGCCGACTCGGGGTCGTTGATCTGGCAGTCGGCGAGCTTGCCGGGAAGCGACGACGACTCGAGGGCGCTCTTGCGCCGCGTGAGCTCGCGCGCTTTGCGCGCCGCCTGCCGCGCACGTGCAGCCTGGATCGCCTTCGTGATGATCTGCTTCGCGTCGGTCGGGTTCTCCTCGAGGAACCGCGCGAGCTGCTCGTTCACCGTCTGCTCGACGAGCCCACGGATCTGCGGGTTCCCGAGCTTCGTCTTCGTCTGCCCCTCGAACTGCGGCTCGCGGAGCTTCACCGAAATGACCGCGGCGAGCCCTTCGCGGACGTCCTCGCCGTCGAGGTTCTCTTCCTTCTCCTTCAGCAGCCCAGTCTGGCGCGCGACGCGGTTGAGCGTGCCCGTGAGCGCCGCCTTGAAGCCGGAGAGATGCGTGCCGCCCTCGTGCGTGTTGATGTTGTTGGCGAACGTGTAGACGGAGTCCTGGTACGACGAGTTCCACTGCATCGCGACCTCGACCGTGCCCTGCTCGCTCTCGCTCTCGAAGTAGACGATCCGCTTGTGCACCGGGTCCTTCTTCGCGTTCACGTACGCGACGAAGTCGCGGATGCCGCCCTCGTAATGGAACTCGACGGTCTCGCCGTCGGCGCGCTCGTCCACGAGCTTGATGCGCAGCCCGCGTGTGAGGAACGCCGTCTCGCGCAGCCGCTGCTGCAGCGTGTCGGCGGAGAAGTCGACCTCCTCGAAGACCTCCTTGTCGGGCAGGAAGCTGATCGTCGTGCCCGTGCGGTTCGTCGGGCCGATCTTCTTCATCTCGCCCTTGGGCGCGCCGCGCTCGAACTCCTGGCGGTAGAGCTTGCCGTCGCGATGAACCTCGGCGACGAGCCGCTCGGAGAGCGCGTTGACGACTGAGACGCCGACGCCGTGCAGGCCGCCCGAGACCTTGTAGCCCTCGCCGCCGAACTTGCCGCCGGCGTGGAGCTTCGTGAGCACGACGGTCAGTGCCGGAAGGCCCGTGTCCTTGACGATGTCGACCGGAATCCCACGGCCCTGGTCGGTGACGGTGACCGAGAGATCGGGGTGAATCGTGACCTCGATCGAGTCGTTGTGGCCGGCGAGCGCCTCGTCGACCGCGTTGTCGACGACCTCGTAGACAAGGTGGTGGAGCCCCCGCTGACCGGTCGAGCCGATGTACATGCCCGGGCGCAGGCGGACCGGCTCGAGACCCTCGAGCACGGTAATGTCTTTTGCGGTGTAGGTAGCCTGAGCCATAACCAAAAAAGGCCTGCAAATTGCGGCCTTACCGGGCGCATTCAGTGTATCAGAACGAGCGGTCGGTCCCGGCTCTCTGAAGGCCGTGCGCGACCGCTCGAGCGACCGTTTCACGGAGCTCGTCGGGCTCGATCGCCGCTGCCAGCTCGGCCCCTCGCCGGACCTCTTCGGGGCCGGGTTCGGGGACCGTGCGCGACGCCTGGTCGGGGTCGTCCTCGCGTCCGATCTCCGGCAACGCGCCGACCGCGAAGCGCAGCTCGACGGGCGCGTTCGCACCGACGGCGTCCCGCAGCTTGCGGAGCACATCGGCGCGAAGCTGCCCGAGCTCGAACGCCCACGACGACGAGCTTGTCGCAACGTGCAGCGTGCCGTCGCGCGAGACCCGCGCCGGCCATGCGTTCCGCGCGATCGTGGGGCCGACCGCGGCCGGCCACGCGTCGACGATGCGCGTCATCTGCTCGGAGGAACCGAAGCGGCCGAGCTCGCGCGCGATGTCCTCGCTCAGCCGCCTCACGCCGCGCGGACCTCGCCGGGGGAGACCTCGAGGAGCTGATCGGGCTCGAGCGGCAGCGCCGTCGCCGACGTCGAGGTGATGAGCGTCTGCCCGCCTTCCGGAAGCACGCGCGCCAAGGTACCCCGCCGCTCCGGGTCGAGCTCCGAGAGCACGTCGTCGAGGAGCAGCAGCGGCGGGACCGCCCCGCGCTCGACGAGGACCGACGCCTCCGCGAGGAGCAGCGAGAGCACCGCGAGCCGCTGCTCGCCCTGCGATCCGTAGCTCCGCAGGTCGCGCTCGCCGGCGAGGATCGCGACATCGTCGAGATGCGGGCCGAGGCTCGTCGTCCCGCGCTCGAGATCCTTCGGCAGGCGTGCCTCCAGCTCCTCGCGCGAGACCGGCCCGCCCTCGTACGCGAGTCGTCCGGGCTCGAGCCTGAACTCTCCGGTGAGACGCGCGAACGCAGGTGCAAGCACCTCGAGCGCCTGCCGCCGCGCCGCGACGAGCTCGGTCCCGAGCGCGGCGACCTGCTCCGTCCACGGCTCGACCGCGTCCTGCGACGACAGGCCCTGCGAAACCCTGCGCAGCGCCGCGTTCCGCTGGCCGACCGCCGCGCCGTACTCGGCGGAGAGGCTCGAGCGCGCGGGATACAGTCGCCCGAGCGCGCGATCGAAGTACGCGCGACGGACCGCCGGTGCGCCCTTGACGATCCCGAGACGGTCGGGTGTAAAGACGAGCGTCGACACCTCGGCGCGCAAGAGCTCCGCGGCGCGAAGGGGTCCGCCGTTCAGCTTCGCGCGCTTCCCGCGGCCGGCCTCGAGCGTCACCTCGAGCTCGAGCTGGGTCTCCCCACGACGGCCGCGCAGCGCGACGCGACCGGCACGCTCGCCGAAGCGCACGAGCTGTGCGTCGGTGCGCGTGCGCGGCGAGAAGCCCTGCGTCCCGACGTGCAGCGATTCGAGCAGGTTCGTCTTGCCGGCGCCGTTCGGACCGACAACGAGCACGAGGCCCGGCTGCAGCTCGAGCTCGAGCTTCGCGTACGAGCGGATGTTCCGGAGCGCGACCGTTTGAACGATCAGCCGGCCAAGCGGATCGGCATGATCAGGTACCAGTAGTCATCACCTTCGGCCTGTAGTAGGCCCGGCCGGAGCGGCGAGATGAGCTTCAGGAGCACCTCGTCGGAGGTGACCGACTCGATCCCCTCCCGCAGGAAGTCCGGGTTGAAGCCGATCTCGAGCGGCTCGCCCTCGAAGGCGACCTGCATCGACTCGCGCGCCTCGCCGACGTCCTGGGTCTGCGCGGAGATCGTCAGCTCGCCGTCGGCGAAGCGAAGCCGGAGCGGCGAGTTCCGCTGCGCCATCACCGCGACGCGGCGCACGACCTCGAGCGCTTCGCTCCGCGGCAGCGCGACCGTGTGCTCGAACGTCTCCGGCAGGAGCTGCCGGTAGTTCGGGAACTGCCCCTCGATGCGGCGCGTCGTCAGCGTGACGCCGTCGGCGACGAAGACGACCTGGTTCTCGTGGACGCCGAGCTCCAGCGAGTCGGCGCCGGCGGCGATGCGCGTCACCTCGGTCAGCGCGCGCGCCGGAATGATCGCCTCGAGCTCGGGTGCGTCACCGGTGAAGGGCGTCTCCTTGACCGACAGCCGGTACGAGTCGGTTGCGGCCATCACGAGCTTGCCGCCCTCGAACCGCGCGAGGATCCCCGTCAGGACGGGGCGGGACTCGTCGCGCGACGCGGAGCGCGACACGCGGCCGACCGTGTCGAGGAGCGCGTCCTTGTCGACCTCGAACGTCCCGATCGTCTCGATCTCGGGCAAGCGCGGAAAGTCGTCGGCGTTGTACGTGTGCAGCCGCGAGCTGTACGTGCCCGACTCGACGCGAACGACGCCCTCCTCTGGCCGGTGCTCGATCTCGACGTCCTCGTCAGGGAGCAGCCGCACCAGCTCGACGAGCATCTTCCCGGGAACCACCACCGCGCCCTCGCCCTCGATCTGCGCCTCGAGCGACGTCCGCAGCGAGAGCTCCATGTCGGTCGCGGCGAGCTGCAGCTCCCCGTTCTCGGCCCGCAGAAGGATCCCGCCGAGCACGAGCACCGTCGTCCGCGACGAGACCGCACGCGCCACGACGGCGAGCTTCGAGACGAGCTCGTCCCGCGAGACCGTGACCTTTATCCCCGAACCCACCGCCACTGCTTCTGACTCAATCATCTATCTAAAGAATCCTTTCAGTCGTAGTAGGCAGTGTGAGGACCGGGGAAGACGATACTTCTCGGCTCTGCAAGCGGCCTCGAGGGCGGGACAGAAACTGGGGACAAAACGGCGGGACTCACAGGGCCTCGTCTCTACCGAACCTGCTTGATCCGAGCTGTGAGTTCCTGGACGAGGTTGTACACAGACCTGTCCTCACGAATGAGGCGCGCGATCTTCGACGTCGCATGGATCACCGTGGTGTGATCGCGGCCCCCGAACTCCTTGCCGATCTTGGGCAGTGACGAGTCCGTGAGCTCCCGCGAGAGGTACATCGCGACCTGCCGCGGGTAGACGATGTTCTGCGAGCGCTTCTCGCCGGTGAGCTCGTTGAGCGAGATGCTGAAGCGCTCCGAGACGGCCTCCTGGATCCGGCGGATCGACACCTCGGCGGCCTCGCCTTGCGGGAAGACGTCCTTGAGGACCTCCTGGGCGAGCTCGACGGTCATCGGACGGCCGGTGAGCGACGAGAAGGCGACGACCCTGGTGAGCGCCCCCTCGAGCTCGCGGATGTTCGTCTCGATCCGGCTCGCGACGAACGTGAGCACCTGTGGGTCGGGCACATGGATCCCGTCGGTCTTCACCTTCTTTCGCAGGATCGCGATCCGCGTCTCGAGGTCGGGTGGCTGGATGTCGGTGATCAGGCCCCACTCGAAGCGCGACCGCAGGCGCTCCTCGAGCGTCGAGATCTCGCGCGGCGGGCGGTCCGACGACATCACGATCTGGCTGCCGGCCTCGTAGAGCGAGTTGAACGTGTGGAAGAACTCCTCCTGGATCCGCTCCTTGTGCTCGAAGAACTGGACGTCGTCGACGAGCAGGAGGTCGTACGCGCGGTAGCGCTGCTTGAAGCCCTCGATCCGCTTGTCGCGGAGCGAGTTGATGAAGTCGTTCATGAACGTCTCGCTCGTGACGTAGCGGACGCTCAGGTCGCGCGAGTGCTGCATCACGTACTGCGCGATCGCCTGCATCAGGTGGGTCTTGCCGAGCCCCGTACCGCCGTAGATGAAGAGCGGGTTGTACGCCTGCGCCGGCGCCTCGGCGACCGCGAGCGCGGCCGCGTGGGCGAAGCGGTTCGAGGAGCCGATCACGAAGAGGTCGAAGATGTACTTCGGGTTCATCCCGGCCTCGCCGCGCTTCGGCCGGCGCTCCACCTCCATCGGCAGCGGCTCCGGCAGGCCGCGCTCCTCCATGACGCGCAGCCCGACCCGCCGCTCGTGTCCGATCGAGTCCTTGACCGCGGCCTTGATCAGGCCGAGGAAGTGTCCCTCGATCCACTCGCGCGCGAAATCGGTCGGCACGCGGAGGACGAACGCCTCGTCGGTGAGCTCCTCACCGCCGACGTCGTCGAACCACGTCCGGTACGTCGTTTCGTTCAGCGCCCCTCTGAGCCGACTGGAGACCTCCCCCCACAGACTCTCGGCAGTCAGCTCGACTTGGTGTTCCACCGAGGCGGAGGGCTCCTTCGAAGGGGACGCGCGAGCGAGCGACGATAGCAGGCTCGAACGATCGTCACAACACGGTCACCTCTGGACGAAAAGCGCTTGATTTGCAGGACTTTTCGTATCTCCACACGACTCTCCACACCTGTGGATTGACTCCTGTTTTCACCCTCTCTGCAGGCGCTTCGTCCTGTGGAAAACGGTCGGCGCGAACGTGTGTCTATACTGGCCGCTCGCCCCGAAAGGGGCGCGACTTTTCTCTTCGAACGGGTACCTCGTGAAGCGGACTTACCAGCCAAACGTGCGTCGGCGAAAGCGCAAGCACGGCTTTCGCGCGCGCATGTCGACTCGCGCGGGACGGATGATCCTGAAGCGCCGTCGGTCGCGCGGACGCAAGCGACTCTCGGCCTGACCAGCGTGCAGCGTCGGCATCGTCTCTCGCGCTCGCGGGACTTCGACGCCGTGTATCGCCACGGCCGCTCGGTCTCGACGCGGTTCCTCGTGCTCTACTGGTTCGACCGTTCGGAGGACGGGGACGAGCCCCGGCTCGGGATCGCGGTCCCGAAGCAGCTCGGGGGCGCCGTCGTCCGCAACCGGATCAAACGGCAGCTCAAGGAGACGTGGCGCGCGATGCTCGAGCGGGTTCCCCCCGGCAAGGACTACGTGCTGATCGCCCGCCCCGGGCTGCCCGAGGCCGTCGAGGCACGCGGCTTCGACTGGCTCGGCGAGCGGGTCGAAGAAGTCCTGCAGAAGGCGTCCGCATGAGGTACGTCGGCGTCGGTCTCGTCTACGGCTACCGCTACACGTTCGGCCTGCTCGTGCCCGCCGGGACGTGCAAGTACCACCCGTCGTGCTCGCAGTACGCGCTCGACGCGCTCCGGCAATACGGTCTCTTCCGCGGGTCGTTGAAGGCCGGCTGGCGCCTGCTCCGCTGCAACCCGTGGAGCCACGGGGGCTACGACCCGGCGTGATCCTGCCGCTCCTCATCCTCGAGCCGATCGAGAAGCCGCTCACCGCGCTCCTCGAGTGGCTGCACTCGTCCGGCGGGCTCACGTGGGCGTGGTCGATCGTCGCGCTGACGATCATCGTCCGGACGCTGCTCCTGCCGTTGACGGTCCGCCAGATCCACTCGATGCAGCGCCTCCAGCGCCACGCGCCGGAGATGAAGGCGATCCAGCAGCGCTACAAGAACGACCGCCCGAAACAGCAAGAAGAGCTGATGAAGTTCTACCGGGAGAACAAGATCAACCCGGCCTCGTCGTGCCTGCCGATCCTGTTCCAGATTCCGGTCTTCCTCTCGCTGTTCTTCGTGCTGAAGAACTTCGAGAAGGAGGTCTTCGTCAACTATCCGGGCTCCGACCTCGGCTGGCTGTGGGGGCTCGTCCCGGACATCACCCAGCCGCTCAGCTCGGATCCGCTCTCGGCGGTGATCCTGCTCATCCTCTACGCGACGAGTCAGACCGCCTCGACGCTGCTCATGTCGAGCACGATGGACAAGACGCAGCGCTACCTGCTGCTCGCGCTGCCGCTCGTCTTCCTCTTCTTCGTCACGAACTTCCCCGCAGGCCTGATGATCTACTGGGTCACCACGAACCTGTGGACGACCGGGCAGGGCCTCGTCACGCGCCAGCTCCGGCCGAAGCCCGTGCAGCCCGAGAAGCGGAGCTCGCGGACGCCGCCGAAAGAGGACTCGGAGAACGGCGGCAAGCCCAGCGAGCCGGCTCCGAAGCCGACACCGGCGCAGGCCCAGGCTCCGCGCCGCGTCAAGCGCAAGAAGAAGCGCGCGAGACGGTGAGCGCGGCTCCGCTCCAGGTCGAGGCGACGGGTGAGACCGTCGGCGAGGCGAAGTGGGCGGCGCTGCGAGAGCTCGAGAAGCTCCTGCCGGGGCTGGACAAGTCCGCGGTGCAGTTCCAGGTCGTCTCGGAGGGCGAGCGTGGTCTGCTCGGGGTCGGGTACTCGCCCGCGCGCGTCGTCGCGTCGATCGACCCGAGCGAGGTGGTCGAGGTCGACGAGAGCGAGGCCGCAGCGCGTGCGCGCGAGCTGGTCGAGCGGATCACGATCGGAATCGGGCTGACGGCGCGGGTCGCGGTGCGCGAGGACGACGAGACGATCTACGTCACGTGCAGCGGGGACGAGCTCGGCCTGCTGATCGGCAAGCACGGCCAGACGATCGACGCGATCCAGTACCTCGCGAACGCGGTCGCGCGACGAGGCGGAGCGGAGGCGAAGGACGTCGTCGTCGACGCTGCTGGCTACCGTGACCGGCGTCGCGCGACGCTCGAGACGATCGCGGTGCGAAGCGCGCAGCAGGCGCTCCGCGAAGGACGCGTCGAGCTCGAACCGATGACGGCGATCGAGCGGAAGATCGTGCACGTGCGGCTCAAGGACTTCCCCGGGGTGGAGACGTCGAGCGAGGGCGCCGAGCCCAACCGCTTCGTCGTCGTCATCAGCGATTGATCACTCGCGCCAGCTGAGCACGACCGCCGTCGCGGATCGCTCGACCGGCCCGTGGTAGACGGCCTCGACGTTCGTTCCGTCTGGGTCGAGGAGATACGCGCTGTAGTAGCCGGGGTGGTAGGGGCGTTCGCCGGGACCGCCGTTGTCTGTTCCTCCTGCGGCGAGACCCGCCTCGTGGAACCGCGCCACCGTTGCCTCGTCGGGAGCCTGGAAGGCGATGTGCATGCCGCGCGTTGGCTCGCCGTCGTCGCTGACGTACAACTCGTCCGCCGCGAACGATCCCTCGTGGCCTCGGACGGGGATTCCCAGTGGAGCAAGCACTGCCTCGTAGAAACGGCGACTTGCCTCGAGGTCGCTCACGCGGAGATGGATGTGGTCGAATAGTCGTCCGGCGTAGGCGTCGGGCACGAGCTGCGAGTATCGCAGGACGATCGCCGACCTTCGACTCGAGACCTGGATCCGCGAGCTGGTCGAGACGCCGGGTCTGACGGCGATCAAGGATCCGATTGAGGCGTGGCGCGAGCACGTCGAGCGTTCGCTCGAGGCGCTCGAGGTCGTACGCCGGTACGACGGGTCGATCGTGGATGTGGGTTCCGGTGGCGGATCGCCTGGGATCCCGATCGCGGCGGCGTTGCCCGAGCGCGAGGTCGTCCTGCTCGAGGCGCAGGAGCGAAAGGCCGCCGCGCTCGAGCGGTTCGCGGCCGCGTTTCCCAACGTTCGCGTCGTGCGGGGCCGCGCGGAAGAGCAAGCAACAGACTGTTACAAGGTCGCCCTGGCGCGCGCGCTCGCCGAGCCGCCGGTCGCGGCGGAGTGGTGCCTGCCGCTCGTCGAGCCGGGCGGTGCGGTCGTGCTCTACGTCGGTCCTTCGGTGGACGCCGCGCGCGTGCAGCAGGTCGCGTCTCGGATCGGCGGCGGACAGGTCGAGCAGGCCGGCGGACTGCTCGTGATCCCGAAGCTCGAGCCGACGCCGGAGGGCTTTCCGAGGCGTCCGGGAGTTGCGAAGAAGCGTCCGCTTGCGTGAGTAGTCTGGCCCGGTGGGTCGGATCTACGCGGTCGCGAACCAGAAGGGCGGCGTCGGCAAGACGACGACCGCCGTCAACCTCGCCGCATGCCTCGCGGAGGCCGGTGAGACGTCGCTCGTCGTCGATCTCGACCCGCAGGCGAACGCCACCTCGGGCCTCGGCGAGAGCGCGAACGGGACGTCGAGCTACGACCTGCTCGACGGCGCGCCGCTCCAGGAGCTTGCGAAGCCCACGCGGTTCGCGAACCTGTCGCTCGTGCCGGCGAAGGCCGAGCTCGCGGGCGCCGTGGTCGAGCTCGCGCGCCGCGACGACGGCGACCGCTACCTCGCGCAGTCGCTCACCGACGTCTCGGGCTATGCCTACGTGTTCCTCGACTGCCCGCCGTCGCTCGGACCGCTGACCGTGAACGCGCTCGCTGCCGCGGACCGCGTGCTCGTGCCTGTGCAGGCCGAGTACTACGCGCTCGAGGGGCTTGCCGAGATCCTGCGCTCGATCGAGCTCGTGAAGACGCGCCTCAATCCTCGCCTCGGCGTCGCCGGCCTGCTGCTCACGATGGTCGACGGCCGCACGCGCCTCGCGCAAGACGTCGAGGGTGAGGTGCGACGCCACTTCGGCGACCTCGTGTTCGAGACGACCGTGCCCCGCTCCGTGCGCCTCGCCGAGGCGCCGAGCCACGGGCTCCCTGCGATCGCGTACGACCGTCGCTCCCCCGGAGCGGACGCGTACTGGAAGGTGGCGATGGAGCTTGTCCAGCGCGCCTAACCGCCGCGGCCTCGGCAAGGGTCTCGAGGTCCTGATCGGCGGCAAGGAGGGCCAGGAGCTCGCCGAGCTGCCCGTCGACCAGATCCACCCGAATCCTCGTCAGCCGCGCCGGCGCTTCGAGCCCGACGCCGCGACCGGGCTCGCTTCCTCGATCCGCACGCAGGGTCTGCTGCAGCCGGTCGTCGTGCGGCCGCGGTCGGCGGGCGGGTGGGAGCTGATCGCCGGCGAGCGGCGCTGGCGCGCGGCGAAGGAGGCAGGTCTCGACACGCTGCCGGCGCTCGTCCGCGACGCCGACGACCGCGACACGCTTCTGCTCTCGCTCGTCGAGAACGTCGCGCGCGAGCAGCTGTCCCCGGTTGAAGAGGCGCGCGCGTACGCGTTGCTGATCGACGAGTTCGACCTCACGCTCGGCGACGTCGCCGAGCGCGTCGGCAAAGCGAAGCCGACGATCTCGAACCGCGTGCGGCTGCTCGACCTTCCCGACGACGTGCTCTGGATGGTCGCGCGCGGCGAGTTGACCGAGCGTCACGCGCGCGCGGTCCTCGCCGTCCCCGACCGCGAAGGTCAGCGGCGGCTCGCGAAGCGGATCGTCGACCAGGGCCTCTCGGCGAGGGCGGCGGAGCGGGCGGCGCAGGAGGCGGGCGCGAAGCGCAAGCCGAGGCGCAAGACCGCCGTCGACCCCGCGCTCGCAGCCCGCGTTCGCGAGGCGATCGCGCAAGCGACCGGGTTCAAGGCCCGGATCGCTCCCGGCCACGTCGAGATCGAGTTCCGGGACGAGCACGAGCTCGAAGAGCTCGCCGAAGCGCTCGAAAACCTGACGCCCTAGCCGTATCCACCTCCGAGCGTTGGGCGTTAGAGCTTCTGATGCTCGGTCTTTGGGCCCACGAAGACCTCGAGTCTCTCGAGGCGATCTCGCAGAACGACGACGCCAGGCGGATCTTCCTCCGCATGGCGGCGATGTCGCAGAACGGAGGGCTCCCGCAGTTCCTCACCGAGCTCGCGTTCGACCCCGAGGTGGACGACGACATCAAGGGCACGCTCACCGAGCTCGCCGGCGATCACACGTTCCTTCTGGCGGTCGAGGACTACCTTCTGCGCACCCAGCGTTACCACTAGCAGTGGCTACACTGAGCGGCCCGGGCGATTAGCTCAGTTGGTTAGAGCGCCGCTCTGATAAGGCGGAGGTCCGTGGTTCGAATCCACGATCGCCCATCTCCCGGCTCTCAGGAAGTTCACATCTCGTTCGAGTGACGCCGATCAGGGGATCGTTCGCCACTTCGAGTGAACCGATGTCCCCCACAGGAAGTACTGCGGCTAATGGCGATCGGCGACCACGTCCTCTACCACGGTCGTCGCTACCGACTTCGGGGAATCGACCCGATGAGCGTGAGCGAACGACAAGCTGAGCTCGAGGATCTCGAGACGGGCGAGCGCGTCCGCGTATCGCTCGACGAGGTCGAGGCGGAGGAGTCGAACGGCGCGAATTCGGGCGTGTTTTAGGAAAAAGGCGCTGAGCTAGACTCAATGCAGGAGCCGTCCTGATGCAGGAGATGGACATCTACGGGGTCAGTTTCGACCTGGTCGGCAAGCAGCCGATCGTTCTCCTCAAGACGAAGGACGGGAACCGGTACCTCCCGATCTGGATCGGCCAGCCCGAGGCCGCGGCGATCCTGATGAAGCTCCAGGGCGCGTCGACGCCGCGGCCGATGACGCACGACCTCGTCACGGACATCCTCAGCCAGCTCGACGCACAGGTCACGCGGATCACCGTCACCGAGCTGCGCGAGAACACGTTCTACGCGCAGGTGACCGTGCAGCTTGATGGCACCGAGATCGACGTCGACTCGCGCCCGTCCGACGCGATCGCGCTCGCGATCCGCGCCGAGGCGCCGATCTTCGCCGCCGACCAGGTGATCGAGGAGTCCGCGATCGAGTTCGAGGGTGAAGAGGTGAACGAGGAGGAGATCGTCTCCGAGTTCAAGCGCTTCCTCGACGACGTCTCGCCGGATCAGTTCGCGGACGCTGAAGACTCTTAGCGGCCGCGCAGCGGACGACCTGACGTTACTCAGCCTCCGGCTGCCGAAGCCGCGGCGCCCGCGATGGCGATCGCGTTGAAGGTCGCGTGGAGCACGAAGCCCGGGATCGTGCTGTCGGTCAGCTCCCGCATCACCGCGAGCCCCATGCCGAGGACGAAGACGAGGACGAAGCCCTCGAGCAGTCCGTGCACCGCTGCGAACGCCGCGGCCGACCCGACGACTGCGACCGTACGACCGTAGGGCCGGAGCAGCGAGAAGCCGAGCCCTCGGAAGAGCATCTCCTCGACGAACGGCCCGGCGATCACGACGAGCGCGACGTTGATCGCGAACACCGCAGAGTTCGGCGGCGGCCACTCCTCCGGCACGAGGCCCTGCTCTCGCGCCGGATTGAGGGAGAGCTGACTCAGCACCGCGCCGATCGCGGCCACGAGCAGGAACGTCCCGACGGCCACGAGCGTCGCCCGTCCGACGCGACGCGGGCGACGAAGCGCAAAGAGCGACCACGAGCCTGCGGCAAGAGCCAGTGCGATCGCGCCGAGCAGCACCCACTGGAAGGCGCTCGCCGCCGCGAAGCTCGAGCTGTACAGCGGATCGTTCAGCTCCGCTTCGTCGGCGACGTAGCGACCGTAGATCTGCACGAACGTCAGCAGCGCGACGAGCGCGAGCCAGAGCGCGAGCCGGGTCGAGTGCGACTCGCGAACGTTCACGCGACCTCGACGAGCGGCGCCGGCGCGGACGCGATCCCGGCTGCCGTGGCCGGCAGACGCGGGAGCGATTCCACCGGGTCGCGGAGCTCGAGCAGCGTTCCGTAGGCGTCGATCGTGACCCCGTCGACCGTCGACCAGTCTCGTTGACCGCGGGCCACCAACGTCTCGATGATACGGGCATGCCGCCGCGCCACTTCACACGGGACGAGGCGAACGCACTGCTTGTCGAGGTCAGGCCGTTGACCGAGCGGCTCGTCGAGCACCGTGCCTCGCTCGTGCAGGCGCAGACGAAGCGTGCCGAGCTCGGGCTCCGGATCGCGGGCAACGGCGGCGGCGTCGACTCGAACGAGCTCGCCCGGCTCGACTCGCTCATCGACACCGGGCTTGCAGGCGTCGCGCGGTGCGTGAACGCGATCCATGGGCTCGGCGGCGTCGTCAAGGATCCGGACACCGGCCTCGTCGATTTCCCGGCGCGGATCGAGGGCATCGAGGCGTTTCTCTGCTGGCAGCTGGGAGAGGAGCAGATCGACCACTGGCACGGGATCGAGGAGGGCTTCGCGGGCAGGAAGCCGCTCGATCCGTAGGGAACTACCTTCGGATGGACTGGGATCGCATCGCGATCGCAGCGGGTGTCGTCCTGGCGGCCGTCGTCGCCGCCCGGATCGTCGACGCGCGCATGGCGAAGCGCACGCTCGACCCGGGTGCCGCGACGCGCTACCGCGTCCTGCGGCGGACGATCTCGACGGTCATCATCTCGGTCGGGGTGCTCTCGGCACTCCTGACGATCCCCGCCGTCCGCGCAGTCGCGGGCGGGGTGCTCGCCTCGACGGCGATCCTCGGCCTGATCCTCGGCCTCGCGGCGCAGCGCACCCTTGCGAACTTCGTGGCCGGGATCCTGATCGCGGTCGCCCAGCCGGTTCGCCTGGGCGACCTCATCACGGTCAAGGACCAGACCGGGCGCGTCGAGGAGATCGGCCTGACCTACACCTTCATCCGGCTCGCAGACGGCGCCAGGCTCGTGATCCCGAACGACACCCTCGCCTCGGATACCATCCGCAACTCGACGATTCGGAGCGTGGACTCGGTGGCAGAGATCAAGGTGCAGGTGCCGCTCACGCAGGACGTTGCCGCCGCCGTAGACGCGCTTCGCGAGGAGACCGCCGAGTACGAGGGCTCGCAGGTCGTGC
This sequence comes from Gaiellaceae bacterium, assembly GCA_035718485.1. Lineage (GTDB taxonomy): Bacteria > Actinomycetota > Thermoleophilia > Gaiellales > Gaiellaceae > JACCTU01. The sequence continues at coordinate 39,411 of DASTHC010000009.1, forward strand.
TGAGCAACCTCGAAGGGAATGCGACGCTGACCGTGCGCGTCCCCTCGCCGCGCGGCGGGGCTGAGCCGCTCGAGCACGAGCTGCGGCTGCGTGTGCACCGCAGGCTCCGCTCCGAGGGAGTGCTCGAGTGAGCCCGCGCCCGCGCCGTGGTCTGCCGGAGCTGCCCGAGCTCGACCGCCGTCGCCGTAGCCGTCGCCGCGCGAAGAAGCGTCACAAGCAGAAGCTCGCACTCTTCCTGATCGCGGCGTTGGTGCTCGTCGTGATCGTGGTTCCCGCGGGAGGCGTCGGCGGAGCAGCGGTCATGTGCTCGAACGTCGACCTCGAGGATCTCCGGCCGGCGGAGATCGGCGAGAACTCGTTCGTCTACGCCGCGGACAACACGCTGCTCGGCGCGATTCCGGCCGAGCGCAACCGTCAACCGGTCCCCGCGGCGAAGATCAGCAAGTGGATGCCGAAGGCGACGGTCGCGATCGAGGACCGCCGCTTCTACGCGCACAACGGCGTCGACGTCGAGGGCATCGCGCGCGCGGCGTTCAAGAACCTGAGCGAGAAGCGCGTCGTCGAGGGCGGCTCCACGATCACGCAGCAGCTCGTTCGCAACCTCTACATCTCGCGCGAGCGCACGGTCGAGCGGAAGCTCAAGGAGGCGTGCCTCGCGATCAAGCTCGACCGCGCGTGGTCGAAGCAGCGGATCCTGACGAGCTACATGAACCAGGTCTACTACGGCAACCATGCGTACGGGATCGAGGCAGCGGCGCGCACGTACTTCTCCGTGCCTGCGCGTGCTCTGACGCTGGAGCAGTCCGCGCTGATCGCCGGGCTCACGCAGGCGCCGTCGACGTACGACCCCGTCCTGCAGCCCGAACGCGCGCTCGCCCGCCGTGACGAGGTGCTGCGCGCGATGTTCACGACGGGCGCGATCACGCCGAGCCAGTACAACGTCGCCGTCGCCGACCGCGACCTCGGGCTGAAGCCCGGCAAGCTCTATCAGCGGATCCGCGAGCCGTACTTCTTCTCGTACGTCTACAACGAGCTGGTGAAGGAGTACGGCGGGGCGACGGTCCGCTCCGGCGGGCTGCGCGTCTACACGACCGTCGACCGGCGACTCCAGATCGCGGCGCGGCGCGCGATGATCGACACGCTTCCGTACAAGACCGACCCCTCGTCGGCGGTCGTGTCGATCGAACCGAGCTCCGGCGCGATCAGGGCCATGGTCGCCGTCACGCCGAACTCGACGAAGAATCAGTACAACCTCGTCTCGCAGGGACGACGGCAGGCAGGCTCGACCTTCAAGACGTTCGTCCTCGTGGCCGCCGTCGAGCGCGGCGTCAATCCGGACACGACGTACTACCGGTCGCAGCGGTTCACCTACCAGCCCGATCCGCTGACCGAACCGTGGGAGGTGAAGACCTACAGCGACTCGTACCTCGGCACGACGTCGATCACGCGCGCAACGCTCGCCTCGGACAACACCGTGTACGCGCAGCTGACGCTCGACCTCGGCCCGGAGGCCGTCGCGAACGCGGCGCGGAAGATGGGCGTGACGGTGCCGAAGTCGGAGGTCGTCCCGGCAATGGGGCTCGGCGCGATCTCGGTGTCACCCCTCGAAATGGCGTCGGCATACGCGACGCTGGCGGCGGGCGGGATCCACTCGCAGCCGATGGCGATCCGCAAGGTCGTGCTCCCGGGCGGCAAGGTCGACGAGGACGCGGGCTGGGGCAAGCCGAAACGCGAGCGCGTGCTGCCCGACTGGGTCGCCTACGAGGTCACGCGGATCCTCGAGCAGAACGTCCAGGCGGGGACCGGCGTCGGCGCCCAGATCGGCCGGCCGGCCGCAGGCAAGACCGGCACGACCGACAACCACGCCGACGCGTGGTTCTGCGGCTTCACGCCGCAACTGCAGACGACGGTCTGGGTCGGCTACCCGCAAGCGCAGATCCCGATGGAGAACGTGCACGGGATCGCGGTCGCCGGCGGAACGTTCCCCGCGGACATCTGGCGGCGGTTCATGACTGTCGCGATGGAGAACAAGGCGTACCTCGAGTGGCTCCAGCCCCGGCACAGCCCCGTCTGGAAGACGTTCGAGACCGGCCAGTACGCGGTGCAGTACGTCGGCGGCTACTCGTCCCCGTCGCCTGCACCGACCGAGCCGGCGCCGCCGCCGAAGACTCCTGCGGCGCCGCCGACCCAGGCTCCTCCCGTCACCCAGCCGCCGCCTCCGACCGAGGCGCCGGCTCCTCCGCCTCCGCCGCCGACCGACCCCGGCGCTGTCACGCCGTGAGCTGACCCGGCTCGCGCCGGGCCTCGTCGTCCTCGTCCTCGTCGCGGGCTGCGTCGCGGTCGCGTGGCCCGACGACTCGCCGATCGTGCCCGAGCCGGGGGGCGCGATGGTCGGCGACGATGCCTGGGCGTGGGCGTTTCTCGTCCTGCTCGCGCTCGCGTTCGCCGCCTACCTGGTGGGGCTCGCGGTCCTCGCGCGCCGGGGTGGGGCGGCACGGGCGGTCGTCGTCGTCGCGGCGGCGGTGCAGCTCGTCCCGCTCGCCGCGCCTCTCCTCCTCTCGACCGACGCGTGGACGTACTGGGAGTACGGCCGCATCGCGGTCGTCCACGACGGCAACCCTTATCGAGACACGCCCTCGGACTACCCCGACGACCCTGCCTACCAGTACGCCGGCGTGAAGTGGCGCGACCGCACGTCGGTGTCCGCGCCGGGGTTCACGCTTGCGTCGGAGCCGCTCGCCGCGGCGGCGGGAACGTCGGCGAACGCGGCGGCGTGGATCTACAAGACGCTCGCCGCGCTCGCGGCGGTCGCGATGGCGGTCCTCGCGGCTCGGCTCGCGGTGCGGCCCGCGCTCGGCGCGGCCTTTGTCGGGTGGAACCCCGTGCTCGCCGTGCACCTTGCGGGCGGCGGACACAACGATGCTTGGATCGGCGCGCTCTTGCTCGCCGCGCTCGCGTGCGCCGGCGCGCGACGGCAGTGGGCGGGCGCGGCGTGGGTGGTGAGCGCGTCGATCAAGTGGATCCCCGTCGTGCTCTTCCCGCTCCGTGCGCTCGAGGCCCGAACGAGCGGCCGGAGTGTCGGCCATCTCGGGTTCGCGCTTACCGCAGTCGTCGTGTTCGGGCTCGCGACGTGGCGGTACGGGCTTGCGTGGCTCGGCGCGTTCGGCCCGCTCGCCGACAACGCGCGGGAGACGACGAGCTACGCGCTCCCGGCCCGGCTCGCGCAGCACGGAGTTCCCGAGGGCCTCGCGATCGCGCTCTTCGGTCTTGCCTTCGCCGCGGCGTTCGCATGGCTCCTCCTCTCTGCGTGGAGGGGGAGAGCCCGACTCGCGCTCGCTGCGGTGCTCCTGGTTGCGTGCGCGCCGTACGTCACGCCGTGGTACCTCGCGTGGGTGATCCCGCTCGCAGCCGTCGAGGAGGACCGGCTCGCGCGGGTGCTCGCGCTCGCGCTCACGGCGTACCTGCTCCCGCAGACGATTCCCGTCTGAACACGAGCACGCCGTCGTCGTCGAAGACGACGCGCCAGCGGGGATCCGCGCGCAGGCGACGGATCGCGATGCGGTACGGGCCCGGCGCGATCCGGTCGAGGTAGCCGGGCGAGCGTTCGTCGACGGCGATCCACTGCGCGTCCGCGCGCACCGGGAAGCTGAGGAAGCGGCGGCGGGCCGAGAGGTGTGCACCGAGCGAGTTCGATGCGGAGACGACCGCGTCGGAAGGGATCAGCTCGAGCGCGCGTTCCGCGATCCGGTCGTGCTCGCTCACGAGCGCGGAGCGGGCCTGGAGGTCCTCGCCGCCCGGGATCCAGGCCCACGCGGGGATCGCGCCGAGCGCAAAGTTGGCGACGAGCATCAGCACTACCAGGAGCGGCGCGACGTTCCGGCGCACCTTGGCCGCCGTGAAGATCGCCGCCGCGAAGAACGCCGGGATCAGCGGCGCGGTGTAGTGGAAGTGGATCGACGTCTGCGTCCTCGTCGACGAGAGGAGGTTGAGTGCGAGGTCCGGCAGCGCGGGGAGCAGCGCGAGCGGCGAGCCGAGCGGCAGGAACGCGAGCGGCAGGAGCAGCCGCACGAGGTAGCCGAGGCCGCGTTCGTCGAACGCGACGCGGAAGAGCGTGAGCGGGTCGGTGGCTGCGGTCTTCAGGATCCCGCCGACCGAGCCGCCGACCTCGTCGTAGCGGCCGGCGAACGGGTCGCCGCCCTCGCCGAAGTGCGGCTGGACGACGCCCACCGCGATCGCGGCCGCAGCGATTCCCGCGAGCGCGATCACGGCGCCCGCGACACGGCGGCGCCGGGCGAGCGCGTACCACGCGCCGAGTCCCGCAACGGCGAGCGGCACCTCTTCCTTCGTCAGGCTCGCGAGGATCGCGAACACCGCGAACGGGACGAGCCGGTCCTCGTCGAGGTACCAGAACGCGAAGAGCAGCAAGGGACACGCGAGCGCGACGGGGTGAAACTCGGACAGCGTCACCCACTGTGTCGCCGGGTAGAGCAGGTACGCGAGCGCGAAGCCGAGGCCGGCGCGCGGCGAGGCGAGGTGCTTGCGTGCAAGCCAGAAGACCGGGAGCGCTCCGAGCGCGATCGCGACCGACTGGACGACGAGGAGCATCGAGGGGCTCGGCCAGACGAGCCAGAGCGGCGCGAACAGGACGAGGATCGGATCGACGTGCGACGCGAGTCGCGAGGTCTGCTCGCCGGCGAGGTTCGTCACCTCGAGCGGGTCGCCGTGCGCGGTCGACCAGACGGCCTGGACCATGTTCCCGAGGTCGAAGCGGCCGGTCTCGAACGAGCGGTGGCGCAGGACGGAGAGCGCGCCGAAGCCCGCCGCGTACGCCGCGACCGCCGCGAGGAGCAGGCGCCGTTCGGTCAAGCCGTCGCGCGCTCGAGGATGTCGCGCCAGCGCCGGCCGAGCACGTCCTCGCTCGCGCGGGTCCTGTACGTCTCGAGGCCCGCGAGACCGATGCGCTCGCGGAGCGCGTCGTCGTTCGCGAGGCGCCGGAGCGCTTCGGTGAGCGCGGCCGGGTCGCCCGGCGGGACGAGCAGCGCGTCCTTGCCGTCGGCCAGCAGTTCGTGCGCCGCCGGGGTGTCCGCCGTGACGAGCGGCGCTCCACACGCGAGCGCCTGGAACACCTTGTTCGGGATCACGCGTTCCGCCTTGGACGACGTGCCGAAGATCCCGAGCGCTGCGCTTGCACGAGCGTGCTCGTCGCGCAGCTGGCGGTACTCGACCCACGGGACCCACTCGACATTCGCGGGGCGACGCTCGAGGAGCGAGGCGAGCTGGCCGCTTCCGACGAGCCGGAACCTGAGCTCGGGTGCGAGCTGCGCGGCCGCGAGGATCGTCTCGAGCCCATGCAGCGGGATCAGCTTCCCGACGAAGAGCGCGTGCGTGAACGACTTCGGCCGCGCTGTCGGGCCGAACACGTCGTCCTCGGCGCCGACGAAGCACGTCTCGACCCGCTCGAGGTCGGCGAGCTCGGCGAGGTACCGCCCGTTCGCGTCGGTGTCGGACACCACCACGTCGGCGGCGCGAAGGGCGCTGCGGTCGACCAGCTTCAACGCACGCGCCGGCAGCGACCCCTCCCCAAATCTCCCGCGGTCCGCAACGAGCGTGTCCGAGAGCGCGACGAGCGGGTTGAACACGACCGGAGCGCCGCGCGCGACCCACCTCGCCGCGGGCACGTCGGCGTGGCCGGGGTAGCCGACGATCACGGCGTCGTATCGCTGACGCGGGCGGCGGAGCAGCGCGACCTCGGCGCGCGCGAGTCGGAGCGCGGCGCCGGCGCCGGCACGCCATGCGTCGCGCCGTCCCTCCCACACGGATTCGTGTCGCTCGTCGACGTCGACCCCGGCGCGCCGGAGGCTCGAGATCACCTGCGCGTTCCGCGGGTAATCGCGCTCGTACGTGCCGAAGTAGAGGACTCTCAGGACAGGATCTCGTCGACGCGCGCTTCGTCCCGGCCGCGCTCGAGCGCGCGCTCCTCGTGGTGCGTCGTGATCATCTCGCCGATCAGCCCGAGCGAGAGGAACTGCATCCCGACGACGACGAGCAGCACGCCGAGCGTGAGCAGCGGGCGGTGTCCGATCGCGCTGCCGGCGAACCAGAGGATCGTCAGGTACGTGCAGATCAGAAACCCGATCGCACCGAGCGCGAGGCCGAGCCCGCCGAAGAGATGAAGCGGACGGTGCCGGTACCGACCCATGAACGTCACGGTGATCAGGTCGAAGAACCCGCGCAGGTAGCGCTCGATTCCGTAGCGCGATCGTCCGTGCTCCCGCGGACGGTGGTTGACCGCGAGCTCCGTCACGCGGTAGCCGCGCTCGTGCGCGAGCACGGGGATGAAGCGGTGAAGCTCTCCGTAGAGCGGCATGCCACGGACCACCTCGGCGCGGTACGCCTTGAACCCGCAGTTCATGTCGTGCAGCCGCACGCCCGAGATCCAGCCGGTGACCGCGTTGAAGATCCGCGACACGATGCGCCGTCGCCACGGGTCGCGGCGTCGCACCTTCCAGCCCGACACGAGGTCGTAGCCCTCGTCGAGCTTCGCGAGCAGCCGCGGGAGCTCCGCGGGGTCGTCCTGTCCGTCGGCGTCGAGCGTCGCGATCAGGTCGCCCGACGTCTGCGCGAAGCCCGCAGCGAGCGCGGCCGCCTTGCCGAAGTTGCGGCGGAGGCGGACCACGCGGACGTTCGGCGCACGTGCGTGGAGCCTCGTCAGCGCAGCAAACGAGCCGTCGGTCGAGCCGTCGTCGACGAACACCGCCTCCCACTCCTGGTCGAGCGGGTCGAGCGCGGCGGCGACCTCGTCGTACAGGAGCTCGACGCTTCGCTCCTCGTTGTACACCGGCACGACGACCGAGAGCACGGTGCGAGCGTAGCGCCACTAGGGTGACCACGTGGCCGATCTGCTGTCGCTCGGGGAGGCGATCGACGAGGTGCTTGCGCGTGTGAGGCCGCTCCCTTCGGAGGACGTGCCGCTCGGCGCCGCACGCGGCCGGGTGCTCGCCGAGCCGGCGCGATCCGCGATCGACCTCCCGCCGTTCGCGAGCTCCGCGATGGACGGATTCGCGATCCGGAGCGCCGACGCACCGGGAACGTTGGTTGTCGTGGAGCGAATCGCGGCGGGGCGGCCCGCGGGCCGGGCACTCGTCGCAGGCGAGGCGATGGGCATCGCGACGGGAGGGGTCGTCCCTGAGGGCGCGGACGCCGTCGTCCCGATCGAGCACGTTGTCGACCATGACAACACGGTAGAGATCCCGTCGGACGTTGCCAGTGGAGCGAACGTCAGGCCGCGCGGGGGTGACACGTCCAAAGGCGACGAGGTGGCCCCGTCCGGGACGCGGCTCGGCGCTGCGCAGATCGGTGCGCTCGCCGCCGCGGGCGTTCCGAACCTGCGCGTGACGCGTCGGCCGCGCGTTGCCGTGCTCGCGACGGGCACCGAGCTCCGCGCACCCGGTGAGCAGCTCGCACCGGGCCAGATCTACGAGGCGAACGGCGTCATGCTCGCCGCTGCGCTCGAGGACTACGGCGCGTCGGTCGACCGCATCCCGCCGGTCGAGGACGACGAGAGCGCGCACCGCGCCGCGCTCGAGCGGGCGCTCGAGGCGGACGTCGTCGTCAGCTCGGGCGGCGTTTCGGTGGGTCCGCACGACCTCGTGCGACGCGTCGCCGGCGAGCTCGGGGTCGAGGAGGTCTTCTGGCGCGTCGCGGTCAAGCCCGGCAAGCCGGTGTCGTTCGGCGTCCGCGATGCGACGCTCGTCTTCGGCCTGCCCGGGAACCCGGTCTCGACGCTCGTCGGCTTCGAGCTCTTCGTCCGACCCGCGCTCCGGGCGCTCGAGGGCGAACGCGATCCGGGACCGCGCTGGGAGCACGGCGCGCTCGCGCGGCCCGTCCGGCAAAACGCCGTCCGCGACGAGCTCGTCCGCTCACGCGCGAGCGACGAAGGTCTCGAGCCGCTCGGCGGGCAGGAGTCGCACATGATCGTTCGTGCTGCGGCCGCCGATGCGCTCGTGCTCGTCCCGCGCGGTGAGGGCGAGCTCCCCGCCGGCGAGGCGGTCCGCTTCCTGCGCCTCTAACCCTCGATCGCGCGCTCGCGGTCCGCCGAGGTTCGGCGCCGCTCGACCGCGAGCAGCCCTGCCCGGATCAGCTGCCGGACGGGCCCGCGCGGCGGCCGCTCCTCCGACGACGGGTACGGCGCGTACCGCCGGGCCGACAGCGCGGCGAGCTGGCCGGCGACGCCGAGCCACGCGAGGAAAAGCACGACGAGCGGTACCGGCACGTAGCCGATCGCGACCAGCTCGACGAGGTAGGCGAACGCGTCGGCGCCGAGCCCGAGCCGCTCGGAGAGCGACCAGAGCAGAAGCGCCGGCCCGGCGAACCCCGCTGCGAGCAGCGCGGCGCGCGTCCAGATCGGCCGCGACTGGAACTGCGGCAGCCAGAGCCACGCGTGGAGCGACGGAAGCACGAAGACGAGCGCGAACGCGTTGACAGCCACGACGAGCAGCGAGACGAGCCCGAGCATCAGGAGCGCGGCGGTGTAACCGGCGAGCTCCTCCTCGAGCGCGACCTCGCGGCGCGGGATGAGCCGGTGGCGCGCGACGACCCAGGCGATCGCCGACACGAGCAGCAGCGCGATGATCGCCATCACGGGCCATGTCTGTGCCGCGGCCGCCTCCGGCGGGATCGGCAGCGGATCGCCCTGCGGCCAGCCGCCGAGGCGCGCCACGACCGCGAACGCCAGCCCGACGAAGAGCCAGAACGCGAGCCTGCTCAGATAGCTCCGGACTGCCGGGGCGAGCGGGATCCGGCGCCGGCGGCAGCGCGCGAAGAGGTCAACGGCGGCAGCCAGGAACGGAAGGAGCGCCGCGACGAGGACGAGCTCGACCGCCCAGCCGCGGACCGCACGCGTGCCGAAATAGAGGTAGGGCGGGCCGGCGTGGGTCACCTCGAGCCCTTGGTCGATCGAGCCGATGAGCGTCTGCGCGGCGCCGCCGAGCTGCCCCATTCGCGGTGACTGGAGCAGCGTCCGCAACCTCGCGTCGGTGTCGAGTTCGGCCGGGAGCGGCGAGTCTCCCTGCGTCGTGATCGTCAGCGCGGACACGTCCCGCCCGACAAACGGCGCCTGCTCGTAGAGGCTGAACGGGAACGCAAGGTCGAGGAGCTGACGTGGAGCGCTCGGGCGGAGCGGCGCGATGCCGGTCTCCTCGGCGATCCGCGCCGACGCCGTGCGGACGAGCGTGAGCGCCGGGGAGCGTGGGCGATCGCCGGCGAAGTGCAGGCGCGGCGGCCCGGGGCCGGCGATGGCGTCGAGGTTGATCACGGCATCGACGTCTGCTCCCTCGGTCTCCGCGAAGTGGTGCGCGCCGACGCCGCCGAGAGCGCCGCCGTCGGTCGAGACGAACACGAGCGTGTGGATCGGCCCGGGCTGCTCCGCCTCGGTGGTCGCCGGTGTGGCGAACGAGCGGGCGAGGACGATGAGCGCCGCGGTGCCGGTCGCGTTGTCGTTCGCGCCCGGCCCGGTGCCGAGGTCGTCCCGGTGCGCCAGCACGACGATCCGACGGTCGGACCGGCCGCGCACCGTCGTCACGAGGTTCTCGAACCGAAGCTTCCCGTACCCCGGGACCTCCGCCGAGAACGGTTGGGTCCGCACCGACAATCCGTAGGGCCTGAGCTGGTCGCGATACCAGTCGGCTGCGAGCTCGGCGCCCGTGCTGCCGGGGAAGCGCATCGGGTAGAAGCGCGAGAACTCCTCGGCGAGCGTCTCGGCCGACGCGGAGTCGAATGCGGGCGGGAACGCCTGCGGGAGCGGCGCCGGGCGCGCGACGCTGAACGCCGCGAGGAGCAGCGGGATCGAGAGCACGAGCCACGTGCCGCGGTACATCCGGGCGTTGACCGGGCGCTCCGGCGAGCCGGGCCTGGCCCGCCGCCTCGCCGTCGAGGGCGGAACGGCCATGGCGAGGGAGTGTAGGAGGGTTTGGTGACAGAGGCGCTGTGCCGTCGCGCCGCGCCTGACGCCCCGATGCGGCGTCCTCAGTCGCGCCGATGGCTACGGCTCTCGACGCTCCCTGCGTCCTTGCCACGGAACGACCACCGCACCCGACGACGAGGCCTCGATCGCCAAACCCGCCTGGGCGCTTCCAGCGGACGGCCGTTCGCGGGCATCATTGAGCACGTGGCAGATGCCTCCACCATCCTGCTGGTCGACGACGAGGACTCCGTCCAGAAGCTTCTGGCCTACCCGCTCGAGCGCGACGGTTTCAAGGTCGTGCCGGCGCGCGACGGAGAGGAGGCGCTCCAGCGGTTCGGCGAGCAGCCGGTCGACCTCGTCGTGCTGGACGTGATGCTCCCGAAGCTCGACGGCCTCGAGGTCTGCAAGCGCCTGCGGGCCCAGAGCTCGGTGCCGATCATCATGCTCACCGCCCGCGACGACGAGTTCGACAAGGTGCTCGGGCTCGAGCTCGGCGCCGACGACTACATCACGAAGCCGTTCTCGATCCGCGAATTCCGAAGCCGGGTGCGCGCACTCCTGCGGCGGGTCTCCGCGCCTCGTCCTGGGGCCGGCGACGCATCGACGATCGAGGCCGGGGACGTCACGATCGACCTCGCCCGCCGGACGGTGAGCGTGGCCGGCCGGGACGTCCAGCTCACGTACGTCGAGTTCGAGCTGCTGCGCACGCTCGCCTCGACGCCGGGCGTCGTCTACTCACGCCAGCGGCTGCTCGAGGCCCTCTGGGGCGGCTCCGACTACCGCGAGCCGCGGACGATCGACGTCCACGTTCGGCATCTTCGGGAGAAGCTCGAGGACGACCCGAGCGAGCCGAGGTTCCTCCAGACCGTGCGCGGTGCCGGGTACCGCTTCAACGTGCCATGAGCCCGCTCCGCAGCGTTGGCGCACGGCTCAGCCTCGCACTCCTCGTGGTGGTCGCGGCGGCGCTCGCGATCGTCTACGCCGCACTGGTCCCGATCCTCGAGCGGAACCTCGTCGACAACAAGATCGAGCAACTCGCCCCGCTCGCCGAGGGCCTCGCAACCCGTGTCCCGCCCGACCCGCGACGCCAGCAGATCTTCGTCGAGGACAGCGCGTCGAGCATCCAGGCCCGCGTGATGATCGTGAGCCCGGTCTTGGACGCTCCGCAGCCCGTCGTGTTCCCGATCGCCGACTCGCAGTCCACGCAGTCCCCCCAGATCTCGGACGAGATCGCCGTCAGGGCGGCCCGGACGCGGAGCCCACAGCAGGGGCGGATCGAGCGCGCCGGGAAGTCGTACGCGGAGGCCGCGATGCCCCTCGGGAAAGGGTCGGTGCTGGTCATCAGAGCGCCGCTGCAGGACACGCTCGCCAACATCGGGCTCGTCCGCCGCCGCCTCCTGCTGGCCGGCGTCCTGGCGCTCCTCTTCTCGCTTGCGGTCGGCTACGGCGCGGCGTACCTCTTCGCACAGCGGTTGCGCAAGCTCGAGCGCGCGGCCGATCGGATCGCAAGCGGCCGGTTCGACGAGCCGATCGTCGACTCGGGCCGCGACGAGGTCGCCCAGCTGGCCCAGGCGTTCGACCGGATGCGCCTGCGGCTCGCCGGCCTCGAGCGCGCCCGCCGGGAGTTCATCGCGAACGCCTCGCACGAG
>DASTHC010000010.1:0-3154 GCA_035718485.1 Gaiellaceae bacterium
GTCGATGTCCTCGAGCAGCCGGCGCGCCTGGTTCTCCTGCGCCTCGAGCCCGGTCAGCCGCTGCAGCCGCCGGCGGTAGTGGCCGGCCTCGACGACCTGCGGGCGGACGCGCAGCCGGTAGCCCTGCTCCGTCTCCTCGAGTTCGATCTCCTCGACGTCGAAGCCGCGCTCGTTCAGGCGCTTCAGGTGCTCCTGCAGGCGCGAGCGCTCGTCGACGCCGAACTCCTCCTCGGCGGTCAGCTCGTCCCACAGGCGGTCGTACGCCGCTCTCGTCTCCTCCGCGAGCGCGAACGGGTCCTCGAACGCCAGATCGCCGATCTCCGCCTCGAGATCGAGGAGCTCGCCGGCGATGTTCTGCTCCGCGAGGTCGAGGTCGAGCGAGCGCTGCCCGTCGCTCAGCGTCTCGTGCAGCTCGCCCGTCTCGACGTCGACGACGTAGGCCGCGAGCTTGTGCGCGTCGCGCCGGAAGAGCGCGTTCGAGAGCGAGCAGTCGCCCCAGAAGAACCCGGAGAGGTGCAGCCGGACGAGCAGGTTCGCGAGCGCGTCGCGCAGGCGGTCGCGCATGTCGGGCAGCGGGCGGCGCGCGAGCAGGATGCGGTACGGAAGCGAGTACTCGAGGTGGCGCGTGATCAGGATGTCCTCGAGGTCGGGACGGTGCGCGATCCCCACGGCGTCGACGGCGGGGAGCCCGTGCCGGGAGAGCTCGCGCAGCAGGTGGTACTCGCGATGCGCGAACTTGTGCGGAAGCTCCTTGAGCGCGTAGAACGTCCCGTCGTACTCGACGAAACGCACAACGTGCCGGCTGATCCCGCGCTCGACGATCGCGAGGCGCTCGATGTTCCACTCCTCGAGCGGGTCGTCCCAGGGCAGGTCGAGGAAGTCGGGCTGTCCCGGCCGCGGCACGAGCTGGAAGCGCATGGTCGTCATCTCTCGAGCAGTGTGAGCAATCGCTCGGCATAGCGTGGCGCCGTCGGCTCGTCCTCGTGGCGGAAGTACGCGAAGACGTCGATCCCGTCGTCGAGCAGCGGCCGGATCCGCTCGGCGAAACCGCCGAGGTCGTCCTCGGAGTACGGCGGCTCGCGAAAGCGGACGTACCGGAACGGCGCGTCGGCGTCCCAGTCGTCGACCCGGATGCCCGGCGACACGTCGACACCCTCCCACGACTCGTGGCGGAGGTCGAGCGCGATCCTGAGCGACGGCTCGAGCGACCCGAAGAGGAGCGCGAGGAACCCGGGGTCGGCGGCCTGTTCCACGGTCACGCGGATCGGGCCCAGCCGATCGCCGAGGAGTGCGAACCGCTCCTGCACGACGCCGAGTTGCCGGGAGAAGCGGGCCGGGAGCTTGACCGCGAACTTGAAGCCGTCAGGCGTCTCCGACGCCCAGCGCGCGAAGTGGCCTTCGGCGGGGAGGCGGTACCCGGTCGTGTTCAGCTCGACCGACGGCAGCCGCTCGGCGTAGCGGCGCAGGAACTCCTCAGGCTTCGCGTCCGCGGGGTAGAAGTCGGGCTTCCAGCTCGGATACGAGAAGCCGGAGGCTCCGACATACGCCCTTGTTACCCTCGCCGAGGTGGCGGTCATGCCTGAAGTCTTGCCCGACGGAAGCATCCCCGTGCTGGATCACGGCTTCGTGCGCCTCGACGGGGCGATGGCGGACGACCTCTCGGTCGTCAACTCGGCGCGCGTGAGCTTCGGCCGCCGGGTGACCGAGCTCGCCGACGCTGACGCCGGGCTGATCCGCTTCCTGATGCGGGAGAGGCACGGCACGCCTTTCGAGCACAACTCGTTCCGCTTCCACGTCCGCTGTCCGATCTTCGTCGCGCGCGAGTGGTTCCGGCATCGCGTCGGCTCGTTCAACGAGTTCTCGATGCGCTATGCGCGGGCGACCGACGACTTCTATCTGCCGGAGCCCGACGACGTTCGCACGCAGGTCGGGAAGCCGGGCGCCTACTCGTTCGAGCCCGTCGAGCCCGAGCTCGCCGAGTCGACGCGCGAGGAGCTGGGCGCGATCTACGAAGCGGCCTACGCTACGTACGAGCGGCTCGTCGAGCAAGGCGTCGCGCGAGAGCTCGCGCGGGCAGTGCTGCCTGTCGGCGCCTACACCGAGTTCTACTGGACGGTCAACGCGCGGGCGCTCATGAACTTCGTCTCGCTGCGCGCGGCGGAGGCGGCGCAGCGCGAGATCCGCCGCTATGCAGAGGCGGTCGAGCGGCTCTTCGCGGAGCGGATGCCGATCACGCACGCCGCGTTCGTCGCGAACGACCGCACCGCGCCCTAACCGGCGCTTCGGACCCGCGTCCTAAGGGAAGAGAGCGGGCTGTGAGACGCGCGTGGGTCACCGTGGCAGCAGTCGCCGGCGCATTGGTCGCGCCGGCGTCGGCGGCTGCCGTCGACCACGTCTCGCTCTTCGTCTCCCCGTCGGCGCTCGGCGGCGGCTGGAAGGTCTCCGCGAGCGTTCCCGCGCACGAGTTCACCGGGGGCGAGATCGTCGGCGTCACGCTTCGGCGCACCGGTCGGGCTACCGAGTCGCACGACCTTCGCGCGAACGCGCGCTCGACGAGCACGGTCTCCTTCAACGGCACGCGAGGGAGGTGGCGGGTGGCCGACCATGTCGGCTCGAGCCTCACGGTGAACATGACGATCGCGCCGAGCGGACCGGCGCGACCGGTGGGGCAGAGCTTCGGCTGCCGCGGCGGCTTCGTACAGCTGCCGGTCACGTTGCGCGGCCGCTTCGCCGTGCGGACGGGCACCCGGTTCTTCGGCATGATCCGGCGCTCCCGGCTCGCGGGAACGATCGTGTTCAACGACGGCGGCAGCCTCGACTGCTCTGCGCCCCCGAGCGTCTGCTCGCCGTCGACGCAACTCCGGGCCTTCCGCGGGTTGCACGGCCTGACCGCATCGCCCGACGGAGACGGCTACCTGGCCGTGAGCTTCCGCCAGGCGGTGCGCGGCGGCGCGTGGTACCACCGGCTGGAGCTCACGGGGCTCGAGCCCCTCGCGTTCGCCGGGTCGACGGTCACCGTGCGGGCGCCCGCCGGCCTCCCGCTTGCCGGCGCCGGCACGTTCACGCCCGGCCGCACGGTCGAGAGCGTCGTCGGCTCGTGCGGTGTGGCGACGACCACCGGCACCTTCGCCGGGTCGTTTCGGGCGCGCTTCAC
>DASTHC010000011.1:0-21296 GCA_035718485.1 Gaiellaceae bacterium
GATAGATGCCGGACGCGCCTCAGACTTGCGCTCAGACTTCGAGCTTCTCGAGCACCGGGCGCATCGAGACGATGTGGCGCTTGAACTTGAGCTCCGAGTCCTCGAGCCCGGCGGCGACGCCGACCAGCTGCGAGAGGTGGAAGATCGGCATCGGCGGGAGTGGCTCGAGGCCCTCGTCGCTCCTCGCCGCGTTCAGCTTCGACTGCCAGGCGTCCAGCGAGAGGTGGCAAAGCGGGCACGGCGTGACGATGGCGTCGGCCCCGCGCTCGATCGCCTGCTCGATCGGCTGCACGAGCTCGCCGAGCGCGGTCTCCTCGCGGGCCTGGATGATCGGGAAGCCGCAGCACTTCACCTTCGCCGGGTAGTCGACGACCTCCCCGCCGCACGCCTCGATGATCCGCTCGAGCGACCACGGGCGGTCGGGATCCTCGAAGCCGAGCAGCTTCGACGGCCGCAGGATCTGGCAGCCGTAGAAGGGCGCGATCTTGATCCCCTTCAGCCCCTTGTGCGCCGACGCCTTGAGCAGCTCGAAGCCCTCACCTTCCGCGACGAGCCAGAGGAAGTGCTTCACCTCGACCGCGCCCGAGTACGGCGGAACGCCGACCGCGGCGAGGTTCGCGTTCACGCGCGCCATCAGGGCGTCGTCGCCCTTGAGCATGAAGTCCGCCTGCCGCAGGTTGAGCGTGCAGACGTTACAGATCGTCATCAGCGTGTCTGAGCCCGTCGCCTCGGCGTACGCGAGGATCCGTGCGTTCAGGTGGAGGTAGTAGTCCGGCTCGGCCTCGTGGATGTCGCCGGCGCCGCAGCACGTGACCGACTCGAGGTCGATCAGATCGAGGCCGACCTTCGGCGCGAGCGCCTGCGTCGACGTGTCGAGCTCCTTCGCGGAGAGTGCTGCGAGGCAGCCCTTGTAGTAGGCGACCTGCTTCACGCTTCCGTCCCCTCGGTCTCGTCCTCCTCGTGCAGGTGATAGTCGAGCTTCGCGAGCGCATGCTCGCCCTGCACGATGCCGTCGTAGCCGAGACGCCCCTGCTCGTGGACGACCTTGTGGAGCGCGCGCGCCTCGTCGACCTTGTCGGCGACGTGCGGCGGCACCGGAATCGGCACCTTTCCGTGCCGTGCGAGGCTCATCGCGAACTTCATCTGCGAGATCGCGGAGACGACGCCCTGCGTTTTCGGGACGAGCTCGGTCTCTCGGAGCCAACCGGTCGTCTCGGTCGACTTGATGAACCACTTTGCGTGCTTGGCGCCCATGTCGGTGTCGATTTCCTCCTTGACCGCCTCGGCGCCGAGCTTGGCGATCGCGTCGCGCGGGTCGACGCCCTTCGGGCACCGTTCGTTGCAGAAGTAGCAGCGCGTGCACTCCCAGATGCCATGCTCGCTCGAGTAGTCCTCGAGCCGCTCGACCTTCGCCGCGTCTCGTGGGTCGCCGACGAAGCGCATCCCCTTCGCGAGCGCCTGCGGCCCGAGGAACGCGGGTTCGGACTCCATCGCGTTGCATTCCGAGACGCAGCAGCCGCAGTTGATGCAGAGCGCCTCCTTGTTGATGACGTTCATGCGCTCCTGCGAGACGCGATACTCCTTGCCCTCGGGCGGCTCCTCGTAGCCGGGCTGGAGCCACGGCTTCATCGCTTTGAACTTCTGCCAGAACGGCTCCATGTCGACGACGAGGTCCTTGTGGATCGGCAGGTTGCCCATCGCCGAGATCACGGGGACGTGGCCCGCCTGCACGATCTCGTACATCCGCGTCTTGCACGCGAGCACGGCCGCGCCGTCCATCCGCATCCCGCACGAGCCGCAGATCATCATCCTGCAGCTCTTGCGGTACGCGAGCGACCCGTCGACGCGGTCCTTGATGATGTCGAGGACGTCGAGCAGCGTCACCCACTCCGGCGCCTCGACCTCGTACTCCTTGAGCGCGCGCTCGCCGGTCGTCGAGTCGAAACGCCAGATCTTCAGGGCGACCTGCATCGTCTTGTCGGCGGTCTCGATCGTCGCCACTAGTACGTCCTCTCTTTCGGCTCCCACTTCGTCATCGTCACGGGCTTCCAGTCGAGCTCGGGGCCGTCGTCCCAGCTCACGAGCGTGTGCCTGAGGTAGTTCTCGTCGTCGCGGTCCGGATAGTCGTACGGCCGGGCGTGCGCGCCGCGGCTCTCCTTGCGCGCGATCCCGCAGACGACCATGCACTGCGCGAGCTCGAGCAGGAAGCCGAGCTCGAGCGCCTGCGTCAGGTCGCTGTTGAAGAGGTTGCCCTTGTCATCGACGACGACGCGCTCGTACCGCTCGCGGAGACCCTCGACGATCTCGCCCTGGCGCTGCATCTGGTCCTCGCGGCGGAAGACGCCGAAGTTCTCGTGCATCGTCGACGCGAGCTCGTCGCGGATCTTCCAGGGACGCTCGCCCTGGCGACGGTCGAGCAGGGTGCGCAGCTCGCGCTCGGCGTCGCTGAGGACCGACTCGGGAACGGTCACGGTCGTGTTCGCGAGCGCCCACTCGGCGGCGTGCCGGCCGGAGCGCTTGCCGTAGGTGATCGTCTCCATCAGCGCGTTCCCTCCGAGTCGGTTCGCACCGTGCACCGAGACGCACGCGACCTCGCCGGAGGCATAGAGCCCCTCGAGTGTCGTCAGCCCCCAGACGTCGGTGTCCACCCCACCCATGTGGTAGTGCGCGCCAGGCCGGACCGGGATCGGCTCGTAGATCGGATCGACGCCGGCGAACGTCAGCGAGAGCTCGCGCGTCCCGTGCAGCCGCTCGATGATCTTCTCCGCTCCGAGGTGCCGCAGGTCGAGCAGGACGTTCCCGTCCACCCCGCGCCCCTCGTCGATCTCGGTCTGCTCCGCGCGTGAGATGACGTCGCGGGACGCGAGCTCCATCGCGTTCGGCGCGTAGCGCTTGAGGAACCGCTCGCCGTCTGCGTTCAGTAGGTACGCACCCTCGCCGCGGCAGCCCTCGGTGATCAGCACACCGGTCGGCGCGAGTGTCGTCGGATGGAACTGCATCATCTCCATGTCTTTGAGCGCCACGCCGACGCGGAGCGCGAGCGCCATGCCGTCGCCGGTGCAGGCGTACGCGTTCGTCGTCCCCGTGTAGAGCCGGCCCGCACCGCCGGTCGCGAGGATGACCGTCTTCGCGCCGATCGCCTTGAGGCCGCCGTTCAGCAGGTCCCAGCAGATGACGCCCTGGCAGCGGTCGTCGTCGACGACGAGCTTCCAGGCGAAGTACTCCTCGTAGGTGAGGATGTCGCGCTTGACGATCTGCTCGTAGAGCACCTGGACGAGCACATGGCCGGTGATGTCGGCGGCGTACGCCGTGCGCGGCGCGCCCGCGGCGCCGAAGGGACGCTGGGCGATCCGGCCGTCGTCCGTGCGCGAGAAGACCGCGCCCCAGTGCTCGAGCTGGTAGACGTCGTCGGGCGCCTCCTGGCAGAGGATCTCGATCGCGTCCTGGTCGCCGAGGTAGTCGGAGCCCTTCACCGTGTCGAACGCGTGCTGCTCGGGGTCGTCGTCGGACGCGTTCCCGAGCGCGGCGTTGATCCCGCCCTCCGCGGCGCCCGAATGGCTCCTCGTCGGGTGGATCTTCGAGATCATCGCGACGTCGGCGCCCGCGTCGAACGCCTCGATGGCCGCGCGCATGCCTGCGCAGCCCGCTCCGACGACGAGCACGTCGTGCTTCGCTTCCACCGCTCCGGACGCTATCGGATAGCACCGTCGCCGGGCCTCGTAACGACCGGCGCGAATCGGGCCCGCCGCGGCCGCGCGGCGGGCCCGAACTTCAGGTATCACGAACCGCTACTTCGCGCACACCGCGAAGACGTCGACCCGCGCCGGCTGGTCGTCCGTGTTGACCAGGTAGACGTTCCAGCTCGACAGGTCTTCGCTCGGCGCGTCGTCGAGCGAGAACACGCCCTTCGACGTACCGGACCCGTGCTGATGCCAGCCGCCGGCGATCGCGCGCTCGCCGGCCAGACAGCCGGACCTGAACGCGCCTTCGGAGGTCGGGTTCATCGCTCCGGACGCCAAGCGCACCGTTGCCGACGCCACCGGGGCCGACTCGTTCAGCGCCGCGACGGCGGTGCCGGACAGCGCGACGAACAGGGCGGCCAGCCCGACCACCAGGCCGGGGCTCGGAAGCCTCAACCGCTTCATTTATTCACCTCCCTCGTCTCCGTCTCTCGACGGCTGCCGCTCCGGCTGCCAGGACGGCTCCGCGCCGGCGGTTCGAAACTCGTCGACCACCGTCAGGTAGGTCGCGATCTCGTCGAGGAAGCGCTCGAGGGCGCTGATCTCTGCCGCAGTCGTCGTCACCCTTCGAGGGTGCGCCCCGACGCTCACACTCGACTCACACGGCGCCCTTTCCCCTGTCAAGGCAGGGTGTTACAAACGTCCCATGCGGTACCGCATTCTCGGGCCGCTCGGGGTCCAGCCGGTCGTGGAGCACCCGGCGCTCCAGCGCCGCAAGCCGCGCATCGTCCTCGCGATGCTTCTGCTGCACGCGAACGAGGTCGTCTCGACCGACGCCCTGATCGACGCAGTCTGGGGCGACTCGCCGCCTGCACGCGCCCGCGGATCGCTCCAGAACTACGTTTCGCACCTGCGGAAGGCGCTCGGCGAGGAGCGACTCGTCAGCGAGGGGTCGGGGTACATGCTTCGGGTCGAGCCGGGAGAGCTCGACGCCGAGGTCTTCGAGCGCCTCGTGCGCGAAGCGTCGGACGCACCGGCCAAGCTTCGTGCGGAGCGGTTGCGGTCCGCGCTCGCACTTTGGCGCGGCCCCGCACTCGCGGACCTCGCATACGAAGGCTTCACCCAGGCCGCGATCAAGGCACTCGACGACGGGAGAGGCACGGCTTTCGAGGATCTGGCGGCGGCCGACCTCGAGCTGGGTCGCCACGCAGAGGCCGCGGTGGAGCTCGAGGCGCTCGTCGCCGAGTACCCGTGGCGCGAGCGGTTGCGCGGACAGCTGATGCTCGCGCTCTACCGGTCGGGCCGGCAGGCCGAGGCGCTCGAGGTCTACCGCGACGGGCGCAGGTTGCTTCGCGAGGAGCTCGGTCTCGATCCGGGGAACGAGTTGCGCGAGCTCGAGCGGGCGATCCTGACGCAGGACGAGGCGCTCGGCGCACCGCCGGTTGCATCGGCTGAACGCGAACCGGCACCCACGGTCCGGAAGGTCGTCACGGTGCTCTTCGCCGACGTCGCCGGCTCGACGCGGCTTGCGTCATCCGTCGACCCGGAGCTGCTCCGCGCCGTGATGGGGCGGTTCTTCGGCGCGATGCGCGCCGTCGCCGAGCGCCACGGCGGAACGCTCGAGAAGTTCTCCGGCGACGAGGTGATGGTCGTCTTCGGCGTCCCGACACTGCACGAGGACGACGCACTCCGCGCCGTGCGCGCCGCTGCCGAGATGCGCGACACGCTCGCCGAGCTGAACCGCGACCTGGAGCGCGACCACGGCGTTCGGCTCGAGATCCGCATCGGCGTCAACACCGGCGAGGTCGTCGCCGGCGATCCGGACGAGACGCCCTTCGTCACCGGGGAGGCGGTGAACGTCGGGAAGCGGCTTCAGGAGGCAGCAGCTCCGGGCGACGTGCTGCTTGCACCGGTGACCGTCTCGCTCACGCGCGGTTCAGTCGACACGGAGCAGATCGGGACGCTCGAGGTTCGCGGTCGTCCCGAGCCGGTCGCAACCCATCGACTGCTCGGGCTCGTCGACGAGTCCTTCGAGACGAGCCGGGAGACCGGCCAGCTGATCGGACGGCGAGGGGAGCTCCGAAGGCTTCGAGCCGCCTACTCGCGCGTGCGCCGCAAACGGCAAGCGACGCTCGCGGTCGTCGTGGGAGAGGCCGGCATCGGCAAGACGCGACTCGTGCGACAGTTCGTGAACGGAGTCGACGACGCGCGGATCCTCGTCGGCCACTGCGTCTCCTACGGCGAAGGCGCGACGTACCTCCCGCTCGTCGAGGTGGTCCGACAAGCGACGCGCGAGAAGTCGCTGGACAAGCTCCTCGTGGACGTCGACGAAGCGGATCAGGTGGCTCGTGTGCTTCGCGTGCTCGCAGGCGAACTGGACGAGCCGTTCGCGCTCGGCGATGCGTCGTGGGCCGTTCAGCGCTTCGTCGGAGCTCTCGCGCGCGAAGCGCCCGTGGTCCTCATCCTCGACGACGTGCACTGGGCGGAGCCGGCATTGCTCGATCTCGTCGAGCAGCTCGTCCAGCACGCCTCAGGTGTGCCGCTCTTGGTGCTCGCAATGGCGCGTCCAGAATTGGTCGCACGGCGGCCGCAATGGGCGGAGCATGCCGACGGGCCCGTGGTCGTCCGGCTCGAACGCCTCTCGGACGACGACACGAAGAGACTCGTCGCGAGCCACGGCGGGACGCACCTCGAGAAGCCCGTGCTCGAACGGGTCGTGGCGACTGCGGAGGGCAACCCGCTCTTCGCCGAGCAGCTGTTCTCGCTCGTCCAGGAGCGGGGCCCCGACGCCCTGGGCTCCCTCCCGCCGACGGTCGAGGCGCTCATCGCGAGCCGACTCGACGGCCTGCCCCGGCGGGAGCGGGCAGCGCTCGAGCGCGCGGCCGTTGCCGGCCGTGACTTTCGCGAGAGCGAGCTCGTCGCTCTCTCGCCACCGGATGAAGCCGCGATCGTCCCGCAAACCCTCGTGAGCCTCGTTCATGCCGGATTCGTCCGCCGGCAGCGCGTAGCCGCGGCGGACGACACATTCGCGTTCCAGCACGTCCTGATCCGCGATGCGGCGTACGCGGCCGTCCCGAAGTCGAGGCGGGCCGAGCTGCACGAACGCCTCGGCGACTGGCTCATCGAGCATGGCGACGCGCCGGACGAGCTCGTCGGCTTCCACCTCGAGAGCGCGTACCGGTACCTGGCCGAGCTGGGACCGGTCGGACGGCACGCCGGCCGACTCGCCGAGGAGGCCGGCGAGCGCATCGGACGAGCCGGCATGCGCGCGTTCCAGCGCGGGGACCTCCACGCGGCGACCAACCTCCTCGGGCGCGCAACGTCGCTCCTGCCCGAGTCAGCGGAACGCCGGCGTGAGCTGCTCAGTGAGCTCGGCCTCGCCCTTCGCATCGCGGGTGAGGTCGACGAGGGCCACGCGGCACTTCGCGAAGCCGTCGAGGTCTCGCGCCAGGCGGACGACCGACGACTGACCCTCCGAGCCGAGCTCGAACTGGCCGGTGCGGAAGTGTTCGGGAAGGGCAACACGGACGAACTCCTTCGGCGCGCCGACGATGCGATTCCCATCTTCGAGACGCTCGCCGACCACCGGTCCCTAGGTCGAGCGTGGTACTACATCGGCACGGTTCGCGGGGGGTTCTACGTCCAGAACGCTCTGTGGGAGGAGGCCCTCGAGCGTGCGCTTGTGCACTACCGCGCTTCGGGCTGGCCACCGACCGCATTCGTCGCCGACTTCGGAAGCGCCCTGTTCTTCGGGCCGCGACCTGTCGCCGAAGCGGTTCGCCGCGCGAACGCGCTTCTCGGCGAGAACGCAGGGATCGCCGGAGAGGCAAACGTCCTCGTGTGGCTCGCTGCACTCGACGCGATCCGCGGCCGGTTCGACGACGCGCGCCGCAGCGTGCGCCGAGCCCGAGCGATCTACGACGAGCTCGGCTTCGCGGTCCCGGTTGCATCACACTGGGCGTACGCTGCTGCACTGATCGAGTCGTCGAGCGGCGACTACGCCGCCGCGGAACGGCTGCTCCACGCAGGCTGCGAGAGCCTCAAGGGCTACAAGCAGTGGGGCAACCTCGCGACGAACGCGGCACATCTCGCAGACGTGCTTCAGGCGCAGGGGACATCCGGCGACGCCGAAAAGTGGGCGGAGACTGCGCGGCGACACTCCACAGAGCAAGACGTGAGCGCCGAGCTGTCGTGGAGAGCCGCACTTGGCCGAATCCGCGCAGCGCAGGGACAGCTCGTGGAGGCCGAGAGTCTGGCGCGGGAGGCCCTCGCGTTGGTCGAGAAGACCGACGCGACGTACCAGCACGGCAACGTGCTGCTCGTGCTCGCCGAGGTGCTCGACTCCGCCGGCAAGCGCGAGGAGGCCGGTCAGACGCTGGACCAGGCGATCGACCTGTTCCGCGCAAAGGGCAGCAGTGTCGCCGAAGGGCGTGCGGTCGCTCTGCGACGGGAGCACGTCGTCGCCTGACGCACGGAAAGCCCCGAGGACGGGGCTGTTCCGTGTGCTGGGCGCATCGCTCAGCCGCCGCAGGAGGTCGACTGGCAGGCGACCGGGGCCGTGGGGTTCTGCGCGATGGTCGGTGCCGCGGCCGCGAGCAGTGCGACCGACAGGAGCACCGACGCGAGACGCGTGCGGGAGAGCTTGTTCGTCGAAGCGTTCATTCGTGTCACCTCCTTCCGGCCCGCACCGTCGGTCGGGGCGCAAAGGACGCGGTCACGGACGGCAAACGGGCCGCCAACGGCGCAAAACGGGCCAGATGAAGAGGTGGGGATTAGGAGGTCAGCTCGCCGACCAGGGCCGTCGGCGCGACTCCCGCGCGGGCGGCGTAACATTCGCCCGTCCCTGTCTGCGAAGGAAGGAGTACGCGTGGCGAAGATGGCGTTCCGGCTGCCTCCGGCGGCCTCGGTGATCGACAACCCGAGTCCTGAGGAGGCGAAGGAGCTCGCCGCGCGGATGCCGAACGCGCGCCCGACCCGCTACGGCAACCTCAACGTCTCGACCGAGGTGGTGAACCGCTCCAAGCGGTCGACATTCATCGTCACGGACGAGCCCGACGGTCAGAACCAGTCGATCACGCGCGAGGAAGGCCTCAGGTGGGCGGAGGTGCAGGACGCGTACATCGCGGAGCAGGAGATGGTCGTCGTCGACGGCTACATCGGGAACGACCCCGAGTTCCGCACGCCGACGCGGCTTTACGTCGAGGTCGCGAACGCGAACATCGCCGGCATGCAGCAGGAGCTCTACTTCGACCTCGACCCGGACGAGGACTTCGAGCCGGAGCTCGTCGTCATCTACACGCCGAACCTCAAGGCCAAAGGCTTCCCGGACGACCGCCTGATCGCCGTCGACCTCGAGCAGGGCGTCACACGCGTCTTCAACTCGGACTACTTCGGCGAGTCGAAGAAGGGCGGGCTCCGCATGTGGAACAAGCTCGTCTACGACCGCGGCGGCCTGCCGCTCCACGCGGGCTGCAAGATCATCCCGACCGACGACGGCGAGAAGGTCGGTCTGATCGTCGGGCTGTCGGGCACGGGTAAGACAACGACGACGTTCACGCGCCAGAACGGCTCGTTGCCGGTGCAGGACGACTTCGTCGCATGGATGCCGAACGGCCACGTCTACGTGACGGAGAACGGGTGCTTCGCGAAGACGTTCGGCCTCAACCCCGACGACGAGCCGACGATCTACGGCGCGGTGACGCAGCCGGACTCATACCTCGAGAACGTCTCGCAGCACGGTGACGACGTCGACTTCTACGACACGTCGTACACGCAGAACGGCCGCGCAACGTTCCCGTTCCGCGTGATCGAGTCGGCGGCCGACCGCGACATCGAGGACGCGCACTTCCTGCTCATCCTCAACCGCAACGAGAACATCATCCCCGCCGTTGCAAAGCTCGAGGGGCCGCAGGCAGCGGCCTTCTTCATGCTCGGCGAGACGCAGGGCACGAGCGCGGGCGGCGCCGACGAGGCCGGGAAGTTCCTGCGCGTGCCCGGGACGAACCCGTTCTTCCCGATGCCTCACGACCTCCAGGGCAACCGCTTCCTGGAGCTGCTCGAGGAGCACCCGCTCGACGTGTACCTCATGAACACCGGACGCGTCGGCGGACCCGAGGACGACGAGCGCTCGAAGAAGGTGAGGATCAAGCACTCCTCCGCGATCGTGAAGGGCATCGCCGAGGGGACGATCGAGTGGGAGCTCGATCCGGACTTCCACTACCACGTCGCGCGTCACGTGCCCGGGATCGACGACGAGGACGTCGACGTCCTCCAGCCGCGGCGGCTCTACGAGGCGACGGGACGTGCCGAGGACTACCGCGCGCTCGCCGAGCGGTTCAAATCCGAGCGCGCCGAGTTCCTGCGGAAGTTCCCAAGCCTCTCCGACGAGATCGTCGCGGCCGTCCGGTAGCGAAACCGCATGCAGTGGCCGGTCGTAGTCCTGACGTGAAGCGCTCGGCCGTCGTCCTGCTCGCCGTCGTCGCCCTCGCGGGTTGCGGGGGCAACGGCAGCGGCGGGGGCGGCTACGGCGGAGGCGGCGGCGGGACGACGACGGCGGCGCCGCCGGCTGCGACCGGGCCGAAGCAGACGGTGTCGCTCGTCGATTACGCGCTCCAGCCGAAGACGATCCGGCTCGACAAGCCCGGGACCTACACGCTCGAGGCGACGAACAACGGGCAGACCGAGCACGCCCTGGAGATCGAGGGCAACGGCGTCGAGGAGTCGACCGAGACGCTCGCGCCCGGCGCCTCGGGGACGATCACCGTCGCGCTCGAGATGGGCGAGTACGAGCTGTACTGCCCGATCGACAGCCACCGCGACCGCGGGATGTCGGGCAGCATCGACGTCGCAGGCTAGATCTGCCAGCTGCCGTCGCGGAGGATTGGCACGCGCGAGCCGTCCGTCGCGACGCCGGTCACCGTGACCTCGTCGCTCCCGATCATGAAGTCGAGGTGGAGCTCGGAGCGGTTGATCCGCCCACGGTCCTCCTCGCCGACGAGCGACTCGTACGCGCCGCCGAGCGCGAGATGGCTTGCCGCGTTTTCGTCGAGCAGCGTGTTGTAGAAGACCGTCCCGAGCGGGCCGATGCGGCCCTCGCGGTCGACGAGCGCGACCTCGCCGAGCCGTCGGGCGCCCTCGTCCACCGACGCCCGTCCGCGGAGCGCCTCGCCGCCCACGTCCGCGTCGATCTCGACGGCCCGCCCGCCCTCGAAGCGCACCCGGATCCCCTCGATCAGCGTCCCGTCGCTCAGCACGAGCGGCCGCGTCGAACGCACGACGCCCTCTGCGCGCGCGGGGTCGGGGGTGCTCGTGAGCTCCTCCGACGGCAGGTTCGGGACGAAGTCGAGCCCATCCACCGTCGTCTCGTTCGCGTTCCGCCAGATCGACGTGGGGAAGAGTCCGACGGTGAGGTCGGTTCCCGGCCCCTCGAAGTGCACGGCGTCGAGCCGGAGCTCGGTCAGCCTCCGCCCCACCTCGCCCGTCTGCGCGAAGCGCTCGCGCCACGCGGCGACGGGGTCGTCGGCGTCGAGCCGCGTCACGTGCGTGATGTCCGCCCAGAGCCGCTCCAGCGGGTCGTCCGCGTCGGGATGCACCTGCCGCGCCCAGCCCTCCGTCGGGCCGGGCATCACGAGCCAGTTCGACGTGTTCTCGTTGATGATCTGGAAGTTCTCCTTCACGCGCGGGAGCAGGTCGCGCCCGACGCGCGCAGGGTCGAGGTCGTTCAGCAGCCCAGGCTGTGTCGATCCGGCGATCGAGATGTGTGCGCCGTGCAGGTCGCCGAGGCCCAGGGCACGCTGCCCGTACCACGGCGGGACGTAGTCGAGCGTCGACTCCTCGGCGTGCTCGATCCGCACGCGTTTGACATTGGGATCGAAGTACCAGACGTCGACGAAGCGCGCACCACGCCGATAAGCCTGCGCCGCGATCGTGCGCGCGAGCTCGTGCTGGCCGTACTCCGCGTTGACGTTGACCACCTGCCCGGGCTGCACGTTGGCGCCGTACTCGACGGCGAGCTGCGCAAGCCGCTCGCGGAGCTGGGTTCGGTCGTCCACGGGGAGGCGATCCTAGCGCCGCGCCGAACCTCCCTGCGTGGACGCCCTGGAGCGCTTCCTGGCTTCACCGTCCCTCTCGGAGGCGACGCGCCGCTCGTACCGGTTCGATCTCGAGCCCTTCGTCGCGTGGCTGAACGCGCGCAGGACGACGCTCGAGCAGGTCGACGCGCGCGTGCTCGCCGAGTACGCGGCGAAGCTGGGGCGGGACCGCCGCAGGCTCGCGCCGGCCACGATCGCGCGCAAAGTCGCCGCGATCCGGTCGTTCCTGCGACACGCACTCGGCGCTGCCCGGGTGCCCGAGGGGTCGTTCGCGCCGCGACGCGCGAGAAGGCTGCCGGACGTCCCGCGCACCGCCGACGTCGACGCCGCGATCGAGGGAGCGAGCGGCGAGGGGCCGCTCGCGCTTCGGAACCGCGCGCTGCTCGAGCTCGTCTACTCGGCCGGCCTTCGCTCGCGCGAAGCGACGTCGCTCGACCTCGCCGACGTCGACTTCGAGCAGGAAGCGCTCCACGTGCACGGCAAGGGCGGCAAGGAGCGCGTCGTCCCGCTCGGCGAGGAAGCGTCGCACTGGCTCGCCCGCTACCTGCGCGAGGCTCGTCCGGAGCTCGTGCGCGGAGCCGAGGCGGCCGTCTTCGTCTCGGCGCGCGGACGCCGTCTCGACACGAGCACGCTCAGACGCATCTGCCCGAACCCGCACAAGCTCCGGCACGCGTTCGCGACCCACCTGCTCGAGGGCGGCGCCGATCTCCGGACGATCCAGGAGCTCCTCGGCCACTCGTCGCTCTCGACGACGCAGGTCTACAGCCACGTCGACGGAAAGCGCCTCAGGCGCGTCTATGACCGAGCCCATCCCCGATCCTGAGCTCGACGGGTTCCTCGCGCTGCTCGCGGCCCGCCGCGCACCGCGCACGGTCGACGCGTACCGGCGCGACCTCGAGCACTTCCGCCGCTGGCTCGGCGCCGCGCCTTCCGGCGCCACGACCGATCAGCTCGAGAGCTACGTCGCGCAGCTTCGAGCCGACGGGCTCTCGCCGGCGACGATCGCGCGCCGGCTCGCATCGCTCCGTTCGCTCTACCGGCACCTGATGCTCCTCGGCGCGCGCGCCGACAACCCCGCCGCCGAGCTCGCCTCGCCGCGCCGCGTGCGAAGGCTGCCGCGCACGCTCTCGCCCTCCGAGGCGGAGCGCCTGATCGAGGCCGCGAACGGCACGACGCCGCGCGCGCTCCGCGACTCCGCGATCGTCGAGCTGCTGTACGGCGCGGGCCTTCGCGTCGGCGAGCTCGTCTCGCTCGACAAGGGCAGCGTCGATCTCGACGAGCGCCTCGTCCGCGCGCTCGGCAAGGGCTCGAAGGAGCGGATCGTGCCGATTGGCCGCCGCGCCGCCGACGCGCTGCGTCGCTAC
The DNA here is from genome assembly GCA_035718485.1 of Gaiellaceae bacterium. Taxonomy (GTDB): domain Bacteria; phylum Actinomycetota; class Thermoleophilia; order Gaiellales; family Gaiellaceae; genus JACCTU01. The sequence continues at coordinate 13,135 of DASTHC010000011.1, forward strand.
CTGAGCCGCGGGCGCCCGTACCTCGACACGCGCCACCGCCCGGAGCTCTTCCTGAACGCGAAGGGCGGGCCGCTGACGCGAGCAGGCGTGTTCCTCATCCTGCGCCGCCTCGCCGGGAAGGCCGGGCTCGAGCCGGAACGTATCCACCCGCACCTGCTCCGGCACTCCTTTGCGACGCACCTGCTCGAAGGCGGCGCCGACCTGCGGAGCGTCCAGGAGATGCTCGGCCACGCCGACCTCGCGACGACCGAGCTCTACACGCACGTCTCCGACTCGCGACGCCGCGAGCTGTACTTCCGAGCACATCCGCACGCGCGCAGGCGTTTGGAAGCTCGCCGAACGGCAAAGGGCGAACATGAGTGAACGGAATCACTCCTCAACTCGTCGGTCTGCTGGCTGCCACGGGCGTGGGTGTGTGGATGGCCGTCGCCGGCGTGCAGAAGAACGCCCTCGAGTGGAAGCGGCAGAAGCGCACCTGTCCCTCGTGCGGCCGGGAGATCCAGGGCCGCACCTGCGGCCACCACGTCTAGACCGCTAGCGCGGCGCGCCGGACTTCTTGCGAAGGAGCTCCGCGACCTTGCCCGCGGTCTCCCGCAGCTCGCGGTTCTGCTCATCGTCGTCCGCCAGCCCTCTCAGCAGGCGGATCGTGTCGGGCTGCGGTGAGGCGTTCTTCAGGCAGACGATCGCCAGCCGCCGCACGGCCTCGTTCCCGTCCGCGCTCGCGAGCGAGTGCAGCTTCGGCCGAACCTGGTTGACGACGCCCGGATGATCGCGCGAGAGCGACTCGAGCGCGACGAGCGCCGAGCCGCGGCAGGCGGGGCTGTCGTCCTCGAGCCCGCGGCGCAGGAGCTCGGTCTTCTGGCGGAAGCGGAACTGCGCGATCGCACGGTAGGCCTGCGCGCGCACCCGGAAGTCCGGGTCACGCGCCGCCATCTCGAGCTCGTCGTCCCACTGGAGCCGCAGCGTCGCGAGGGCCTTCTCGTCGCCCGCGGTCGCGAGCTCCTCCGCCTGCGCGGCGGCCTCCGCAAGCGTCAAGCGGGTTGAAGCGACCTGGGCGCCGGGCCGACGTATTTCGCCGAAGGCCGGAAGAGCCGCCCGGTCCGCTTCTGCTCGAGGATGTGCGCAGACCAGCCGGCGACGCGCGAGCACGCGAACATCGCGGGCGCGAGCGGCGGCGGGATCTCGGCCGCGTCGAGGACAACGGCGGAGTAGTACTCGACGTTCGTCGCGAGCACGCGCTCGGGATGCCGCTCCTGGAGGACGCGGAGAGCGACCTGCTCGAGCTCCTCCGCGACGTCGATGTTCGGCGCGCCGAGCTCCTCCGCCGTGCGCTTCAGCACCCGCGAGCGCGGATCCTCGGCACGGTAGACGCGGTGACCGAAGCCCATGATCCGCCTGCCGCTCTCGAGCGCTTCGCGCACCCACTTCTCCGCATCGCCGAGCGCCGCGACCTCCTCGAGCATCGGCTTCACGTACGCGGGCGCGCCGCCGTGCAGCGGGCCGGAGAGCGCGCCGACGGCGGACGAGAGCGACGCGCCGCAGTCCGCGCCGGTCGACGCGGTCACACGCGCAGTGAACGTCGAGGCGTTCAGGCCGTGCTCGGCGGTGCAGATCCAGTAGGTGTCGATCGCCTTCACGTGCTTCGGGTCGGCCTCACCGCGCCAGCGGAGGAGGAACTTCTCGGCTGCGGTCGTCCCTTTCGCGACGACGTCGTCCGGCGCCGGCTCGCGCCCGTCGGCGACCGCCGCCGAGCGCGCGACGATGCCCATCATCTGCGCGGAGAGCCGGCCGAGGTCCTCGCGCGCCTGCGCGTCCGAGATCTCGTTCAACTTGCCGAGCTTCCAGGTGCCCGCAAGCCGCGCCGTCTCCGCCTGGAGGTCCGCCGGTGCGTTCCCCGTCAGGGCCGCCGGCTCGTACGGCTCGGGGTCGGGCATCTTCGAGCTCAGGTCGTTGTCGACGAGGAGCCCCCACACGTTCTCGTAGGGGTAGTGGCCGACGAGCTCTTCGATGTCGACGCCGCGGTAGCGGAGCGATCCGCCCTCGCGGTCGGGCTCTGCGATCTCGGTCTCGACGGCGACGACGCCCTCGAGGCCAGGCTTGAAGTCGTTCATCGGGCTGGAATCTACCCGACTGCTTGCTGGCTCCCGGCGGGGGAACCACCGCACGGTTCCCCCGCGCCCCCTCCCTTGGTCCGCTTCGCGGACAGGCGCCTCGCGGCGCCCGATACAGTCCCGCCCCGGGAATGGCACATCGAGTGACATTGATTCCGGGCGACGGCACGGGTCCGGAGCTGACCAAAGCGACGCGCCGCGTGCTCGAGGCGACCGGTGTCGAGTTCGACTGGGACGTCCAGCCGGCCGGCGAGGAGGTCATGCACGAGCACGGCGGCAACCCGCTGCCGGAGCCGACGCTCGAGTCGATCCGGACGAACGGCGTCGCGCTGAAGGGCCCGATCACGACGCCCGTGGGCGGCGGCTTCCGCTCCGTCAACGTCGGCCTCCGGAAGGCGCTCGACATGTACGCGCAGGTGCGTCCGTGCAAGAGCTACCCGGGCGTGCGCTCGCGCTTCGAGGACGTCGACCTCGTGATCATCCGCGAGAACACCGAGGACCTCTACGCGGGGATCGAGTACGAGCAGGGAACGCCGGACGCCGAGGAGCTGATCTCCTGGATCGAGTCGAAGGGCGGCTCGCTTCGCTGGCGCGACGCCGGGATCTCGATCAAGCCGATCTCGGTAACCGGCACGCGCCGCATCTTCGAGTTCGCGTTCGACTACGCGCGGAAGATCGGCCGCCGCAAGGTGACGGCGGTGCACAAGGCGAACATCATGAAGTTCAGCGACGGGCTCTGGCTGCACGTCGCGCGCGAGGTCGCCGCCGAGAACCCGGACGTCGACTTCGACGACCGGATCGTGGACAACATGTGCATGCAGCTCGTGCAGCGCCCCGAGGAGTACGACGTGCTCGTGCTCCCGAACCTCTACGGCGACGTCCTCTCCGACCTCTGCGCCGGCATGATCGGCGGACTCGGGATGGCGCCGGGCGCGAACTACGGCGACGACGCGGCGGTCTTCGAGCCGACGCACGGCTCGGCGCCGAAGTACGCCGGCCAGAACAAGGTCAACCCGATGGCGCAGCTCCTCTCGGGGATGCTGATGCTCCGCCACCTCGGCGAGGACGCGGCCGCGGACAACCTCGAGCGGGCGATCGCCGACGTGATCCGCGAGGGCGAGAGCGTCACCTACGACATGAAGCCGACGCGTGACGACCCGACCGCCGTCGGCACGAGCGAGGTCGCCGACGCGCTGATCGAGAAGCTCGGAGTGCGCGTCTGATGCGCCGCAAGGTCACCGTCGTCGGCGCGGGGAACGTCGGCGCGACGTGCGCGCAGGTGCTCGCGCAGCGCGACTACGCGAACGTCGTCCTCGTCGACATCAAGGAGAACCTCCCGCAGGGCAAGGCGCTCGACATCGACCAGATGGGCGCGGTGCTCGGGTTTGAGCCGAACGTCGTCGGGTCGAACGGCTACGAGGAGACCGCCGGCTCCGAGGTCGTCGTGATCACCGCCGGCCTCCCGCGCTCGCCGGGGATGAGCCGCGACGACCTCGTCACGACGAACGAGAAGATCGTCACCTCCGTCACCGAGCAGGTCGTCGCGCACTCGCCCGAGGCGGTGCTGATCGTCGTCTCGAACCCCCTCGACGCGATGTGCCACGTCGCGCAGAAGGTCTCCGGCTGGCCGCGCGAGCGCGTCTTCGGCATGGCCGGGATCCTCGACACTGCGCGGTTCGCGACGTTCATCGCGTGGGAGACCGACGCATCGGTGAAGGACGTGACCGCGATGGTGCTCGGCGGCCACGGCGACCAGATGGTCCCGGTCGTGAGCGCGACGACCGTCGGCGGCGTTCCGCTGACGAAGCTCGTCGCACAGGACACGATCGACGCGATGGTCGAGCGGACGCGGAAGGGCGGCGGCGAGATCGTGAACCTGCTCGGCACGTCGGCCTGGTACGCGCCGGGCGCAGCCGCGGCGCAGATGGTCGACGCGATCTGCCTGGACGAGAAGCGCATGCTCCCCTGCACCGCGCTCCTCGAGGGTGAGTACGGCATCGACGGGCTGTACATGGGGGTCCCCGTCAAGCTCGGCGCGAAGGGCATCGAGGAGATCGTCGAGCTGGATCTGAACGACCAGGAGCGCGCGTGGCTCGACGAGTCGGCCGCGGCCGTGCGCGACGTGGTCGGCGTGCTCACGGCCTAGTGGCCTCCCCGGTCGTGTCCTCCGGCGCCTGGACCCCGAGCACGCGGCGCGCTGCCGCGTCCTCAGTCGCGCCCGTGCTATCCAGCACGAGCGCTCCCTGCGTCCTTGCATCGGTTGGTGCTCGCGACCCAGGCATCCGGAGACGCGACCGGGGCGGCCACTAGATGGAGCTGGGGCTCAAAGGCCGTACCGCGATCGTCTGCGGCGGGTCCGCAGGGATCGGTCTCGGCGTCGCCGAGGCGCTCGCGGGCGAAGGGGCGAACGTCGCGATGTTCGCGCGGAACCGCGACCCGCTCGAGCGCGAGGCCGAGCGGCTCGGTGCGCTCGCCGTTCGCGGCGACGTCTCGAATCCAGCCGACCTGAGGCGGCTCGTCGAGAAGACCATCGACGCCTTCGACGGAATCGACGTCCTCGTAAACAACTCGGGCGGCCCGCCCCGGACGAGAGCCGTCGAGCTGACCGACGACCTCGTCGAGGAGGCCGTCGAGCTCCTGCTCCTCTCGGCGATCCGGCTGACGACGCTCTGCCTGCCGTATCTCGGCAAGAGCGAGGCTGGCCGGGTGATCAACATCACGTCGAGCACGGTCAAGGAGCCCGTCGACAACCTCGTGCTCTCGAACACGGTCCGCCCTGGCGTCGTCGGCTGGGCGAAGACGCTCTCGCGCGAGCTCGCGCCGCAGGGCATCACCGTGAACTCGATCGCGCCTGGACGGATCGACACCGAGCGGATCCGGGAGGTCTGGCCCGACGGCCCGACCGAGGCCGACCTCGCGACGATCCCGATGCGGCGGCTCGGCAGGCCGCGCGAGGTCGGCGACGTCGTCTGCTTCCTCGCCTCCGACCGCGCCTCGTACGTTACGGGGACGTTGATTCCGGTCGACGGCGGCATGATCCGAAGCCTCCTTTAAGAAACCGCGTCTACGATCACGCCGTGCTGCGGCTGTTCTCGCCGGCCCGGCTAGCCGTCGCCGGGCTCCTCGTCGCGGCTGCCGCCTTCGCTGTCTGGGTCTTCCCCACCGACAGCTACATCTTCCTGCCCAACGAGGCGCATCCGGTCGCGCCGCTCGTCGAAGTCCAGGGCGGCCACGATCCGAAGGACGGCGGCATCTACTTCGTCGACGTGCTCGTCCGCAAGGCGACGGCGCTCGAGCGCATCTGGCCGGGCTCGCGCGAGGGCGCGACGATCGTCCCCGGCGACCAGGTGAAGCCGCCGGGAGTGAGCGAAGGCGAGCGCCGCCGCGAGGAGCTCCAGGAGATGAAGATGTCGCAGCAGGTCGCCGCTGCCGTGGCCCTGCGCTCGATGGGCCACAAGGTGATCGCGACGCCCATTGGGGCGCGCATCGAGTTCGCCGACTCCGAGGCGCCGGCCGGAGGGAAGCTCCTCCCGGGCGACGTCGTGACGGCGATCGACGAGAAGCGGGTCCGCGGTCCGAGCGGCCTCCGCGCGGCGATCCGCGCAGCCGGCACCACACACGACCTGAAGCTGACCGTCAAGCGAGGCTCGAAGACGCTGGAGACGACGATCCGCCCCGAGCGGGGCCCTGACGGCCGGCCCGTGATCGGGGTGATCGTCTCGCAGGCGGCCTCGATCAAGCTCCCGCTCAAGGTGGAGATCGACACCGGGAACGTCGGCGGCCCGTCGGCCGGGCTCGCCTTCGCGCTCGACGTCGTCGAGGAGCTCGGCAAGGACGTCGACCACGGCAACCGCGTCGCGGTGACCGGCGCGATCGACCTCGACGGGCACGTCGGGGCGATCGGCGGCGTGAAGCAGAAGACGATCGGCGTCGAGCGCGCGGGGATCAAGGTGTTCCTCGTTCCGGCTGGGGAAAACGCGCGCGAAGCTCGCAAGTACGCGCGCAACGTCCGGATCATCCCTGTGACAACTTTTCAACAGGCGTTGCGGCAGCTGGCAACTTTGCCGAGCGCCGCCCAGAATTAGCGAGATTTCGCCAATTTCGAAGAGGCCGCAAAATGCGTCCATTTCGTGAACGGGGTGGTTGAACCTCGCACGATCCGTCGTACACTCCACGCCTGTTTGTTCCACCGGTTAGTGGCGAGCAAAGGGGATCATGAGCAAGACGGGCCAACCAACCTGCGATGATTGCTACTTCCGGCGCGCGGGTCTCTGCGCACTCGCCGGAGACGCGATCTGCCCCACGTTCCGCGCGATGAAGCGCGGGTCCCTCGTCCCGCCGAAGCAGCCCACGCTCGTCGCGCGGACCGACTCCGCCCGCGCAGCCGCGCTCGTCTAGACCGAGGCGCCCGCGGGCACGAGCGCCGCGAGCCGCGCCACGCCCTCGGCGATCTCGTCGGGCGAGACGTAGCTGAAGGCCAGGCGCGCGGATTGGCCGCCGCCCCCGCCCGGCGGGAAGAAGTCGCTGCCCTTGACGAACGTGACCCCGTCGGCCTCGGCCTGCTCGAGCAGCCGAGCGGTGTCGACGCCGAGGTCCAGCCAGAGGAAGTAGCCGCCGTCGGGCCGGCTCCACGTCGCGCGGCCGGCGAGCTCCCGGTCGAGCGCCTCGAGCATGGCGTCGCGGCGCGCGCCGAGCAGCTGCCGGACGCGCTCGAGGTTCGGCTCGAAGGCGCCCCGGCGGACGAACTCGAAGACGGTCGCCTCCGAGAGCAGCACCGGCGTGATGTACGTCGCCGTCGCGGTCGCCTCCAGCTCGCGGGCGAGGTCGGCGGGAAGGACGAACCAGCCGACGCGGACGCCGGGCGCGATCGTCTTCGAGAACGACGAGCTGTAGATCGTCCGCTCACCGCCCGCGAGCTCGAAGAGCGACGGCAGCGGCTCGCCCTCGTAGCGCACGAGCCCGTACGGATCGTCCTCGAAGAGCAGCAGGTCGCGCTCGCCGGCCAGCTCGGCGAGCCGACGCCGCCGCTCCGCGGAGAGCGTGCGCCCGCTCGGGTTCTGGAACGTCGGGATCGTGTAGAGCAGCGCCGGGCCGTCGAGCTCGGCCTCGAGCGCGTCCACGTCGAGCCCCTCGTCGTCCTGCGGCACCGCGACCACGTCCGCTCCGAGCTCGCGCAGGATCTTCAGCGGGCGGTCGTAGGTCGGAGCCTCGACGAGGAATCGCCGCTCGCCCGCGAACCGCGACGCGAGGAAGACGAAGCCCTGGAGCGAGCCGTTCGTGAGCAGGATCCGGGACGGCTCGACGCCGTGCCGCTCGGCGAGCCACTCGCGGAGCGGACCGTAGCCTCCGCCCGCGCCGTAGGAGAGAACCGTCCGGCCGTCGCGCTCGATCGCGGCGCGAGCGCAGTCGGCGAGCTCCTCGACCGGGAGGCACTCGGGCGCCGGGATCCCCCGGGCGAACGAGATCGGCGGCATCGATCGAGTGTAGAGAGCCGACCGGGCCGTCAGGTTCACTTCACAGCGTGATCCGGACGCTCGCGGTCCTCTGCGGAGCGCTCGCGCTGGCCGCCGCGGGCTGCGGCGGCGACGAGTCGGCGTCTAAGCAGTGGGCCGACGACTTCTGCACGAGCGTCGGGGACTGGCGCGACGAGGTCGAGGGGGCGGCCTCCGACCTCGCGGATCCGAGCACGCTCGACGAGCAGACGCTCGACGAGGCCGTGCGGAGGGCGGTCGCGGCGACCGACGACCTGCTCGCCGACCTCGGCCAGCTCGGCCCGCCGCAGACCGACGCGGGCGACGAGATCGAGCAGCAGCTGAACGACCTCGAGGACGTCCTCCGGGCGCGGGCGAGCCAGACCCGCAAGGCGCTGGAGCAGCCGGCGTCGAGCGTCAGCGACGCGTTCGCGCGGCTCGCGACCATTGCCGAGCAGCTCGCCGACTCCGCGAAGGCGGTCGAGCAGACGATCGCGCGGGTCCGGAAGCTCGATCCGGCGGGCGAGCTCGAGCAGGCGCTCCGCGAGAGCGACGCCTGCGAAGGGCTTCGTTAGGCGCG
>DASTHC010000012.1:0-22091 GCA_035718485.1 Gaiellaceae bacterium
GTAGAGCATCAACGGGCTCTCGCGCGCAGCCAGACCTGAGTCCAGAACGGTGCGAGCACTCGGTAGACGAGTGGCTCGGCGAGATGCGCGAGCACATCTGCTGGCGCGTTGGAGAAGAGGCGCTTGCGGTTGTTGTGGAAGCGGCGGACGTCCGTGAAGCCATGGTCTTTCAGGAGGCGCTTGAGGCGGTGCGGCGAGTAGCCGAGCTCGGTCGTGCCGTACTCCTCGGTGGCGTCGCGGCCCTGGAAGCGCTGCTTCCAGTTCGGCTCGGAGACGAGCAGCAGGCCGCCGGGTTTGAGCGCGCGTTTGGCGGTGGCGATCACGAGGTCGGGGCGGGCGCTGTGGTGGAGCGCGTCGTAGGTCAGCGCGGCGTCGAAGTTCCCGTGGAGGTCGAGGCTCTCGAAGTCGGCGGCCTCGAAGTGCGCGTCGACCCCTTCCTCTCGCGCCTGCTCGCGCGCGATGTCGATCATCGCGGGGGAGATGTCGTAGCCGTGCGCGTCGAGCCCGTGGCGCGCGACGAAGCGCGTCATCCAGCCCGAGCCGCAGCCGAACTCGACGAAGCGCATCCCGGGGCGGAGGTCGAGCAGCTCGATCACGTAGCCCGCGTCGATCAGGTGGCGCGCGGTCTCGCGCGGCTCGTTCGCGAACGGCTTCGTGCGGAGCCACTCGCGGCCGGCCTCCCCGACGCGTTCGGGGTAGTCGACTTCGGCCTGCTTCCGTTCGTCCACGCGTCGATTATGGGCGTGACCAGGGTCTGACCCCGGACATGTCCCGCCGGGCGCTCCCGGGTGGAACACCGGCGCCCCGCCGAGCGCGACCGTCGACCGCCGGTTTGCAGCGGCTTCGTGTGCTCGTCGAGCCCGGTCGGCGACACCTCGGACGCGTTCTGCGGGGCTTAGGCCGGGGTCAGACCCCGGACCTGGCCTGCGCGGACGTGTCGCGGAGATCGGAGCGCCACGCGCCCGGCGGACGGTTGCGGTCGGCCGGACGCGTGGGCTCTGTTCGTTGCGTCGTCGCTATGCACGGCTCGCGGCGCGGCGAGCGGGCAGCAGCCAGTCGCGTGCGGCGTCGAGCAGAAGCCGGCGCCGGCGGGTCTGCCGGCGGCGTGCCTGCAGCCACAGACGCTCGGCGTGCGCGTCACGCGTCAAGCCCTCGCGACGATCACGGGTCAGCTGTCGGAGTGCCTCGTAGTCCACGGTCCCTCCTTTCGTCCTTCGTCGGTGTTTCGCGTCCGTTCGTCCTGCGAATTGCAAGGAGCGGTCCTCGCACGGATGCGCTCTCCTTTCGTCGTTGGCGCGCGTCAGCGCGCGTTTGTCACTCGCCGCTGCGCCTGCGAGCGATCGCGTCGATCGCCGGCGAACCGGTGAGCAGTCGTGGGATGACGGGGAATGCCCCGCGCCGCGTCGTCAGACCGCGACGAGAGGCCAACCCGCATGAATCGAATCGGTGAAGCGCAAGCTGACCTCCTTTCGAAAACGGCGAAACGAACGTCTCGCAGTTGAACGTTTTATAGTGCGGCGCACAGCCGACGAAGTCAAGGCGAGTTTCAGCGACCGAGGACGAGCGCGATGTGCGCGCCCATCAACTCTTTCGCGCGCAGACCGTCGAGCGGCCCGACGAGCTTGATCCCGACGTCGTGCGCGAGCCGCTGCCCCTCTCGGCGGTAGCCGTCGCGGTACATGACGATCGTGTGCGCGAAGTCGCTTCGCGGAGCGTTGCCGACGCCCGCGACGACGTACGTCAGCTTGCGCACGCGCGCGGCGCTCGCCCCAGCGGCACCGGAGATGCCGTTGCCGTTCAGCACGACGACCGACGTCTGCGAACGCTCGAGGATGGGACGGTCGGGCGCCGACGCCGGCGGTGTCTTCCGGGCCGGCAGCTCGTGCGCCCGCGCCGCCGTCCTCACCTCACCTGACAGCATCCGCCCCGCCGCGACGGCTCCGAGCCCGAGCAGCACCATCAGCTCGAGCGCGGCCACTGCCGCAAGGACGATGGCGCGCGTGCGCCAGCGGTTCGCCTCGACGGGATAGTCCACGGGATGCCTCCTTTCGGCCCGCCCCCCGACGCTCCTCCCTATGCTCCGGCGCGATGTTCGTGACCTTCGAAGGGCTCGACGGCTCCGGCAAGACGACGCAGGTCGAGCTGCTCAGGAACCACCTCGAGGGCCAGGGCCGCGAGGTCGTCACGACCCGGGAGCCGGGCGGTACGGAGGTCGGCGAGCACATCCGGAACGTCGTGCTCCACCTCGACCACCCGGTCGTCCCGTGGGCCGAGGCGGCGCTCTTCGCGGCCGCCCGCGCGCAGCTCGTCGACGAGGTGATCGCGCCGGCGCTCTCGCGCGGAGCCGTCGTGCTCTGCGACCGCTACATCGACTCGTCGCTCGCCTACCAGGGGATCGCGCGCGGCCTCGGCGTCGAGCGCGTCCTCGACCTGAACCTCCAGGCGACACGGGGGCTCCTCCCCGACCGCACCTTCCTCCTCCTCGTCGACCCCGGCGAGTCGCGCCGGCGCGGCGGCGACACCCGCGACCGCATCGAGCGCGAGGACGACGAGTTCGTCCAGAAGGTCGACCGCGCGTACCGCGAGCTCGCGGAGCTCTTCCCGCGCCGTATCCTCGCGGTGGACGGCTCGCTCGAACCCGAGCAGCTCGCCGAGACCATCCGTGGACAGCTTCGAGACGTTTCCTGAGCAGCCCGAGGCGAAGCGCCTCCTCCGCGCGGCGCTCGCCGATGACGCGCCCGCGCACGCCTACCTCTTCCACGGCCCGCGCGGGGTCGGCAAGCGGCGGGCGGCACTCGCGTTTGCGGCCGAGCTGATCGGCTCGCAGGACCGTGTCCTCCGCCACGCGCACCCGGACGTCTACTCCCTCGAGCCGATCGGCGACCAGATCCGGATCGGCGACATCCGCGAGCTCCGGCACGACCTGCACATGCGCCCGTTCGAGGCGCACCGGCGCGTCTACCTGATCTACGACGCCGACAGGATGAACGAGGACGCAGCCGACGCGCTGCTCAAGGATCTCGAGGAGCCGCCGCCGTACGCGGTGATGGTGCTCGTCGCGAGCGACCTCGGCCCGCTCCCGGAGACGATTCGCTCGCGCTGCCAGCACGTGCCGTTCCGCCGGCTCTCGGAGCGCGCGGTGCGCGACGAGATCGAGGGCCGCGCGCCGGGGCTCGAGCCGGAGCAGATGACGGCGCTCGCGCGCGTCGCCGGCGGCCGGCTCGATCGCGTCGACCGGCTGCTCGACCCGGCCGCCGCGAGGCGGCGCGACGCGCTGCTGACGCTCGCGCGCGACGTCTACCGCGACGCGTCGTTCGAGCCCGGCGATGCCGCGGCCGACATCCTCGCCGCCGCAGCCGAGCGCGGCGCCGGCGCGCGCGACGCCGCCGAGGGCGAGCTCGAACGCCTCGACCTCACCCAGCGCGAGGCCGACCAGCGCCTCCGCCGCGCCCAGCGCGGGGCGGAGCGCGAGGAGCTGCTCGCCTCGCTCGAGGAGCTCGCCGCCTGGTATCGCGACCTCGTCGTCGTCGCGACGGGCGCCGAGCGGGCCGCGATCCACTCCGACCGGCTCGCCGAGCTGACCGAGGACGCGACCCTCGAGCGGCTCGCCGCCGCCGAACGGGCCTGCGAGCTCGTCCGCCAGGTGTGGCGGGAGCTCGAGGAGTTCAACCTGAACCCGGAGCTAGCCCTGGAGGCCCTCTTCGTGCGCCTGCGCCGCGAGTTGGCGCTGAACCTCGTTCTCGAGTCGTAACGGCACCGCTTTCGCGGGGCTTGCAAGCTCCTCGAACCTCACCCACACTCCGACGGCCACCGTCTCGTGCCGGATGCGGCAAGCGCGAGATCAACCGCCAGGTGAGGTTCCGCATCGCCGCTGTCCCCTCCATAGGCCGTGCTGTCCGAGTCGAGCGCCCCGGGCGCGACGCGGACGCGACGCAGGATCTCTACGAGCGCTACGCGGCGCAGATCCTCGGCTTCTGCGTGAACCAGCTCGGCTCGCGCGACGAGGCGGAGGACGCCGTGCAGTCGACGTTCCTCAACGCGCACCGCGCGCTGCAGCGCGGCGTGACGCCGGACGCCGAGCTTCCGTGGCTGTTCAAGATCGCGCACAACGTGTGCCTGACGCGCCGGCGCTCGACGCGCCGACGCACCCGCGTCGAGTCGCCGAGCGACCTCGGCGCCGTGCAGGACGTGCTGCCGGCACCTCCGCGCGAGTCGGCCGACGAGCTGATGCGGCTCACCGATGCGCTCGAGGACATGCCGTCGAGCCAGCGCCGCGCGATCGTCCTCCGCGAGTGGCGGGGGCTCTCGTACCACGAGATCGCAGACGAGCTCAAGCTCTCGCAGTCGGCCGTCGAGACGCTCATCTTCCGCGCACGCCGGACGCTCGCATCGAAGCTCCGCACCGAGAACGACCGGCCGAGGCCGCTTTCGCGGATCCGCAAGGCGTTCGACGCCGGCGCGCTGCTGACAGGCCTCAAGACGCTGTTCGAGGGCGGCGCCGCCGCGAAGGTCGCGGTCGTGGCGGTTGCGGCATCCGGCACGGCGGTCGCCGTGACCGTGCCGCACCACCATGCGCAGAAAGGTCACCCGCCCAAGAAGGTCGCGGCGGCCCATGTCCAGCATCCGGCGAAAGCTGCTGCGGCCGTGCCGGCCGCAAGCAGTAAGCACGTGCGCCGCGCGAAGAAGGTTCGCGCTGCATCCCACGCGGCGGCGAAACCGGCTGCGGGCCTGACGCAGACGGGAGCCCAAGCAGCGGCACAGGCCGAGGTGCCTGCAGCGACGGTCCTGCACGAAGCTCCGACTGAGGCCGCGGTCGACGTCGCAGCGCCCGAGCAGGCGAAGACGCCCCCAGGCCGGGCGAAGAAGCTCGACGAGCCCGAGCCCGCCCGTGGGCGCGACAACCCAAAGCCGAAGGACATGGTCGCTGCCGCGCCGGAGCCTGCCGAGCCTCCTGTCGCCGAACCGGAGACCCCGGCCGCCGAACACGGCCCGCCGGCCGACCCCGGAAACGCCGAGAAGGACAAAGAACCGAAGAAGTAGGGCGCGCCTCCGCCCGACCGACCGAGAATCAGACCGCGACGTAACGAGCGCCGAGCGTGGACGCGAGTGTTCGGTGCGCCGGGCTCGTTCCGATGAGCGTCGAGCGCGACGGGTCGATGTCGTGCGCACGCGCGAACGCGAGGACGAGTCCCGGGAGCGGCGGTCGGCACCAGCAGGTCGGCGGGCCGCCCGGGTGGGGGCACACCGCGCTCTCCACCGGGCCGGAGACCTCGGCTGACAGGCGCGTGACGTCGGCGGCGAGCTCGGCGACCGTGCCGTCGGGCTTCCAGTCGAAGACGAGGTGGGGCGCGGTCCGATCTCCGTCCGCGAGCGCCGCGTCCCAGCCGCTCTGCCGGAGAGCAGCGGCCGCGACGAAGACGCCTGCACGCCCCCGCCACGCGCGCTCGAACGGCAGCTGCTCGACGTTGCTCAACCCTTCGTCCGTCGACGGCGGCTCCAGCTCGCGGACCGCGCGCATCTGAGACGTCGGTGCGTGGACGCCCGGCTCGCGCCGAGAGGTCTCCCGCAGCAGCTCGGGCGTCGGGAGCTCCCCGAAACGGACCAGCAGACGCTCGACGAGGTTGACCTGCGCCTGCGCGAGCGGCGTGTCGAGCCAGATGCAGCGCGCCGCGACCCCGTGGCGCGTCGCCGCTTCGATGACGTAGCTTCGCGACGCGCGCGTGAGGTACGTGTTGTCCAGGACGACGCGCCGCGTGCCCGAGCCGAGTGCCTCGTCGAGCGCGTCGGCGATGTCCCGGAGAGATCCCCCGCGCTCGTCGCGGTTGAGGCGGAGGTACCCGCGCGCCACGTAGTCCTCGGCGACCCGGGTCTTCCCGGCTCCGGGGATGCCCATGACGAGCACGACATCGGCGTCGGCCTTCGGCTGTCCCGACGGAGCGGCGCGTGGCCTGCCGAACGCTCGATCGAGCGTTTCGCGGTCGTCGGGCTCGAGGACGAGCGCTCCGGCGCGAGCAGCAGATCGTGCGGTCTCGGGTCGGCGGGCACCCGGGATCGGCACGACCATCGGGGAGAGCTCGAGCAGCCAGGCGAGCGCGATCTCGGCCGGCGTCGCGCCGTGCGCGTCGGCCACTTGGGCGACTGCATTGTTCCGTGCGATCCTGCCCGCGCGTTTCGGGCCACCGAGCGGCGAGTGCGCGAGCACCGCGACGCCCGCCTCGTCGCAGCGCTCGACGACTCCACCGCGGAGCGCGCGGTCGTCGTACGGGCTGAGCGCGACCTGGACGGCAGCGACCGGAGCGAGCTCGAGCGCTTCGTCCAGTTGCGAGCGGTTCACGTTCGAGATTCCCACGTTCTTCACGAGGCCGTCGTCGACGAGTCGTGCGAGCGCGCGAACCGAGGTTCGCCAGGGCGTTCGCGGGTCCGGTGTGTGGATGAGGTAGAGGTCGATCGGCAGGCCGTCGAGGGCGGCGAGGCTCGCTTCGCAGTCGGCACGGATCGTCTTCGCGCGACCGTCGGGAACCCAACCGCCGTCGAGTCGGCTCATGCCTCCCTTCGTCACGATCCGCGCGTTCCGCTCGGCCCCGCAGCGGCGGAGTGCGCGCGCCAGCCAGGTCTCGTTGTCCCCGTAGGCGCGCGCGGTGTCGAAGACGCTGATGCCGGCTTCGGCAGCGGCCGCGATCGTCTCGAGCGCGTGCTCCTCGCTTCGGTTCTCGTCCGTCGACAGCCGCATGCAGCCGAGGCCGATGCGGAGCTCCAGCCCGTCCAGCCACACGGACACGACTAGAGCCGGAGCATCAGCTCGTGCTGCCGGGCGATCTCGGCCCCGCCGAGCGACCTCAACGCGGCGTTGACGGGGTCGCCGACCGGGCCGTTCATGTAGCGCAGTGAATTCATGTCCTCGGGAAGCGTCGCGAGGAGCTCGCGCGCCCCGTGCTCGTCATCGGCCGCCACCTGGAGCAACGATGCCGTCCCGCCGGTCGCGCGGTAGATCAACGTACCGCTCTTCGTCACGAGCGCCTCGGCGTCATCCATGTTGGCAACGGTCTCGTCAGCGCGCTGCCAAGGCGGTCGGTCGTTCACCCGACCGATCGCGTCTTCCGTCGCGACGGACGTTCCCTCCGCGCGCTCCTCGTCGAACCCGTCGAGCGCCCACACCTCGAGCTCGCGGACACGCTCGTAGCCGAGCTGTTCGTAGAGCCTGATGGCAGGCTCGTTCTGCACGAGCACCTCGAGCCAGATCTGCCTCACACCACGAGCGCGAGCCTCGGCAGCGGCCGCTTCCATCAACCGTCTTCCGACGCCGGCGCCGCGCCGCTCCGGGATGACGGCTAATCCGCCGATCCACGCCTCGTCATCGCGGCGGGCGACCATGACGAGCCCGACCGACTCCTCGGCGTCGCGCGCGACTCGGGACGCGTCGAGGTCGTAATCGAAGCTTCGGGCCAGGAAACGGAACGAGTCGGCGTCGATCGCAATCGGCATGAAGTAGCCCTCGTAGCCGGCCGTGAAGAGCGCGGCGAGCTCCGCGTCCGAGAACGTTGCGGCGGGGACGAGCTCCACGGCTGCATGGTGATGGATCCGCGAAGACCGCGGCTACACTTGGAATCCCTGCCGACGTAGCTCAGCTGGTAGAGCACTTCACTCGTAAGTCCGCGCAGAGCGTGGGCACACAGGGTCACGTGACATTGCTCCAGCGTTTCTAGCCCTCGAGTAGAGGCGCCCTGAGGCATCCGTGGGCAGGCAAAGCTCCCCGCGACCTCCCCACCAAGCGAGCCGTTCAGAGCTTGTCCACGCCCTCAAGCTCCATCACGGACTTGACAGCGGCCTCGGCGTTCTCAACTGCCTCTAGTGCCGCGCGTCGTTCGTCTGTCTCTTCTCCTGTTAGGGCTTGCCATGCAGGGCTAATGACTTGAGCGTCACTAGCTGCGTCGTACCGCTCTCGCGTCCGAAGGTTGAGCGCATGAGTCCGTTGGTAGGCGTCCCGCACAAGCTCACGGCTCTCAGGATGGGTCTGGGGCATCGTCGGGTTCTTCGTACCAATCGTCGGACTCCTGTTCGTCGCTTTCCTGCCGCGGATCCGCGAAGACACCGCCTAGCCGGGATCGTGTACGAGCGACTTCGCAGTTTCGCGCAAGCGCACCCTTGGCGCTGGGCCGCGATCTTCGGTGCACTGGTCGCCGCGATTCTGCTCGGCGTCGGAGCAACCGGCGGTGCCGCGATCTTCACTGGGCTGTTGATGTTCGTCGGCGTCGGGAGTAGTCCGGTCGCGCCAGACTCGCGCCGACTGAGCGCGCTTCCGCGCCGCCCGGCTACCCCGGGTCGGCTTGCGCTGAGTCCTTACGGCGGCGCAGCCCAAACTCGCGCTCAGCGCACTCCGGGCAGCAGGCGGCAAGGATCGGCTCGTCATCCTCACCCGGGACGTCAACACGGAGGAGCCGCCACTCGCGCGCCCCGTCGTTGGCGAGTAAGAGGCACTCCTGGCACCACAACGCCCCCACGGCCGGAACCATACGACGGCGTAGCGGCCGGATCTACTGGCCGAGCGGTTTGCTCCAAATTGATTACGTGTAGAGGCCCGAGGCGGTTGCCGTCAGTCCTACCCCGGGCCTCGATACGGCGCTAGTGACCCCTTTTGAAAGTCAGAGCGGCCGCACCACTAGAACGCTCAGCACAGACTGCGAGATACGCCACGGCTTAGCGCAAGACTTGGCCGTAACCGGGGTCAGTAGCCGCAGGGGTCGGCCCGGGGGAGAAGCGGCGCTCCCCCGGGCCTCTCTCTAGGTACGGCTTAAGAAGCGACGTCTCAGCAGGCACCTATCAGTGCACAAACTGCAGCAACCAGATCGACGTCGGCTCAACCGGCCACCTGCCCCGTGCCCGAAGTGCGGCAACGGCGAATGGCAAACCATGAGCGGCGGCGACAGCATCAACGACCCCTACCCGAACCGCTGACGACACCCACTCAACAGTCGGTCCCGCTGCAAACGACCGCTAACCCCACGAGCAGCACGCCCGCCGAGACGACACCAGCCACCAGCCCAAGCACCACAGCCACCGCCACTGAAAGTCGCCGGGACGCAATGACAAAGGCAAGAGCCGCCGGGCCGAGGACGCCCAGGATCTGACCAAGGGCGAAAACGCCGTTCGAGGAGTCCTCGTCAAGCGCGTTCGCGACCGCCGAGCCGAGGAGATAGAGCGGAACCGACAGCAGCGGCACCAACACGAGCACACGCGCCACTGCAACACGCCCAGAACTACCCATGCTGCCGCTTTACTTGCCCGCCCACCGACCGACTCCTGCGGCGTAGGGTCCCCGGGAGGGAACCGCTCGCGCTTTCAACTTCCGGGGAGTGGGGTCGGCCTCACCGGGTGGGGTCGGGTTCCGGGATTCCGGATCTCGAACTCCAGGGTTCTCGTGTCGAAGACCCGCCGGCGCCGACGTGCGCGCTGCGCGCGGATGAGTGCCATTCCCTGGCCCCTTTCGGTAGACGTGCGAGTAGACGGAGCCGCGCGACAGGCGCCAGCCCTAGGCGAACAAGCGGGCTTAGGGCCTCGGTGCGGTCAGTCTCTTGGACTGATGCGGCCATTGTCGGGCCGACCGATTCGACCTAACGTGCGACCGTGCTCGGAATCATCACAGGCGGCCATGAGTGGACCGTCTACACCTTCCTCGCAATGCTCGCGATTCGCACTCCTGCTGTGGTCTGGACATGGTGGGACTACCGCGACGACGATTAATGGCGGCGGTCGAATCTAGCCATCTGGCTGCCTCAAGCTGGGAGTTCTGGCTCCGGGACAGGAGCGGGAGCGTCCTCGGCCTGCGCGCGAAGCTCGAGGCCGGTACGGCCCTCCGGCTAGTAGACGCGGGGCTAGACCCGCAGGGTCGCTAGGAGGGTTTGGCGAAATACGCCTGCGTTACCCTGCCCGTTTGGGAAGGGGCGGGGTTTGAGGCGGTTTCCCCTCCACATCCCAGCGCTGAATCCACGCTTCGAGGGTCGCACGGAGGGCATTCAGATCCTCGTTCGCGCGCTTGAAGTTCTGTTCCCGCTCCTCCGCCGTCTTCTGTTCTGGCAGGTGCATGTCTACGTTCAGCGTGGCGACATGAGCAACAAGCCGACTAACGACGTTGGCCAGAAACTGGATTTGCTGCTCGGTCGTGACGGGGTCACTCATGACAAGCGCGACCTTCTCACGATTCGGGGTGAATGGAAAGAGTGGGAAGACCTACTTAGGCGGAGGGCGCGGAGGGAGGGGTGGGAACCGTGAGCCTAAGCGGCAAGCGGTAGCGCTTCCCTCGCGCGGCAGAGAGCCTGCGCGAGTCGCGCGAGCATCGTGAGGTCGGCGTGAAGGGCGACGCGCTCCAACCTCCCCACCACATCCCCACCGATGCGATTGAGCCGCCGAGAGGCGGCTCCTTCGTTGCTCGAGCCCGCTACTCTCCATGTGCTGCCGACGTAGCTCAGCTGGTAGAGCACTTCACTCGTAATGAAGGGGTCCCCGGTTCGAGTCCGGGCGTCGGCTTCAAGCTACGAGCGGGATCGCGGACAGGTTGCGCCTCGCGACCGATGAGTGCTCGCTTCGGAGACGGTCTAAAGCAGCATGGTTCTCCTACACGTAGCGATGTCCCTCGACGGGTTCATCGCCGGCGCCGGGCACGACATGTCCTGGACTGGCGGAGCCGAATACGACACCTCTGGGCAGCTTGCAGATGAGGTCGCGCGTTCAACCGGGGTCGTGCTCGCCGGCCGCGGCTGGTACGAGGTTGCGAGTGCGGACGAGGGGGGCGCTGTCGCCGGAATCTACGGCGGCGCCTGGTCAGGACCGGTTCTCGTCCTCACGCATCATCCGGAGCAGCTCGCTTCCGACCGTACGGTGGAGGCGGTCTCGGACCTGGAGACCGCGCTGGCGCGGGCCGCAGAACTCGCCGGGGGTCGTGCGGTAAGCATCTTCGGTGCCGACGTTGCTCGGCAGGTCCTGGCGCTTGGTCGGCTTGACGAGATCATCGTGCAGATCGTCCCTATCGTGCTCGGAGACGGGGTGCGTCTGTTCGGCGAGCCGCCGGCTCCTCAGGTCAGGCTGGAGCGCACGTACGTCGGTACGAGCGGGACGCTCACGGACATACGGTTTCGATTGGCTGGGCCGCCTACAAGCTAGTTCCGGCTCCGAGGACGCTTACGATCTCACCGTTCAACGACCGAGGAGGTGCCCTTGGCCCGAACCGGATTCATCGACCACATCGGGATCGGCGTGCCGGATCTCGTCGCGACCAAGCAGTACTACGACGATCTCATGCACGTCCTCGGGCTCCGCGAATGGTTCGACACAGGCCCCGGCGGACCACTCAACTACGGGCCCGACGGTGCTCGAGGCTCACAGCTGTTCTTCTACCAAGCGGAGGAACCGGGAACCTACTCACGGGGCCAGACGGGCCTTCATCACCTCGCGTTCTTGGTCGCGAGCAGAGCGGTCGTCCGAGAAGCACACCAGTGGGCACGTACACGCGAGGCCGTCATCCTGGACGAACCACAGGCCTTCCCTCAGTACGGGGAACACTGCTTTGCGACCTACTGGCTCGATCCTCATGGCTTCAAGCTCGAGGCGGTTTGCCACAGTCCCGAAGAGAGCTAGTCAGGACAGGCGCTAAGCGGTGAACCCGGTCAGATGGACTCTCGAAGCGCGTTGGCCGCAGCCTGCAGACGTTCACTGACCTCGGCGAGCTCTCGCGCCGCGAGGTCGATTCGCTCTTGTTGGATCTCCGTGCGCTCCTGCTGGCTGTCGGCCTGTGCCTGCTGGCTGTCGGCGCGCTCGCGAAGGGACTGGAGCTGGCCCGCCATCTCCTCGACCGTTTGAGTGAGCTTGGCCAGCTGACCGGCGATCAGTTCCCTGTCCTCACGGGCAGTCATGCTCCTGCCGCGGGAGTCTACGCGCCGGGGGGTCGCGCCGACTCTGCACCGCTCCATCCGAGCGCTCAAGGGTCCGGACTGCTCGGCCAGTCCGAGCCCCTGCACGTTGGGCGATCGTGTTAGCGCTTGACGATGTTGTGAATCTCGAGCATCTCGGGCTTGCTCACGAGCTCGACCCCGACGTCCTTCAGCACCGGCATGAGGCGCTCGCCGAACGCGTCGAACTGCTGCCACGAGTCCCAGATCTCACTGACGCGGAACTCACCGTTCGCGTGGAAGGCGACGTGATACTCGAGTCCGTCCGGCGGCCAGCTGCCCAACTTCTCCAGGCGACTGACGGTCTCGTCGTACTGCTCGGTTGTGACAGTGGCCGCGGGCGTGAAGCGGGCGAGAATGCTCGTCGTGTGACCCCCTGTGCTCGGGGTCTCAGAAACAGGAATCGTGCCGGTGGCCATTCGGCCTCCTTCGGTGGTTGCTTCTGACCGAGCCGACCAACAACCGAACACGTTTTACGGCGTCGCCTGGCGGGCGAGGAATCTAAGCCAGAAAGCACTTTCCAACCTAGCAGGCTTCCTTGAGGGCCGATGGCTAGCTGCGGGTGATCCGGCGGCCGGCGTCGTCGAAACGCGACCCGTCGAGGCGCGCCGCGAACGCACTCCCGAACAGCCCCACCAGAGCGATGGACATCGCAAGCCAGAACGCGCCGCCGGCGACACCGGCCAGCACGTCGGAGAAATAGTGAACGCCGAGATAGAGGCGGCTGAAGCCGATCGCCGTCAGGAGCACCGCGGTGCCGGCGACGAGAGCGGGCCGTGCCCACCCCCGCTTCAGCCGCCCCCAGAGGAGATACGCAAGCGCCCCGTACACCGCGGTCGAGATCATCGCGTGGCCGCTCGGGAACGAGTACGTGTCGAGGTGGACGAACGCGTACTCCGGACGCGGGCGATGGAACGCCAGCTTGAGGATCAGATTGAGCACCTCGGCTCCGACGAACACGACGGCGAGGAGCGCCGCGTCGGCCAGCTCGCGCCGTCTGTAGAGGAACAGACCGGCAACGGCCGCGATCACGAAAGCGACGGGCGGGCTCCCGAAGAAGGTGATCACCCGGAACACGTCCGTTCCGGTCGCCGTCCGGTCGCCCGCGAGCCAGCGGGCGAACTCGACATCCCAGCGGGCGAGCGGGTCGTTCGTCAGGTAGTCCTCCGCGACGTGCGCGAAGGCGAACGCCGCCGCGGCTGCGACGGCGAACGCAACGAGCACGCGTCTCCGGCTCGGGTCCTTCCAGGTCGCCGCGACCTCGCCCAGCGTGGCTCGGCCGGCGGCGCGGACGTTGTCGCTGCGAGGCGCCGAGTATGCGATCGGGCTCACGGAGGCATCATCGCGGAAGGCCGACTAGCCTCGGGGCATGGCCGACTTGATCCAGGCGCCGAAGCGGCTCGCGGCGCAGTTCGTTGCCGAGCACCCGTAGCGCACCTCGCTATCGCACCCAGAGCTGATCGAACAGGAGCCTCACTCGTCGTTGTACTGGTAGTTCCCCACACGCTTGGAGTCAACGTCTCACGATCGACTAGCCGTGCACCGTTGACGCGCCCGTGACACCCAGGTGACGGACCCGGCGGACACTGGTCCGGAGGCCAAATCCGACCGGGGAGGGTGATTCATGAGTGCTGTCGAGACGCAGACGCCTGGACCGGCGATCCGGGTGCCCGAGCTTCGCTCGGGCGTGAAGTTGATCGGACTGCAGCGGGACGAGTTCCTGTTCCCGCGCTCGACGGTCGTCGTGCAGACGCCGGCGGCGATGGACGCAGAGGCTGCGCAGCAGTCGATCGGGGTCGAGCGGGCCGCCAACGTCGTCAAGGTCGACGCGCAGCGCAAGCGGGCGACGTGGACGCCGCCCGACGATCTCGCGCCGGGCCAACACGTCCTGCAGATCGGGCCGTTGCTCTCGAGCAAGAACGGAGAGCTCTCGCCCGAGATGGCGATCCCGTTCCAGTTCGTGGACTCGAACGCGCGCATCCCGGCCGACGTCGCGGTCGAGAGCATGGTGCGATTGAAGATCACGGCGAGGGGCGTGCAGCGCCTGCCGCTCTTCGAGCTCGTTCGCGGCGCGTACATCGAGGTCGTGAAGGGGGTCAACCGGAGGACGCAGGCGCCCGTCAAGCTCGCGTTCGACCAGACCGGCAAGCGCGTCGATGAGACGCGCGCGCTGAAGGAGCTGGAGAAGAAGCGCACGGCGAAGCTCGGGAAGCTGGACGAGGCGCTCTACGCGCGCCTGCAGGGAGCGCGCCCGGACGAGCCCGTGATGGTCGCGGTCTGGGCGTCGGGCTTCGGCGAGGTCGACCCGGACGAGAAGAAGTCGCTCGAGCGCGAGTCCGGCGAGGCTGGCATCCCGCGCGCGGCCGCCGAGCGCGCCGAGACGTCCGTGCGTCTCGCGCGCGGGCTCGGAGAGATCGCGACCGAGCACGGCGCGAGGGAGATCCGCGTCGACGACGCCGCGCCGGTGGTGTTCGCGCGGATGCGCAAGCGCGAGATCCAGCAACTCGCGAAGCGGAAAGAGGTCGCCGCGGTCTTCCTCTACGACCCGGAGGGGATCGACGACCTGAAGGACTCGATCGCGATCGCAAACTCGGACGACGTCCACACCGCCGGCCCGAAGGGCTCGGGCGTAAAGGTCGCGGTGTGGGAGAGCGGGCCGACGAGCACCGCCAACCTCGTGATCGAGGCGCGGTACGACTCGTCGCCGTCGACGTCGGACCACTCGGAGAACGTCCACGCGATCGTCAAGAACAAGGAGGCGAACAAGCCGCACGGCCACGCGCCGGAGTGCAAGCTCCACTCCGCGAACTCGAAGGATCTCGACGCGCTCCGCTGGGCGGTCAAGGACCGCGGGTGCACGGTGATCAACCAGAGCTTCCACCGCCCCGCCGAGCCCGGCTCGAGCGGCCTCTCGTTCGACGACGTCTACAAGGATTGGCTGATCCTGAACTGGCCGTATCCGACGATGTGCCAGGCCGCCGGCAACTACTGGAACGGCGACCCGGACGGGATCAGCCCGCCGAGCGACGAGTTCGTCAACCACAAGGGGTTCAACAGCCTCGCGATCGGCAACCACGACGACTCCGCCTCGGCAATGTCGTCGAGCTCCGTCTTCCGGAACCCGTCGTCGGGCCACTCCGACCGTGAGCTCCCCGAGATCGCGGCGAACGGGACGAGCGTCACGGCCGACGGGATCACGATGACCGGCACGAGCCAGGCGTCTCCGGCCGCCGCCGGTGTTGCGGCGCTGCTCCAGAGCACGGCGGGCACGCTCAAGTCCTGGCCGGAAGGCTGTCGCGCGATCATGCTCGCCGGCGCGACGAAGAACGTGGTCGGCGACACGTGGTGGCAGGACGTCGTGGACGACGACGACGCGTCCGACGGCAGCGGTGCCGTGAACGCGTTCGAGAGCTACCGCATCGCGCAGAACCGGCGGTCGCGGAACGCGTCGCCGACGCGCCGCGGCTGGGACGTCGGAACGCTGAACTCGAGCGACTTCGACTCGAAGGGGATGTCGAAGTTCGCGTACCGGATTCAGGTGCCGCAGTTCTGGTTCGGGCCGAGGCACGTCAAGGTCGCGCTCGCCTGGGACAGCAAGGTGACGACGTTCTCGATCTTCGGGATCACGATCCCGCTCAGCTCGCAGCTGACGCTCGACCTCGACCTGAAGATCTTCGACCGCAACGGCGTCCAGGTCGGCTACAGCGGCTCGTGGGACAACAGCTACGAGGTCGCGGAGTTCGACGCGATCCCGGGCGAGACGTACGACATCAAGATCCGGCGCTGGTCGGGGACGGACTGGTCGTGGTACGGGCTCGCGTGGACGGTGACGGGAAGCCTCCTCGACCTCGGGACGATCGTCGCCGCAGGCGAGACCCGCCTCGCACGGCTCGCGGACGACCTGCCCCATCTGGCGGAGGACGACTGACTGATGGGCCTAGCGTCCCCGGACGAGCGATTCCATCCGCGCCGACGGCTCGATGCCGAGCCTGTCGGTGACGAGCCGACGGTAGTAGGCGTAGTGACGTAGCGCCTCGGCACGATTCCCCTCCGCGAGGTGCACGCCGATCACCGCTCGGTGTGCGCTCTCGCGGAGGGGCTCGTTGTGGACCGCGGCAAGCGCGACCTCGATCGCCTCGACGAATCGTCCCTCGCGCACGAGCCGCGACGAGAGCACCTCGAGTGCGTGCGCCCGCAGCTGCCGGAAGCGCTCGCGCTCGAGCACGACCCAGTCCTCGTACCAGTCGCGGAGCAGCTCGGCGGCGTCGGAGGCGGCGCCGACGTCGTCGGCCGCGATCTCGCGTGCGGGATCCTGGACGCGCGCCGCCCACTCGTGCGCGTCGCGCACGTCGACGCGGACCGAGTCGGCGAGGCGCAGCCGGTGGTCGTCCTCCTCGACGAGCTCGCATCCGCAGCGCCGGATCTGCCAGAGCGCGGAGCGGAGACTCCCGGCGGCTCGGGCCTCCGACGAGTCGAGCCAGAGCGCGCCGGCGAGGTACGTCCGGTGCAGCGGTCGGTCCTGCAGAGCGAGGTAGGCGAGCAGGCGCCGCGACGGCGTCGGCAGGTCGATCACTCGCCCGTCGGCGGCGAGCGCGAAGGCGTCGAGCAGTGTGAGTCGGCCCCCGGTGCGCGGAGGGCTGCGGCGCCGCAGCAACGAACGGGGCACCTCGGTCACGTTCCCACGCTTTCGTTGCCGTCCGAGCGCCGAGGATAGGCACCTGCCGTGGAGAGGGTCAAGGTGACCGGGCCGGGTGTCGCGGTGTATTCGACGTGGTGGCGCGGACGATCCTCCCCCTCTGCCTCCTCGCGCTGCTGCTGCTGTTGCTCGCCGCGCCGGGGCGCGCCGTCGCCCCGGCGGGTGAGCAGCGGCTTCTTGTCCTGCGACTGACGTGGGGGCCGGAGACGGCCGACCTCTCCGACGCGACGATCGCGGCGTCCGTCGAGCGCGCCTCGGCGCACGTCCGCGCCGCTTCGTACGGCAGGACGTGGCTCCGTCACGACACGACGCCGTGGCTGCACGTCTGGAGCGAGGAGCCGCAGACCTGCGACTACGGGCAGCTGTACGCCTTCACGACGGAGGTCGCGCAGCGCTCCGGCTACGACCTCGGCCGCTACTCGCACACGGTGTTCGTCTTCCCGCGGATCGAGGCGTGCCGCTGGGGCGGGAGCTACTTCGGCCGCGTGATCTGGATCAACTGGGTCTTCCCGTGGACGACGCTCGCGCACGAGCTCGGCCACACGTACGGACTGCCCGAGGAAGGTCCGGCGATAGCGGGCGGTGCGGCCGAGAACTACGCGAACCCGTACACCGTCATGGGCCACGGCCAGGAGGACTACTCGGCGTGGGAGAAGTGGGTCTTCGGCTGGCTCGAGCAGGTGTCGCGCACGGGACGGAGCGGGACGTACGCGATCGACGCGCTCGAACGGCCCTCGACCGGCGCCCAGGCGCTCGTCGTGACGACGGCGCGCGCCGAGTACTGGTTCGAGTACCGGCCGGCGCACGGCGTCCTCGCCTACGCCGGCGCGAACGGGCTGGACAGCGGCTTCGGCGGGCGGTTCGCCGGACGTGACGTGCTGCTCGGCCCGGTCGCCGGGTCGTTCCGCGTCGCCGGCCTGCTCGAGGTGCGGGTCGCGGCGCGCGACGGGAACCGCGCGACCGTCGCCTTCCGCTGGCTCGACCGGACCCGCCCCTCCCGCCCTCGCGTGCGCGTACGGGGCTCGACCGTCGAGTGGGACCGCGCGGTCGACCGCGGCAGCGGCGTCGACCACTACGAGGTTCGCGCGGGCGGGCGCCTCCGGGTCGTCCCCGCGACGCAGCTTGCCGGGCGGACGCTCGTCGACGCGCAGACGACGGCCCGCAGGCCGGGTGCCGGCCCGGTGCGCGTCGTGGCGGTCGACCGGGCCGGAAACCGCAGCCGGTGACCGCCGACGCCTGCGCGGTGTATGACGGTTCGGTGGTGGGCCGGCCGCCGGAGACCGACACCGTCGTGCGCGCCAAGCGCGGCGACGCAGATGCCTACGAGGCGCTCCTCCGCATGCACGAGCACGTCGCCTTTCGCACCGCCTACGCGATCGTCGGCTCGGCCGCCGACGCGGAGGAGGTGACCCAGGAGGCGTTCGTCAAGGCGTACAACGCCCTGCCGCGCTTCCGCACCGGCTCGCCCTTTCGTCCGTGGCTGCTCCGGATCGTGGCGAACGAGGCCCGGAACCGCCGCCGGACGCTCGGCCGACGCGCGCACCTCCTCAACCGCGCTGCGGACGAGGCTGCCTCGGGCGATCCGGCCCGGTCGCCCGAGGCGGAGCTCGTCGACGCCGAGCGCCGCGACGAGCTCTTCGCCGCGCTCGCGCGCCTGAAGGAGGAGGAGCGGACGGCGATCGTCGCGCGCTACTTCATCGGTCTCACCGACGAGGAGACCGCGGCGGCGCTCGGCGTGCGCCGCGGCGCCGTCAAGATGCGCGTCTTCCGCGCACTCGAGCACCTGCGCGAGGAGCTGGGGGTGACGGTCGATGCATGAGCTCGAGGTCCGCCTCGAGGCGGCGGCCGCGCACTACCCGTTCCCGGAGACACCGGACCTCGCGGGCGCTGCGCGGGCGCAGCTGACGGAGCGCCGGCCGCACCGCCGCGTGCGGATTGCGCTCGCGTCCGCCGTCGCCCTCGCCGCGGTCGCCGGTGCCGTGCTCGCGCTGTCGCCCGGTGCGCGGAGCGGCGTTGTCGACCTGCTCGACCGGATCCCCGGCATTCACATCGAGCGTCGGATCTCGCTTCCGGAGGCCGGGTACGTCGACGCGCCGTTCTACGGGATCGAGATGCCGCTCGAGGAGGCCGCCGCCCACTTCGGCCGGCCGCTCCGACTGCCGAAGGGCGTCGGCGACCCCGACCACGTGTACTGGCTCCAGTACCCGCCGGGCGACATGGTGACCGCGATCTACGGCGGCGACGACCGGCGCGCGAAGCTCGTCTTCAGCCAGTGGAAGACCGGCGGGCCCGACCTCTTCTACAAGACGCTCGCCTTCAACACGACGGCGGAAGAGGCCGTGCTCGACGACGGCTCGAGGGGACTCTGGATCTCCGGCGGAGACCACTCGGTGT
This sequence comes from Gaiellaceae bacterium, assembly GCA_035718485.1. Lineage (GTDB taxonomy): Bacteria > Actinomycetota > Thermoleophilia > Gaiellales > Gaiellaceae > JACCTU01. The sequence continues at coordinate 19,030 of DASTHC010000012.1, forward strand.
TCTTCCTCGCGCCCGAGGACACCGGGACCGGCGCGAATCACTGGTCGATGCGCGGCTACCTCGCGGGGAACGTGCTCGCCTGGCGCCGCGGCGACGTGATCTACCGGCTCGAGGCGGACGTGCCGAAGGAGCGCGCGCTCGAGCTCGCGGACTCGTTGGAGGAGCAGTGAGGGTGCTCGCGATCGTGGCCGTGGTCTCACTCGTCGCGGGTGCCGCTCCGGCGAAGCCGAAGCTGCGCGGGACGACCGACGTCGCGGTCGCACGGGACGGGTCGCTGCTCGTGGGCGACATCTCGAACCGGGTCCTGCGGCTTCGCGGGAAGCGCCTCTCCGCGGTCGCGACGATCAGGTTCCCGGTCGAGATTGCGATCGACCCGCGCGGAGGGTTCGCGGTCGCGAGCAACGAGACGCGGATCCGGCGGGTCGACGCGCGCGGACGGGTGACGACGCTCGCGTCCGGCCTCGCGCAGATCACCGCGCTCGCGTTCGACGCGCAGGGCAACGTGTACTTCTCGGAGCTCGGCGGGCGCGTTCGGCGGCTCGACCGTGCGACGCGGCGAATCTCGACGCTCGTCGACACCGGCCTGAACCAGCCGCACGGGCTCGTCGTCGACGGGGGGACGCTCTACGTCTGCGACACGTTCAACCACCGGCTGGTCGCGATCGACGTTGCGAGCGGTGGCGTGCGCACGCACGCGACGGGCTTCCAGATCCCGGTCGACGTCGACCGCGGGCCTGACGGTGCGCTCTACGTCGCCGACGCCGGCGGCAACAGGATCGCGCGCGTCGCCGGTGGAGATGTCACGACCGTTGCGCGGTTGATCGCGCCGAACGGCGTGGCGGTCGCGCGGAACGGGACGATCTACGTCACCGAGCGGCTGCTGCCGCGCGTGCGCGCCGTGAATCCCGCGACGGGCGCCGTTCGCACGATCGTGGGGTCGCCGTAACCGGCAAGCCCGCACCGGTGTACGGCCGTCGAGTGCGCAAGTTCGCGATCGTCCTCCTCGTTCTCGGGGCCGGCCTCGTCGTCGGCGCGTGCTCCGACTCCTCGGCCGCTCCGCCCAAGAAGCCGAAGCCGCTCCGGATCGCCGAGCCCGGCGCGCTCACGCTCACGACGGACGGACGCGCGATCGTCGTGGGCGACCGTCGGCTCAAACGAGTCGTGCGCGTCGACCTGCGGACGAAGGCACGCCGCGTGCTCGCCTCTGGCTTCCCCGACGCGATCGTCGGGCTCGGCTACGACGACATGAGCCGCTTGTACGTCAGCGCCGGCGAACGCGTCTACCGGATCGACGGATCGAGGAAGGTGGTCGTCGCCGGCACCGGGACGCGCGGCCACAGTGGCGACGGCGGCGCAGCGACCGCGGCGCAACTGAGCGGCGCGGGCGGCATCGACGTCGACCACGACGAGGGGATCGCGATCGCGGAGTACGACAACTGGATCCGCGTGGTCACGGCCGGCGGCACGATCAGCTCGGTCGCCGGGAACGGCGGCACCGGCTACACGGGGGACGGCGGCCCGGCGACGGCCGCGCTGCTCGGCCATCCCCACGACGTGATGTGGCGGCGCGACGGCGTGCTGCTCGTCGCCGACTCGCACAACGGCGTCGTGCGGAAGGTCGACGCGGACGGACGGATCTCGACGTTCGCGTCGGGCTTCACGGCTCCGGTCGACCTGGTCGGTGCACCGGGCGACGTCGTGTACGTCGCCGACGCAGGGCGCGGGGTCTACCGCATCGAGTCGGAAGGTGGGACGCCTCGGTTGATGGCGCCCGTCGCGTCCGCCGCCTATGTCACGACGGACTACAACGGCAACGCCTACGTGACGCAGTTCGACCAGCGGCGCGTGATGAAGATGACGCCGCAAGGTCGCGTCACCGTCTTCGTTCCGCGGTCTATCGGTCCCTGAAGCGGGCGGCTTCGCCCGAGCCACCGGTGGCGTCGCCGGCACTGTACGAGTGAGCGCCCGCGCCCGCGAGCGAGCCGCGATCGACGATGAGGTACTCGTCGCGAATCGGGCGGCCGTCGAACCAGCACTCGAGGATCTCACGCGTTCCGGCGGCGTAGCGCGCTTGCGCGGACAGCGACGACCCCGACACGTGCGGCGTCATCCCGTGGTGGGGCATCGAGCGCCAGGGATGATCCTTCGGAGCCGGCTGCGGGAACCAGACGTCTCCGGCGTACCCGGCGAGCTGGCCGCTCTCCAGCGCCCGCGCAATCGCATCGCGGTCGCAGATCTTGCCGCGCGCCGTGTTGACGATGTACGCACCGCGCTTCATCTTCGCGATCAACGCGTCGTCGAACATGTGCTCGGTCTCGGGATGCAGCGGCGCGTTGATCGTGACGACGTCGCAGACTTGCACCAGCGACTCGACGTCCGGATGGAACGTCACGCCGAGCTCACGCTCGACGTCCCCCGGGAGCCGGTGCCGGTCCGTGTAGTGCAGTCCCACCTCGAACGGCTTCAACCGCCTGAGCACCGCCGAACCGATCCGCCCTGCCGCGACCGTCCCGACCTGCATTCCCTCGAGGTCGTACGACCTCTCGACGCAGTCGGCGATGTTCCAGCCGCCCTTGACGACCCACCGATACGACGGGATGTAGTTGCGCACCAGCGCGAGGATCATCATCACCACGTGCTCCGAGACGCTGATGCTGTTGGAGTAGGTGACTTCGGTGACGGTGATCCCGTGCTCGATCGCGGCTTGGAGATCGACATGGTCGGAGCCGATTCCCGCCGTCACCGCCAGCTTCAGCTCGGGCGCGCTCGCAATCCTCTCGGCCGTCAGGTACGCGGGCCAGAACGGCTGGGAGATGACGATCTCGGCGTCCGGGAGCTCACGTTCGAAGGCGGAGTCCGGCCCGTCCTTGTCCGACGTCACGACGAAGGTGTGGCCGCGCTCCTCGAGGAACGGCCGCAGCCCGAGCTCCCCCGAGACGCTGCCCAAGAGCTCACCCGGCCGGAAGTCGATCTGCTCAGGGGACGGCGTGGTCTGACCGTCGTAGTAGCGCTCGATCGTCGGAATCGCATCCCGCGCATACGAGTCCGGGTACCCGTCGACC
>DASTHC010000013.1:0-31002 GCA_035718485.1 Gaiellaceae bacterium
ATCCAGCGCGGCACCGAGACCTTCAGGATTAGGTCAGTGGCGCCGGTCGACGTTCCTTCGACTCGGAGGCGGAAGGTGCCAGGGGGACGGTGGGTGCTGCGGGAGGGGTTCTCGACCGAAAGGACGCGCATCCCGCCGACCACTCCGGCCACCCAATGCAGAACCTGCTCTGGGCAACGCTGCTGTGTGCGCTCCCCCATCGCCACCCATGAGACGCTCAATCGCAGCAAAGCTTATTCGCGATGAGCCAACTACGATCAAGCGGTGCGCTGACGACATTGCATGCGCGAGCGTCCTGTCGATTGATCAGTCCTCAGGCTTGAGGAATCCGCGCCTCGAGCGCTTCGCCCAGAGTCTCGCGCACGGGCTCGAGCTCGATGCGGTCCAGGATGTCCTGGAAGAAGCCGCGCACGATGATGCGCTCCGCCTCCGCTCGCGAGAGCCCGCGCGCCATCAAATAGAAGAGCTGCTCTCGGTCGACCTGGCCCAGCGTCGCACCGTGCGTGCACCGGACGTCGTTCGCGAGGATCTCCAGGCCGGGGATCGAGTCGGCGTGGGCCTTCGGCGACAGCATCAGGTTCCGGTTCTCCTGATACGCGTTCGTCTTCTGCGCGTCCTTCTCGACGCGGATCATCCCGCGCCACACCGCCGTCGCCTCGTCGCGGAGGGCTCCCTTGAAGGCGAAGTCCGACGTCGTGTTCGGCGCGATGTGTTCCTGGAAGGTGTCGTAGTCGAGGTGCTGCGTGCCGTCCGCGAAGTACGCGCCGGTCACGCGCGACGTCGCGCCCGGGCCGGCGAGGTCGTTCTGGATGCGCGTCTTGCCCTTCTTCGAGCCGAAGCCGCCCGCGACCCAGTCGAGCTCCGCGTCGCGGCCGACCTGCGCGTGGTGCGTCGCGAAGTGCCACGTCTCCTTCGAGAGGTTCTGCAGCGACACGTACTCGAGCTTCGCGCCCTGCTCGACGAAGAGCTCGGCGACCGCGTTCGTGTAGCCGGCGAGCTCGGGCGTCGCGCTCGCGTATTCCTCGATCAGCGTCGCGCTCGACCCCTCCTCCGCGATGATCAGCAGGCGGAAGAAGAGCGAGCCGCCCTCGACGGTGTTCGCGATGCGAACGTAGAGCGGCTGCTCGAGGTTCATACCCTTCGGTATGACAACGAGCAGGCCGTGTTGCCAAAGCGCTGCGTTGTGGGCCGTGAACTTCTCGTCGTGTCCGACGAGCGTGCCGAGCCGTTCCTCTGCTTCGTCGAGCGGTGCGAAGACGATGCCTTCGGGCGCGCGCTCGATCTCGATCCCGGACTCGGTCACGACGGCCACGCCGGCGACGTCGATGTCGAGCATGGACGAGTCCGGGGTCTGACCCCGGACCTGGCCGTCCGTGACGTACGCGTCGGGATCGAAGCCCCTGAGGTCGGTGAAGCGCCACGGCTCGTCCGAGGTGGTCGGCAGCGGCAGCTCGCGGTAGCGCTCGAGGAGGTCCGTTCGGCTCACCCGGCTTCGGCCGCCTTCTGCAGACCTTCGATGTCGATCTTCTTCATCTGGAGCATCGCCTGCATGACGCGGTTCGCCTTCTCACGGTCCTCGTCGCCGAGCAGCTCGCCGAGTATGCGCGGGACGACCTGCCACGACACGCCGAACTTGTCCGTGACCCAACCGCAGGCGACCTCCTCGCCGCCCTCGGCGAGCTTGTCGTAGTACTCGTCGACCTGCTCCTGCGTCTCGCAGTCGACGAAGAGCGAGATCCCCGGAGCGAAGCTGAACGACTGGCCGCCGTTCAGCGCCATGAACTCCTGCCCGTTCAGCTCGAACGTGGCGGTCATCAGCGAGCCCTCCGGCCCGGGGCCGGCGGGGCCGTAGCGGCGCTCGCTCGTGACCTTCGAGCTCGGGAAGATCGACGTGTAGAACTCGACCGCCTCGCCGGCGCGGTCCTCGAAGGTCAGGAACGTCGTGATCTTCTGCTGCATCGGGAGGCCTCCTCGATCTACGTGTATGGCGCGTAGCGCTTGTGCAGCATGAGCGCGTTGCCGTCGGGATCCTCGAAGAACGCCATGTGGCAGACGCCGGTGTCGAGCGTCTCGCCCTCGAAGTCGACGCCTTTCGCCTCCAGATCCTTCCGCGCCTGCTCGACGTCGTCGACCTGGAACGCGAGGTGCGCGGTCTTCTGCGGCTGGAACTCTTCGCCGAACCGCTCGGGCTCCCAGATGTTCAGGCACGTCTCGGCTGCCCAGAACTCGAATCCCGCGCGGTGCTCGTCACGGCGCAGACCGAGCGTGTCGCCGTAGAACGCGGCCGAGCGCGCAGCGTCACGCGAGGGAATCGCGACGAAGTCGATCCGCTGAATCTCCATCAGGGCATCGTGCCGTCGGAGAACGGTGCGTAGCGGCGGTGGAGCATGAGCCCGTTGCCCGCGGGGTCCGAGAACGGCGCGATGTGGCAGACGCCGGAGTCGATCACGCCGGCCGGGAACTCGACGCCCGCCGCCTCGAGCTCGGTCTTCGCCGCTTCGACGTCGGGCACGCGGAACGCGATCGTCCCTCCGGGCAGCGGCTCGAACGGGCGCCCGATTTGCTCGGGACGGACGAGCGCGAGCGTCACGTTCGGCGTCTCGAATTCGACCCAGCTCTCGGTCGAGTTCGGGTTCCGCTCGAGCCCGAGCGTCTCGCTGTAGAACCGCTCGACCGGTCCGCGGTCCTGCACCGGCACCGCGACGAAGTCGACGCGGCCCGCGGGGCCTTCAGGCGACCGCCCGTCCGCGAACGGTGCATAGCGGCGGTGCAGCAGCATCCCGTTCCCGTCGAGGCCGGTCATCGCCGCGCCGTTGCAGACGCTCGAGTCGAACGTGTCGCCGAGGAACTCGACGCCCGCTGCGCCGAGGCGCTCGCGCTCGGCATCGACGTCGTCGACCCGGACGGCGTACGCGCCGAAGGGCAGCGGCCGGTGCTCCGCGCCGCCCTTGTACGCGTTGGGAACGAGCGCGAGCGTGACGTTCGGCGCCTCGTACTCGATCCAGCGCTCCGTCGAGCGCGGGTTGCGCTCGAAGAGCTTGAACGTCTCGGAGTAGTACGCGTCGGCCGCCGGCGGATCGAGAACCGGGATGCCGATGAAGTCGACCTTCTCGACCCTGATCACGCGTCGAACCTCCGGTGCAGCATGAGCGCGTTGCCGTCGGGATCCTTGAACCACGCCTGCTTGCAGACGCCGGTCACGATCGTCTCGCCGTCGAAGACGATTCCCTTCGCCTCGAGCTCGGCGCGTGCGGCGTCGACGTCGGGGACGCGTAGCGCCAGGCCCGCGGGCGAGACGGAGAACGGCTGGCCGATGCTCGACGGATCGAAGACGTCGAGCGTGACCTGACCGCAGCGGAATTCCATATCGCTCTCACCTTCGCTCTCGATCTGCAGGCCCAGCGTGCCCGAGTAGAACTCCTTGGCCCGCTTGATGTCCTGCGTGAGAAACGAGACGAAGTCGACCCGCTCGACTTCGATCAACCGACCGAGCCCTCCATCTGCAGCAGGATCAGCCGGTTCATCTCCACGGCGTACTCGAGCGGGAGCTCCTTCGTGATCGGCTCGACGAAGCCCGAGACGATCAGCGCCGACGCCTCCGCCTCGGAGAGGCCGCGCGACATGAGGTAGAAGAGCTGCTCCTCGCCGATCTTCGAGACCGTCGCCTCGTGACCGATGTCGACGTCGCTCTCGTCGATCCGGATGTAGGGGTAGGTGTCGGAGCGCGACTCCTCGTCGAGGATCAGCGCGTCGCAGACGACCTTCGACTTCGAGCCGACTGCACCCTTCGCCACCTCGAGCAGGCCGCGATAGCCGGCGCGGCCGCCGTTCTTCGAGATCGACTTCGAGGTGATCACCGACGACGTCCTCGGCGCGACGTGCACGGCCTTGCCGCCCGCGTCCTGGTGCTGGCCCTTGCCCGCGAACGCGATCGAGAGGACCTCGCCGTGCGCGCGCTCGCCGAGCAGCCAGATCGCCGGGTACTTCATGGTCAGCTTGGACCCGAGGTTCCCGTCGACCCACTCCATCGTCGCGCCCTCGTAGGCGACAGCGCGCTTCGTGACGAGGTTGTAGACGTTCGTCGACCAGTTCTGGATCGTCGTGTAGCGGCAGCGCGCGTCCTTCTTGACGACGATCTCGACGACGGCCGAGTGCAGCGAGTCGGACGTGTAGATCGGAGCCGTGCAGCCCTCGACGTAGTGCACGTATGCACCCTCGTCGACGAGGATCAGCGTGCGCTCGAACTGGCCCATGTTCTCCGCGTTGATGCGGAAGTAAGCCTGGAGCGGCATCTCGATCTTGACGCCCGGCGGCACGTAGATGAACGAACCGCCCGACCAGACGGCAGAGTTCAACGCCGCGAACTTGTTGTCGTTCTGCGGGATGATCGTCCCGAAGTACTGCTTGACGAGGTCCTCGTGCTCGCGGAGCGCGGAGTCCATGTCGAGGAAGATCACGCCCTGCTTCTCGAGGTTCTCCTGGAGCTTGTGGTACACGACCTCGCTCTCGTACTGCGCGCCGACGCCGGCGAGGTACTTCTTCTCCGCCTCCGGGATCCCCAGCTTGTCCCACGTGTCCTTGATGTCCGCCGGCAGGTCTTCCCACGAGTCCGCCTGCTTCTCGGTCGGGCGGATGTAGTAGTAGATGTTCTCGAAGTCGATTTCGTTCAGGTTCCCGCCCCACTGCGGCAGCGGCCGGGCAAGGAAGTAGTCGAGCGACTTGTGGCGGAACTTCCGCATCCAGTCGGGCTCGTTCTTGTGCGAGGAGATCGCGTCGACGATCTCGTGGTTCAGGCCACGGCCCGACTTGAAGAAGTAGTCCTTCGCCTCGTCGGGGTTCGAGAAGCCGTACTTGACCTCGTAATCGGAGCCGATCCCCTGGACGACTTCGGTCTCGGACTGCGCCACTACGACACCGCCTCCTTCTGCTTCGGCAGGAACGCCTCGTAACCCTCGGCTTCGAGCTTGTGCGCGAGCTCCGGGCCGCCTTCCTCAACGATACGCCCATCCACGAAGACGTGGACGAAGTCGGGCTCGATGTAGTTGAGGATCCGCTGGTAGTGGGTGATCACGAGGGCGCCCATCTCGGGGCCGACGAGCTCCTTCACGCCGCGCGCGACGATCTTCAGAGCGTCGATGTCGAGGCCGGAGTCGGTCTCGTCGAGGACGGCGATCCGCGGCTTCAGCATCGCCATCTGGAGGATCTCGACGCGCTTCTTCTCGCCGCCCGAGAAGCCCTCGTTCAGGTAGCGCTGCGCGAGCTCGCGCGGGACCTTCAGTCGGTCCATCGCGGCGAGCAGCTCGGTCCGGAACTCCTTGACCGGCACCGGGTCGTCGACGCCGCCGTTCCGCGCCTTCCGGATCGCGTTGATCGCGCTCCGGAGGAAGCTCGTGACGGTCACGCCCGGGATCGCGTGCGGGTACTGGAAGGCCAGGAAGAGGCCGCGCTGGGCGCGCTGGTCGGCGCCCGCCTCGGTGAGATCCTCGCCGCCGAAGAGGATCTGGCCCTCGGTGATCTCGTAGGCGGGGTGGCCCATGAGCGCGTAGGCGAGGGTCGACTTGCCGGAGCCGTTCGGGCCCATGACGGCGTGCACCTCGCCCGGGCTGATCGAAAGATCGACGCCCTTGACGATCTCGGTGCCGTCCTCGAGCGCGACGTGCAGGTTTTTCAGCTCCAGCAGGGCCAAGTCCACTCCCTCCAAAGGTCTGAGAGGTACGTACCCCTCGGGGCGAGATTCTACCGGTCCACTGGTACCCTTGAGATGTGCCCTTCGGCATCGGCGCAACAGAGATCATCCTGCTCCTGCTGGTGGCGCTGCTCGTGTTCGGGCCCAAGCGGCTGCCCGAGATGGGACGCTCGCTCGGCCGTGGGATGAGGGAGTTCAAGGACTCCATCTCCGGCAAGGACTCCGACGAGGACGAGCGGCAGCCCGAGCTCGTGGGGTCGACGACAGGCGAGAACGAGCCGGTCGTCACGGCGCGCGAGCGCGACTCCGTCTAGCGGCGTGGCCCGGCTCCCGCGGCGCCTGGCGCACGGGGAGGAAGCGACCCTCGTCGAGCACCTCGGCGAGCTCCGCACGCGCCTCCTGATCTCGCTCGGCTCGATCGCCGTCGCGTTCGGCGTCGCCTTCGCCTTCCAGGAGCGGCTCCTGCGCTGGCTCGCCGAGCCGCTGCCCGACGACAAGACGCTCGTCACGCTCGGCGTGACCGAGCCGTTCTTCACGGCGGTCAAGGTGAGCCTCTACGCCGGCATCGCCATTGCGCTGCCGATCATCCTCTACCAGCTGTGGAGCTTCCTCGCCCCAGCGTTCCAGGAGAACACACAGCGCGTCGTCTCGATCTTCGTGGCGCTCGGGACAACCCTCTTCCTCGGTGGGGCTGCCTTCGGATACTTCGTTCTGCTCCCGCGCGGGCTCGGGTTCCTGACGGACTACAACGCCGAGTTCTACGACATCCAGATCCGGGCGAGCTACTACTACAGCTTCGTCACCGTGGTGCTGCTCGGGATGGGCCTCGTGTTCGAGCTGCCGATGTTCATCCTCGCGCTCGTTCGCCTCCGGATCCTGAGCGCCGACAAGCTCCGGAAGAACCGGCGGCTCGGGATCTTCCTCTGCGTGTTCGCGGCCGTCCTCCTCCCGACCGTCGACCCGGTCTCGCTCGCGTTCGAGGCGGTGCCGATGCTCCTGCTCTTCGAGCTCTCGATCTGGCTCGCGGTCTTCATGGAGCGGCGCTGGGAGCGTTCCTACTCGGAATCCGTTCCCGAGTTGTAAGCCGTCCGAAGCCTTACGAAATCCGAACCTGCTCCCGCTACCGTCCGGCGCGTTTGCTCGTCTGAACGGAGGATGCCGCCCATGAATCGCATCGCCCGCCTCGCCCTCATTCTTGTTCTCGTCGCCCTCGCAGCGCCCGCTGCGGCCAGTGCCGCTCCGCGCATGTGGATGGGCTTCCAGGACGACCCGTACTTCCGGTGGCTGCCGGAGCGGTTCTTCATGCGCGACCGGGCGATGCAGGCGAACGCGACGATGATGAAGACGACGGTCTACTGGTTCAACACGGCGCCCCGCCGTCCGGGGAATGCGGCGAACCCGTTCGACCCCGCATACCGCTGGGAGGACCTGGACGAGTTCGTGCGCCAGGCCGAGGACCGCGACATCGAGGTCATGCTCACGATCTGGGGCACCCCGACGTGGGCCGGCCCGGCGAAGAACCGCCTGCCGCGGCGCCTCGCCGACCTCCAGAACTTCGCGCGCGCACTCGCGACGCGCTACTCCGGCCGCAACCGCGGCCTCCCATTCGTCCGCTTCTACTCCGTCTGGAACGAGCCGAACCTCCAGCTGTTCCTCGCGCCGCAGTACGCCGGGAAGCGCTCGGTCGGCCCAGCGCTCTACGCGAAGCTCTACCGCGCCGCCTACACCGGCCTCAAGCAGGGCTCACCGACGGCCCTCGTCGCCACGGGCGAGACGTCCGCGCGCGGACTGAGCTCGTCTCCCTCGCACACGCCCGGCAAGTTCGCGGAGCTGCTCGCGAAGGCGCGGCCGAAGATCAAGTTCGACGCGTACGCGCACCACCCGTACTCGTCACCCGCGAACCAGCCGCCGACGCAGAAGGTGCGCTGGCCGAACGTCTCGATGACGTCACTGCCGCAGTTCGGCCGCATGCTCGACAAGTGGTTCGGCCGGAAGAACACCCCGCTCTGGCTGACGGAGTACGGGCACGAGACGCGGCCCGAGGAGCCGAGGGGCGTGACGTACGCCCAGCAGGCGGCCTACCTCCGCACCGCGGTCGGCATGGCGCGCACGAACCCGCGCGTGCAGATGCTGATCTGGTTCGCCGTGCGCGACAATCCGGTCAACCTCTGGCAGAGCGGCCTGCTCACCTACGGCGGGCTCGAGAAGCCGGCGTTCGACCTCTACTCCGTGCTCGCCAAGCCGGTCGACGCCCGGAACTCGATCGTCACCGTCAAGGGTGGACGTGCGAACCCCGCCGTCCGGATCCCGACCACGAAGCTCGCCTACCGCAGCGGTCCCGGCTCGCGTGTCGGTCTGACGTACAAGGTCTTCCAGGGCAGCCGCCTGCTCAAGGTCGAGCAGCCGGTGACGACGATCGCACGCGACGGCTGGATCACCATCCGGCCGCAGTTCACACCCGCACGCGGCCGCACGTACACGCTTCGCGCCGAGGTCGGCGACATCAACGGGAACAAGGTCGAGCGCGTCCTCACGCTGGTCGGCGTCAAGTAGCGGACTGTAAGAGGCCGAACCGCCGCGGACGCTGTGTCGCTGGAACGGCTCGACCTCTAGCATCGGCGACATGACGGTCTACGCCGCCGACTGGGTTCTTCCCGTCGACGCGTCGCCGATCGCGAGCGGCGCTGTCGCGGTCCAGGACGGGCTCGTCACAGCCGTCGGGACCGAGGACGAGCTCGGGCCGGCAGACCGGCGCTTCGAGGAGTCCGCGATCGTCCCGGGCTTCGTCAACGCGCACTCGCACCTCGAGTACGCGGTCTACGCCGGCTTCGGCGACGGCCTGGACTTCGGACCGTGGCTGATGGTCCACGTGTCGCGGAAGCGGCTGCTCGACTGGGACGGCGCACTCGCGATCGCCAGGCTCGGCGCGGCGCAGTGCCTCGGGTCGGGCATCACGACGACCGCCGACGCGAGCTTCTCGGGCGCGGCGGCACCTGCGTGCCGCGACCTCGGCCTGCGCGGTCTGGTCGCGATCGAGGTGTTCGGGCAGGAGCCGGAGCGCACGGACGGGTTCGAGGAGAAGCGCGAGCGCGTCAGCGAGGCATGGGGCGACCTCGTGCGCCCCGCGGTCTCACCGCACGCGCCGTACACCGTCTCGGGCGATCTCTACGCCGCGTGCGACGCGCTCGGCGTTCCCGTCGCCACGCACCTGCACGAGAGCGCGGCCGAGCAGTCGTGGCTCCTGGACGGCAGCGGGCCGTGGGAGCAGTACGCCCACCTCCTCGGGCCGCCGATCGGCACGACGGCGATCCGGATGCTCGCCGAGCGCGGGCTGCTCAGCGAGCGCTGGACGGCCGCGCACTGCGTCCACGTCGACGAGGAAGAGATCGAGCTCCTCGTCCGCAACGGCGTCGGCGTCGCGCACTGCCCGCGCTCGAACGCCTACCTCGGCTGCGGGGTCGCCCCCGCCCGCGCGATGCTCGACGCCGGCGTGAAGCTCGGCCTCGGAACCGACAGCCCCGCCTCGACCCCCTCGTTCGACATGTTCGACGAGATGCGGGCGGCCGTCGCCGCCGCGCGCGCGCGAGAAGGTCGCTCCGACGCCTTGAGCGGCGCCGAGGCGCTCGAACTCGCGACGCTCGGCTCGGCCCGGGCGATCGGACTGGACGCGGAGATCGGTACCCTGGCGCCCGGAAAGAGCGCCGATCTCACGGTGGTCTCGCTGGCCGGCTCGCCCTACTTCCCGGTAGAGGATCCGGCCTCGGCCGTCGTGTTCGGTGGCTCGCCGGAGCGCGTACGCTGCACACTCGTCCAAGGGGACGTTCGGTATGAGAAGGGAGTCACGGATTGGCACGAGCTGACCGCCGCCGCGTCCAGCGCGCGGGCACGCATGCTCGCGGGGGCCACGGAACCGGTGCGCGAGCTCGCGTAGCGTCCGACGACACCCTCTTCTTCTCCCGCATCCGGAACCACGCGAAGTGGGTCTTCGTGCTGCTCGCGATCGTGTTCGCCTCGAGCTTCGTGCTCTTCGGCGTCGGCACCGGCTTCGGAGGCCTCCAGGACATCCTCCTGCAGGACCGCGCCGTCGGCGGCGGGCCGTCTGAGAACGACGCGCGCGCCGAGATCACGGCGCATCCGAACAACGCACAGGGCTACCGCGACCTCGCGACGGCGCTCCAGAACAACGGGAAGTCCGACGAGTCGATCGAGCCGCTCGCGAGGTACGTCGCGCTGAAGCCGACCGACATCGACGCGCAGCGCGAGCTCGCCGGGCTCTACCTCCGGCAGGCGGACGTCTACCGGACGCAGGCGATCGCGGCGCAGGTCGCGCTCCAGGACGACGTCCCGGGCTCCACCTTCCAGCCGTCTTCCTCGTCGAAGATCGGCCAGGCGCTCGGCTCGGACCCGATCACGGAGGCGCTCTCCACGACGCACAACGCCGTGCTCAACGAGGCCTTCACGAAGATGAGCACGGCGTACACGAGGGCCGTGGCGGCCTACAAGGTCGTCGCCAAGGCGCAGCCGCGCGACGCCGCCGTCCAGTTCGAGCTCGCGCAGACGGCGGAGGCGGCCAACGACCTCACGACGGCGATCACGGCCTACAAGACGTTCCTGAAGCTCGCGCCGGAGGATCAGTCCGCCGCCGCGGTCAAGCAGCATTTGACCGAGCTGGAGCAGCGCGTCGCGCCCTCGCCTTCGGGGTAGACTCCGCGCGTCCTGAGGAAGAGGCGACGACGGGGGAACCGATGAACTTCGAGATCAAGACCGAGCAGCTGGGCGACGACGCGTACGTCATCTCCCTCGCCGGAGAGGTGGACCTCTACACGGCGCCGGAGTTCAAGCAGCAGCTCCTCGACGTCATCTCGCAGGGCGGAAAGAACGTCGTGGTCGACTTCACGAACACCACCTTCATCGACTCGACGACCCTCGGGGTGCTCGTGGGCGGCGTGAAGCGCCTTCGCACGAACGACGGTCAGCTCTCGCTCGTCTGCAGCGACCGCAACATCACGAAGATCTTCGAGATCACGGGTCTCGATCGCGTCTTCACGATCCACGCGACGCGCGACGAGGCTGTCGAGCAGCTCCAGACGCCGGGACCCGCCGCCTAGGTTGGCGGGGCGGGCGTCGCTCCTGGTCGTTGTCGCGCTCGCGCTGGCGGGCTGCGGCACCGGAGGGCCTGCCGACGCAGCCGAGGCATCGGCCGCGGGTGCGAGCCCGCAGCAACTCTTCGTCCAGAAGTGCGGCGGCTGCCACGAGCTGAAGGCGGCCGGAACTCGCGGGACGATCGGACCGTCGCTCGACGCCGCGTTCTCCGCTCCTCGCGACGAGGGCTTCGACGAGACCGTGATCCGCGAGGTGGTGCTCGGCCAGATGCGGTTCCCGATCGCGCCGATGCCCGAGCCCGACTCGCCGCAGATGTTCCCGTCGAAGGACTACACGGACGCCGAACGCGAGTCCGCGCAGACTGCAATCGCGATCTATGTGGCGCAGGTGGCCGCCAATCCGCAGGCGATCGCGCAGGCGCAGCAGCAGGGCGGCGGCACCTCCGCGGCCGACCCGAAGGCGCTTTTCACGCAGAACTGCGCGGGGTGCCACACGCTCGCCGCCGCCGGCACGAGCGGCCAGGTCGGGCCGAACCTCGACCAGATCTCCCCGCCGCTCGCGCGGATCACCGAACAGATCCACATGGGTGGCGGCGGGATGCCGGCGTTCGACGGTCAGCTGACGGACGCGCAGATCGCGGCGATCGCGAAGTACGTGTTCGAGAACCGCAAGTCCGGCTAGCGGACTAGCGGACTTCTTCGCGCTCGGCGTCGAGGTCGACGACGACGTGCGTGATCGGGACGACGAAGCGCTCGCGCGCCGCCTGGACGATGCCGCGCTCGAGCCAGTGCGAGCGGCCCTCGGGGTGCGTCGAGATGATGATCTCGTCCGCGCCGAACGTCCGAAGCGCGTCCTCCATCGCCTGCAGCGGCTCCGAGTCGCCGACCTCACCGCGTGCGTTGACCCCGCCCTCGCGGAGGCGCGCGAGCGAGGCGTCGAGCCGCTCCTGGGCCCGCGCGCGTGCGTCGTCGTCGTCGGAGGCCCAGTGCTTCAGGGGCGAGTTGAGGGCCGGCGTGACCACGAGCACCTCTTCGCGCACGCCTTCGGATCGGTCGTGGATCAGGTCAAGCAGCGTCTTGCCGCCGACCGTCTCGTTGGCGACGACGAGGATCCGCCGCTCTCCCTCGCCGCCGCGCCGGGCGGGGGCGGTCTGGATCGGCCGCTTCGGGTCGCCGCGGAAGAAGAGCCACCAGACGACGACGCCGACCGCGACCAGGAAGACGATCACGCCGAGCCAGGTGTTGATGAGCGCCGCGATCACGACGACGGCGCAGAAGGCGATCGTCCGGATGAGAAATCGGAACGCTTCCTGCTCGCTCCGGAACGGGTTCTGCATGGCCCTAGAGGATGTAGATCGACGTGTAGACCACGATCCACATTACGTCGACGAAGTGCCAGTAGATCCCCGGGATCTCCACGCCGTGGTGGTGGGCGGCCGAGAAGTGGCCCCGGAACGATCTGATCGCCGCGAACGTGAGCAGGGTCAGCCCGATGAAGACGTGGGCTCCGTGCAGGCCGGTCAGGCCGAAGAAGATCGAGCCGAACGCACCGTCGCTCGGTGCGAACCCGACCCGGGAGTACTCGCGCGCCTGCGTGAGCAGGAAGACGAGGCCGAGCGCGATCGTGAGCACGAGGCCGGCCTGGAGCCCGGCGCGGTTGTCGCGCTTGATCGACTGGAGCGCCCAGTGCACCGTGAACGACGAGGTGACGAGGATCGCCGTGTTCACGCCGGCGACGAAGACCGGGAGGTGGAACGGCGGCTGCGGCCACGGCGACTCGGCGACGACGCGGACGAAGAAGTACGCCGTGAAGAACGCGCCGAAGACCATCACCTCTGACGCGATGAACAGGAACATCCCGAGCACGCGCGGGTCGACGCGCGAGCTCTGGTTCGCGATCGGCGGCCCGTGATGGTGCTCGACGGGTTCGGCGTGCGAGGCCATCAGCTGGTCACCTGCTCGCGCGCGGGCTCGGAGACGACGTGGTCGACCGGAACGCCCGCGTCGCTCCTCAGCCGCGACACGAGGTCGCGGCGGAGCCAACCGGACTTCTGGCCCGGGAACGTGGAGACGATGATCTCGTCGACGCGCTCGTCGTGGACGGCCTGCATCGCCGCGGTGTGCGGATCGGGGTGCGCGATCTGGCCGTGCGCCTCGATCCCCTCGGCGCGCAGCTCGCCGACGAGCCGCCGCAGCCGGCGCGCCGCCTCTCCCTGGTGCGTGTAGTCGTGCTCCTGCGGCGCGACGATCAGGAAGCTCGCGGGGCCACGCTGCGCGCGCCCCCTGATGCGCTCGAGAAGCGGCGTCGAGGAAAGGGTCTGGTTCGCGACGACGAGGACGTTTCGCTGCCCCTCGTCGCCCTCCTGGCTCGCGACGACGTGCTCGACGTCGAGGTTGCCGGCGGCGTCGCGCATCCGGTCGACGACGTTCCGCCTCATCCAGCCGGAGCGCTCCTTCGGGTGCGTCGAGACGATCACCTGCGTGACCGGCGGCTCGAGCTGCGCGAGTGCGTCCTTCAGCGCGGCGACCGGATCCGTCTCGACGACCATGCCGTTGGCGCGGATGCCCGCCCGCCGCAGGGCCTCGAGCGTGCGGTCGAGGCGCCGCCCTGCCGAGGCGCGCCGCGTGTCCTCGTAGACGACGTAACCCTCGGTCGGCTGGCTGACGGGCGCGATCACCGTCACGAGCGGGTCGCCCTCCTTCGCAGCCGCCCGGAGCTTCTCGATCAGGCTCGAAGAGGCCGCGGTCTCGTTCGCGATGACGAGGATGTGCCGGCTCATGTCGTCCGCGCAGGCTCCAGCTCGGCCGCCCCCTCCCGGTCGCCGTTGAGGATCGCATGCCGCGCGCCCTTTACGCCGTACTCGTACGGGCTGCCGACGACCTGAGGCACCTCGTCGAAGTTGAAGACCGGCGGCGGCGAGGAGACGAGCCACTCGATCGTCCTGCCGCGCCACGGGTTCGCGGGCGCGATCGGCCCGCTCTTCCACGAGACGATCATGTTGTAGACGAAGATCATGAACGAGGCGCCGAGGACGAACGACGAGATCGAGATGAAGAGGTTCCAGTTCGCGAATTTGTCCTCGTACGTCGCGACGCGCCGCGGCATCCCCTGGATGCCGATCAGGTGCATCGGGAAGAACGTCGCGTTGACCGCGAGGAACGTCAACCAGAAGTGGATCTTCGCGAGGCGCTCGTCGTACATGCGCCCCGTCATCTTCGGGAACCAGTAGTAGATCCCGGCGAAGATCGTGAACAGCGATCCGCCGAGCAGCACGTAGTGGATGTGCGCCACGATGAAGTAGGTGTCGCTCACGGCGATGTCGATCGGGACGGCGCCGAGCATGACGCCGGAGAGGCCGCCGATCACGAACATCGAGACGAACCCGAGCGCCCAGAGCATCGGCGCGCTGAAGTGGATCCTCCCCTCCCAGAGCGTCGCGAGCCACGAGAAGACCTTGATCCCCGTCGGGATCGCGATCAGGAGCGTCGTGACCATCATCGGCACGCGCAGGTAGTGCGCCATGCCGGAGACGAACATGTGGTGCGCCCAGACCGAGAACCCGAGCACGAGGATCGCCATCAGCGAGAGCGCCATCAGGCGGTAGCCGAAGATCGGCTTGCGCGAGAACGTCGAGATGACCTCCGAGACGATCCCGAACCCGGGCAGGATCATGATGTACACGGCCGGGTGCGAGTAGAACCAGAAGATGTGCTGGTAGCCGAGGACGTAGCCGCCCTGGTCCGGCTCGAAGAAGTTCGTGTGCATGATCTTGTCGAAGAGCACGAAGAACTGCGAGCCGGCGATGAACGGGGTCGCGATCACGACGAGCAACGACGTCGTGAAGTTCGCCCACACGAGCAGGGGCATGCGCCAGAAGGTCATTCCGGGCGCACGCATGGTGATGATCGTGACCAGGAAGTTGAGCGCGGTCATGATCGAGCTCGCACCCGCCCACTGCACCGCCATCGAGAAGAAGACGTTCCCGAACGGCTGGTCGACGGAGAGCGTCGCGTAGTTCGTCCAGCCCGCACCGGCGCCCGGGAAGAAGAACGACGAGAGCAGCATGACCCCGGCGATCGGCAGCAGCCAGTACGACAGGGCGTTCAGCCGCGGGAACGCCATGTCCGGCGCACCGATCATCAGCGGCAGGACGAAGTTGGCCAGGCCGGCGAAGGCGGGGATGATGAAGAGGAAGATCATCAGCGACGCGTGGACCGTGAAGAGCTCGTTGTAGGTCTGCGTGTCGAAGAACTCGGTCTGCGGGCGCGCGAGCTCCGCGCGCACGAACATCGCGAGCAGGCCGCCGGCGAGGAAGAAGAAGATCGTCGTCGTGACGTACTGGATCCCGATCACCTTGTGATCGGTGTTCACGCGGAAGTAGTCCTTCCAGCTGTACGCGCCGTGAGCCGAGTGGTCGTCGGGCTTCGTCGGCTGGCCGATCGCGTACGAGGCCCAATAGTCGAAGGCCCCGAGCCCGGTGAGGAACCCGAGCGGGGCGAGCGTGAGCCCGGCGGCGACGATGATCACGTGCCAGTCGACAACGGGCTCGTAGTTCAGGAGCGCCCGCAGCCCGACGACGATCCCGAAGCCGAGCAGGAAGAACGCGCCGGTCATCCAGATGGCGCGCGGCCACCCGGCCCTCAGCAGCCAGTGCCGCCGGCGAGGCGGCTCGTGCGGCGCGCCGTTGTGCGCCGCGTGCGAAGTCGCGGTCGTCGTTTCGCTCACTGGCTAGACCCCGTCAGATACTGCACGAGCGCGTTGATCTGCGAGTCGGACAGCTGGCCCTCGAACGGCGGCATCCCGCCGCCTCCCCGACGGATCTGCTGCCTGACGCCCTCCGGGGCGAGCGAGAGGTCGTCGAGCTTCGGCCCCACCATCCCGTTCGTGCCGGCCTTGGCCAGCGTGTGGCAGCCGCCGCACGTGCTCGCGAAGAGGCCCTTGGCGTCGACCTGCCCGCCGGTGCTCGTGCCGCCGCCGCCCTGCCGTTGCTGGCGGGCCCACTTGTCGAACCCCGACTGCGAGAGCACGATCGCCCTCGTTCGCATGAGCGCGTGCCCGAGGCCGCAGAGCTCGGTGCAGATGAGCCGGTAGTTCCCGATCTTCGTCGGGGTGATGATGATCGTCGTGACGATCCCCGGCACGGCGTCCTGCTTCTGCCCGAACTCGGGGACCCAGAAGGAGTGGATCACGTCGCGCGAGCCCAGCACGAGCTTCGTCGAGCGGTCGATCGGGAGGTAGAGGTTCGTCGCCTTGACGCCGCCGCGCTCGGGATAGGTGAACTGCCACGCGTACTGCTGCGCGAGCACGTCGACGCGCATCGGCTTGCCCTTCGCGCTGTCGTTCTCGGCGAGCACGATCGCGCTCAGCACGGCGATGATCGTCACGAGCACAGTCGGAACTGCCGTCCACATGATCTCGAGCCCGGTGTGGCCGTGGATCGGCGGCCCGTCGGAGTCGTCGTCCGGCCGCACCCGGAACTTGACCCCGGCGTAGATCGAGACCGACGCGACGATCGCGAAGACGAAGAGACAGATCCCGACGGTCACCCAGAGCACCAGGTCGATCCCCTCGCGCTCCTCGGAAGCCGTCTCGGGCAGCCAGTCGACGAAGTACGCGATCGAAGTCGTGATCGCCGCAACGACCAGGGCGATCGAGATCAGCGCGACGACAGCTCCCCTTCGCAACGCGGTCGAGCCTACTGAACGGGCCTGACCCCTGCCAGATTGAGCCGCGTGGCACGAGCAGGTGTTTTTCCTTCCGGTCGAAAGGAGATCTCCAGGCTGCGAATCCGAAGGAGGTACCCGTGGGACTCGGAGTCAGCATCTTCCTGATCGCGCTCGGCGCGATCCTCGCCTTCGCCGTGACCGCGGACGTCTCGGGCGTGGACATCAACGTGGTCGGCTGGATCCTGCTGATCGTCGGGATCCTGGGCCTCGTCCTCTCGACGATCTTCTGGTCGTCCTGGGGCGGGCCTGCGTACTGGTCGCGGCGCCGGACGTACGGCGACGAAGGGCCGGCCGCCTGATCGGCTCTCCGGGGCGGCCGCGAGGCCGCCCCGCCCGCTTCAGGCGACCGGGAGCTCGACGACGAACGTCGAGCCGCGCGCGCCGTTCGACTCGACGGTGACGCGCCCGTCCATCCGCTCGGCGAGCTCGCGGCAGATGTAGAGGCCGAGACCGGTGCCGCCCACGCCCCGGGTGAGGTTGGGGTCGAGCCGGTAGAACTTCTCGAAGACGCGGTCGCGCTCGCCCTGCGGGATGCCGAGGCCCTCGTCGCGGATCAGGAACCGGACGTTGCGGCCGGCGCGCTCGACGCCGACGCGGATGACTCCGCCGTCCGGCGAGTACTTGACGGCGTTGTCGACGAGGTTGCCGAGCACCTGGCGCACCTTGTCGGGGTCGGCGGCGACGCGCGGGACCTCGGCCTCCTCGGGGCGCTCGAGCGTGAGGTTCGACGGCAGGTGAACGCGCGCGGCAGCTACGACGCCGTCGAGCAACTCGACCGGGTCACAACTCTCGATCGTGACGTGCAGGGTGCCCGTCTCGAGCCGGCTGACCGACAGCACCGCGTCGATCGTCCGCGCCAGCCGCTCGGCCTCCGCGGCGATGACGCCGAGCAGTGCGTCCTCGTGCTCGCGAACGCCCGGATCGCCGCGGCGGACGGTGACGGCGGCGCCGTAGATCGCCGCGAGCGGCGTGCGCAGCTCGTGGGAGATCGTCGAGACGAAGTCGTTCTTCAGCCGGTCGAGCGCGCGCTCGTCGGTGACGTCGCGGAAGGCGTAGACCGTGCCTTCGGGGAACTCGGCCGCCGAGATCGAGAGCCAGAGCTCGCGGCCGTCCAGGTCGACAGGGCGCGTCTCCGGCCGATCGCCGACCTGCACCTCGACGAGCCCGGGGACAACGTCGTTCGCGGGCCGGCCGGTCGCCCGATCCGCGTTGAGGCCGGTGATCCCCTCGGCGGCCGGGTTCCAGAGGCGGACGAGGCCTTCCGCGTCGACGAGGCAGACGCCGTCGCGGATGAACTCGAGCGCCTGCGCCGCTCTGGCCCGCGCCTTCGCGCGCGCGAAGTTCCGCGCGTTCTCGATCGCGACGCCGGCGCGCGTGCCGAGGTCCTCCGCGACGCGGAGGTCCGCTTCGATGTAGTTGGGCCCCTCGGTTCGGACGAGCGTCATCGCGCCGATCACGCGCCCGCTGCTCTGGAGCGGTACGACCATCGCGGTGCGGAAGCCAAGCCGCTTCAGCGCGTCGTAGTGTTCGGGGTCGTTCGCGGCAGCCGCGAGCGACTCGTCGTCGATGTGCTCGAAGAGCGAGGAGCGCCCGGCGAAGAGCGCGCCGGGGATGGGCTGCTCGGTGTTCGTCAGGTCGAACGGGTGCCGGCGCGCGGTCTCCTCGACGAGCTCGCGCTGGGCGTCGTCGGTGTGGACGCCGAACATGCGGCGAACCTCGCCGTTCTCGACCAGGTAGAAGCCGGCCCACGTCGCGAGCCGCGGCACGACGAGCGCGCCGAGCGCGGAGAGCGTGTCCTCGTAGTCGAGCGTCGCGTTGAGGTCCTGGCCCGCGCGGGCGAGGTACTCGAGCCGCTCGCGCGCCTCCTCGCTCGCGCGGAAGAGCAGCGCGCGGTCGAGCGCGAGCGCGACGCGGTCCGTCAGCTCCTTCGCGAGCGCGACGTCCTCCGAGCGGAAGTGACCGGGGACGAACGAGATGAGGTTCAGGAGGCCGAAGCTCCGGCCGCGCGCGACGAGCGGCACCACGATCGCGGAGCGCGTCGCAAGGCGGTCGACTGCCGCAACCTCCTCGTCGTTCCGCGCCGCCGTGCGGAGCATCTCCGCAGAGACGTCCTCCATCAGCACGGGCTCGCCCGCTTTGAAGAGCTCGACCATCAGCGTGTCCGCGTCGGCGTCGAGCGAGAACTCCGTCGGGATGCCGTCGAACGCGGCTTGCTTGTCCGGGTCCTCGGTGTAGGAGCTCAGCCTGCGAAGCGTTCCGTGCTCGGCGTACCAGACACTGCAGGCCTCGGCGAGCGCGGGCACGACGAGCTTCGGGATCTTCTCGAGCGTCGCGTGATAGTCGAGCGAGCTCAGGAGGTTGCTGGCCTCCGCGAGTACCCGAAGCCGCTCCTCCGTCTGCTTCTGCGGCGTGATGTCCTGGAACGCACTGACCGCGAAGCGAATCGACCCGTCGTCGTCGGCGACCGGAGTGGCGCGGACGACCGACCAGCGGCGCACGCCGGTCTCGCGGATGCGGTAGCAGATCACCTGCTCCGACGCGACGCCGGTCAGGGCGAGACGCCCCGGGAGGCGCTCGACCGGAAACGGATGCCCTGCGTCGTCGAACATCTCGAAGCGCCCGACCACTTCGGCGACCGGCGTGGCGAGGAACTCGCTCGCGTTCTCGAAGCCGACGAGCCGCGCGGCAGCGTCGTTCGCATAGACGATGTCTCCGTTGCGGTCCTGCACGCTGATCCCGTCGGCGACCTGGCCGAGGACGGCCTCGAGATCGGCCCGCGACTCGAGCGGAGGGAGCCGCCCGCGGACCTCATCCACTCCCGAATCGACGACCTCGGTCAATTGTTTCCCCCTGGTTCGCAGCCCGGACGGAGCGTAGGGCAACGGAGCCGGGCTGAAAAGGGGCGGACTGCCCTTGTGCGCGTCCGGCCACTAGGCTCCGCGCCGTGAAGGTCTTCAATCTGAACGGCGACGAGTGGGATCGCACCGAGGAACGCGAAGGCTGGCGCAGCAAGGACGCCTGGGTCGGAGCGCACATCGGCGCCGAGCTGATCGGCGGGAGCATGTACGAGCTCGAGCCGGGCGACCGGCTCTGGCCGTACCACACGCACCACGCGAACGAGGAGTGGCTCGTCGTCCTGCGGGGCCGGCCGACGCTCCGGACGCACGAGGGCGAGCATGCGCTCGAGGAGGGCGACGTCGTCTGCTTCCCGCGCGGCAAGGAAGGGGCGCACCAGGTCAGCAACCCCACTGACGCACCGATTCGCGTCCTTATGGTCTCGACGCTGATCGCTCCCGACATCGTCGAGTACCTCGACACCGGCAAAGTCGGCGCGCGAAGTGTGAAGGGCGAGCGGATCATGTTGAGCCGGCCGGGGCCGGAGCTCGAGTACTGGGAAGGCGAGGACGAAGTCCGCGAGCGTTAGCGCTGCTCGCGGTGCGGATCTAGCTGGTCTTTAGCCGAGCTCGATCTTCTAGTCGCTCGAAGCACACGAGATGACTGGAAGGAGCACTCATGCATACGCGCAGCAAGCGGGCCATCGTGGGTACCGCGTTCGCGTGCCTGGTCGGGTTCGGGATCGTCTCCGCCTCGAGCGCAGCCGACGGGGTCGCGCCTGCGAACAACAACGTTCCGGGAGACAGCTCGGTTCCGTTCTGGCCCCACGAGACGGGCGCGCTCTTGGGCACCTCGGAGACGTACGTCGACGTTCACGCCGACGGCTCGTACTTCGACCCGTCGATCGGGCGCCGCGTGCTCGCACGTTGATGGCGATGCCATAGAGTTCTGGCCGCACGTGAGTCTCTTCGGCAAGCAACGCGAGGCCGAGCACCTCCCCGGCTTCGAGGGGGCAACCGGCTGGCTCAACTCGCCGCCGCTCAGCCCCGCGGACCTGCGCGGGAAGGTCGTCCTCGTCGACTTCTGGACGTACACCTGCATCAACTGGCTCCGCACGCTCGGCTATCTCCGCGCGTGGGCGGAGAAGTACGAGGACCAGGGGCTGGTCGTGGTCGGCGTCCACACGCCCGAGTTTCCGTTCGAGCAGGACGTCGACAACGTCCGGCAGGCCGCGAAGGACCTGACCGTCGAGTACCCGATCGCGCTTGACAGCGGCTACGAAGTCTGGCGCGCCTTCAGCAACCGGTACTGGCCCGCCGTCTACATCGCCGACGCGGAAGGGCGAATCCGGCACAACCAGTTCGGCGAGGGCGGCTACGCGGAGTGCGAGATGGTCATCCAACGGTTGCTGCGCGAGGCCGGACGCGACGGCATCGGTGACGACCTTGTCTCCGTCGCTCCCGACGGCTTCGAGGCGCAAGCCGACTGGGGGAACCTCGAGACGCCCGAGACCTACCTCGGGTACGAGCAGGCTGCGAACTTCGCGTCGCCGGGTGGTGCCGAGCCCGACGAGGCCCGCACCTATGTCGTGCCGGATCAGCTGATCCTCAACCGGTGGGCGCTTGCCGGAGACTGGACGGTCGAGAGCGGGGCGTGCGTGCTGAACCGAGCCGAAGGGCGGATCGCGTTCCGCTTCCACGCCCGCGACGTCCATCTCGTCATGGGACCGCGTGCGCGCGACGAGTGGGTGGCGTTCGGCGTGCTCGTCGACGGCGAACCTCCCGGCGCAGCCCACGGCCTCGACGTCGACGAACAGGGTCGAGGAACGCTGTCGCAACAGCGGCTCCATCAACTGATTCGCCAGCCTGGATCGATCACCGACCGCACGTTCGAGATCGCCTTCGACGCTCCGGGCACCGAGGCGTACTGCTTTACGTTCGGCTAGGCCGGCAGCCGGTAGCGCCGCAGCGGATCACTCGGGGTGGGTTGTCCTCGTGGAGGACCTTGAGCAGCTCGGCGCGTCCGTCGGTCTCGAGCGCGTGCCGCGTGTCGTCGGGCAGCCCGAGCGGGTAGCCCGACCACGCCGTCGAGCTGATCTCGATCACGACCTGACGAACCTGCCCGGCGCGCGTGATCTCCCAGAGCCAACCGTGCGCGTCGACGTCCGCCCGCGCGTGCCTGCCGAGGTTGGCGCCGATCTCCCAGCTCACCCGGCAAGCGTACGAGACGCCACGAGCAGAGCTTCGTCATGGGCCGTGAAGGACTCGAACCTTCAACCTTGGGATTAAGAGTCCGGACGCACTTCCCGAACGTCGTCGCCGACCTAATCCACGGGGTCTTCCAGGCGACGTTCAAGGTGGTAGGCGGGCCGACCCGTCAACAACGCCTCTGGGAACTACGACTAGCCCGGAATCCATCCTTTGTCGCGGAGCCAGCCGTCTCCGACCGTCAGTGCTTGCTCGACGGCGAGTCCCGTTTGAACCGAATTCGCGTACGTGTAGATGTGCTCGCCGACGAGACTGGCCTGGATCATCAGCGCGTCGACGCCGAGCGTGCCGCGCGGGTAGAGGTCGTTGAGCTGTTCTTCAAGGAAGACCTTGTCCTGGGCCACTGACGATTCGGCGTCCGCCCATCCTCGATATCCGAGAGGCATCGGCGCCAGCAGACTGCCCAGCAGCGGTGCGGGCGGCGGTCTCGTCTCGGGCTTCGGCTCCAGGAACCGCTTGTTGAAGAGCGCGAGTTCATAGCAACACCAGGCGCGCGTAAGGGCTGTGTGCGACAAAGCAAAGTGCAGCTTTGACGAGTCGATCAGGTCGGGCATCACGTCAAGTTCTGCGCGCACGTCGCGCGCAGACTGATTGATGAAGACGAAGTCGATCCAGAACGTGAGCTCGTCGAAAAGCAACGCTTCGAAGTTGATGGCATCGACTGATGGCTGATGTGCACTGAGCTCATCACGGATGTACAAGAGCCCCTCGTATGCCGCCACTTGCAGGTCGACAAAGTTGTATCGCCAGTCATACGTGATGAAGATGTCTGGTGGACGGGGTGCGCAGCGCGACTCGAAGTCACGGGCTGGGTAGACGTCCAACTCGCGGAAGCGCCGGGCAAGCGTGTGCACGTCGCTTGCCGAGATCCCGATCTGTAGGAAGTCGCCGATCATCTCCGACAGTCCACGCATGGTCAGCGACCACAGTCTTCGGTCGGCGGTCGGCACGCCATCACCTCCCTCGATGGGCTCGGCAGCCCGGTCAGCACGACCCTAGTACGCCTGCCCGCACATGGCTGCGGTCACCGCCTGCCGCGATCTTGGCGGCGTAGCGGACTCGAAGAACGAGGAATTCATCGGCAAGCACGCCGCCTTCTCCGCATCGGGTCCGTGCCCGACCGCAGACACGAAGGCTCGCTACTCAGGCGGTAGCGCCTAGCCCAACGGTGAGCGCGAACGGTTCGCTCTTGCGCGTATGTGAGTGCGGGTCGGGGCGCTGCGGCATCCCGGCCCTCTTCCAGCGTAAACCGACTGACTCGGGAAACCCGTGGAGCAGGGTTCTGTCATGGGCCGTGAAGGACTCGAACCTTCAACCTTGGGATTAAGAGTCCCCTGCTCTGCCAGTTGAGCTAACGGCCCGCGCGGGATGCGTAGTCTAGCCGCGATGCGGGTCCTATCGGTCGTCGGGAACCGCCCCCAGTTCGTGAAGTCGGCGCCTCTTTCGGTGGCTCTGCGCGGCCGCGGGATCGACGAGGTGCTCCTTCACACGGGGCAGCACTACGACCGCGAGCTCTCCGACGTGTTCTTCGAGGAGCTCGATCTCCCCGAGCCCGACGTCCGGCTCGATCTCCACACCGCCCAGGTGGAGACGATGACGCCGCGGATCCTCGACGCGGTGCGTCAGGCACAACCGGACGTCGTCCTCGTCTACGGCGACACGAACTCGACGCTCGCCGGCGCGCACGCGGCCGTCGAGGCGGCCGTTCCGCTCGCGCACGTCGAGGCGGGGCTCCGGAGCGGCGACCTCTCGATGCCCGAGGAGCGGAACCGGATCGAGGTCGACCGCCTCGCGGCGGTGCTGTTCGCGCCGGACGAGCGTTCGCGCAACGTCCTCGCCGCGGAGCGCGTCCCCGGGCGCGTCGACGTCGTCGGCGACGTGATGGCCGACGCGACGAAGCGCCTCGCGCCGATCGCGCAGCGACGCTCGCGGATCCTCACCGAGCTCGACCTGACGCCAGGCCGGTATCTCGTCGCGACCGTGCACCGCGAAGCGAACACCCGCCCGGAGCGGCTCGCGCGGATCGCCGAGGGCCTCAACGGCCTGACCGAGCCCGTCGTCTTCCCCGTCCACCCGCGCACGGCCGCGGCGCTCGAGCGCGACGGACTGCGGCTGCGCGAGCACGTGCTGCTGCTGCCGCCGCTCGGCTACCTCGACTTCGTCGCGCTCGCGGCACAGGCGCGCGTGATCGTGACGGACTCCGGCGGGCTTCAGAAGGAGGCCTACTGGTACGGCGTCCCCTGCGTGACCCTCCGGCCGAGCACCGAGTGGGTCGACACCGTCGAAGTGGGGGCGAACCGGCTCGTCGACGACGATCCGGCGAGTCTCGCCCGTGCGGTCGAGGAGGCATCGATGCCCTCCGAACGGCCAGAGTTGTACGGAGACGGTTACGCCGCCGATCGGATCGCAGACACGCTCTGTACGCTTTTTCCCTCGTGAGCGAGCAGACCCAGACCGCAGAGGCGACGGCACCCACGAAGACGTGGGACGTCGCGATCGTCGGCGCCGGCTACGTCGGCGTCCCCCTGGCACACACGTTCGCGACGGCGGGCCGGAAGGTGCTCCTCGTCGACGTCGTGCAACGCGTGGTCGACGCGCTCAACCGGGGCCACAGCCACATCGAGGACGTCCCCGACTCGGAGCTCGAGCGGCTCGTCGGCGAGGGTCGCCTCGCCGCAACGTCGAACTACGACGAGCTCCGGAACGCGGCCGCGATCCTGATCGCCCTGCCGACGCCGCTCTCGCGCCAGCGCGAGCCGGACCTCTCGATCGTGCTCGCCGCGACGCGCGAGATCGCGAAGCGGCTCGAGCGGGGTCACCTGATCGTGCTCGAGTCGACGACGTACCCCGGGACGACGCGCGAGCAGCTGCTCCCGATCCTCGAGTCGACCGGGCTCAAGGCCGGCGAGGACTTCAACCTCGCGTTCTCACCCGAGCGCGTCGACCCCGGCTCCGCCTGGGACGTCCGGGACGTGCCGAAGGTCGTCGGCGGCGCCACCGAGGAGTGCGGGCGCCGCGCGGCCGAGCTGTACGCGTCGGCGATCAAGACGGTGCATCCCGTCTCGTCGCCGGAGGCCGCCGAGCTGACGAAGCTCCTCGAGAACATCTTCCGCTCGGTCAACATCGCGCTCGTCAACGAACTTGCGCAGCTCTGCGACCGGATGGGCATCGACGTGTGGGAGGTCGTCGACGCAGCCGCGACGAAGCCGTTCGGGTTCATGAGCTTCCAGCCCGGGCCGGGCCTCGGCGGCCACTGCATCCCGATCGATCCCTTCTACCTCACGTGGAAGGCGCGCGAGTACGGCTTCACGACCGAGTTCATCGAGCTCGCGGGCAAGGTCAACGAGGCGATGCCGTACTACTGCCGCTCGCTCATCTCGCAGGCGCTGAATCACGGCAGCCAGAAGTCGATGAGCGGCTCGAGGATCCTCGTGCTCGGCGTCGCGTACAAGCCCGACATCGGCGACGTGCGCGAGTCGCCGGCGCTGAAGCTGATCGAGCTGCTCCGGAACGCCGGCTCGCAGGTCGAGTACCACGACCCGCACGTGCCTGCCGTTCCCGAGCTGGGCATGGAGTCCGTGCCGCTCGATCCCGAGCAGTACGACTGCGTCACGATCGTGACCGACCACTCGTCGATCGACTACGACGACCTCGTCGAGCGCTCCGAGCTGATCGTCGACCTCCGCAACGCAACCGGAACGAAGGGGCGCGCGTCCGAGAAGGTCTGGAAGCTGTGACGGCGAGGGTCGCGGTGGCCGGGCTCGGCCACTGGGGCAAGAACCTCGTCCGCAACTTCGACGACCTCGCCGAGCTCGCCGCCCTCTGCGACCACTCGCCCGAGCAGCGCGAGACGTTCGCGCGCCGGTACCCGAACGCCCGCATGTACGGCGACTTGGGCGAGCTCCTCGAGGACCCGGCCGTCGAAGCGGTCGTCGTGGCGACGCCGGTCCCGACGCACTACGCGCTCACGAAGCAGGCGCTCCTCGCCGGCAAGCACGTCTTCGTCGAGAAGCCGCCGGCGATGCGCGGCGAGGAGATGGAGGAGCTCGTCGCGCTCGCCGAGGAGCGCGACCTGACGCTGATGCCCGGTCACCTGCTCCTGTACCACCCCGCCGTGCAGAAGGTGAAGGAGCTCGTCGACGCCGGCGAGCTCGGTGACGTGCTCTACGTCTACGGCAACCGGCAGAACCTCGGGATCATCCGCAAGGACGAGAACGCGCTCTGGTCGCTCGGCGTCCACGACCTCTCGGTGATTCTCTACCTGCTCGACGAGGAGCCGAACGAGGTCTGGGCGCACGGCAATGCCTTCCTGACGCCCGGAGTCGAGGACGTCGTCTTCTGCTACCTGCGCTTTCCGAGCGGCAAGATGGCGCACATGCATCTCTCGTGGCTCGACCCGCACAAGATGCGCAAGATCACCGTCGTCGGGCTCGACAAGATGGTCGTCTTCGACGACATGGAGGTCGAGCGCAAGGTGACGGTGTACGAGAAGGGGCCCTGGCAGCCCGCGATGACGCACGGCTGGGAGTGGCAGACGCGAACCGGCGACATCCACAGCCCGAAGATCCCGAACGACGAGCCGCTCAAGCTCGAGTGCCTCCACTTCCTCTCGCTCGTCCGCGGCGAGGGCGACCGGGAGAAGGTCGCGCGCGACGGGCTCGGCGTCGTCCGGGCGCTCGAGCAGCTCCAGCACTCGCTCGCACCCGTTCCTGCGTGACCTACACGCTCGGCGAGAACGTCGTCGTCTATCCCGGCACGGTGATCGCCGACGGCTGCACAATCGGCGACAACGTCGTGCTCGGGAAGCAGCCGTCGCTCTCGCCGCGCTCGACCGCGAAGCGCGAGACGCTCCCGCCGCTCGAGATCGGGGCGGGGACGATCGTCTCGACCGGGGCGATCGTGTTCGCCGGAACGACGCTCGGCGAGCGCGTGATCGTCGGCGACGGTGCACGCGTGCGCGAGCGCTGCGTGATCGGCGACGACGTCGTAATCGGCAGCGGCTCGCTGATCGAGAACGACACGACCGTCGGCGCGCTCACCAGGATCCAAGCGGAGGCGTACATCACGGCGTACTCGACCCTCGAGGAGAACGTCTTCATCGCGCCGTGCGTCGTCACGACGAACGACAACTACATGGGGCGCACGGAGAAGCGCCACGAGCTGATCAAGGGCCCGACGATCCGGCGAGGCGCACGCGTCGGCGGCGGAGCGATCCTCTGCCCGGGCGTCGAGATCGGCGAGGAGGCCTTCGTCGGCGCAGGTGCCGTCGTGACGAAGGACGTCCCGCCGCGCGTCGTCGTCGTCGGCAACCCGGCGCGCGTCCTGCGCGACGTGCCTGCCGAGGAGCTCCTCTAGCGCTTCACGAAGGCAAGGCGGTAGGCGCCGTCGCCCGGCTGCACGAGCTTCGCCTCGATGTAGTACCAGCCCGGCGCCTTTGCGCGGTAGCGGATGCGCTCCTTCGCGTTCCGCGTGGCCGACATCGCAGCGCGCTTCCGCAGCAGCGCGAGCGACAGTCCCTCGACGCGCTGCGTGCCCGGCTTCCAGAGGACGAGATCGGCGTCGGAGCGGCGCGGGCTCTCGAGCGTGATCGTGATCCGCTGCCCTTTCCGCAGGAAGAGCTTGTAGACGTCCACGTGGTCGTCCCAGAAGTCGAGCGTCGCGGTGAAGTCCGCGCGCCGCCGACGGAGCGGCGTCGCCTGCGCTCCCGCGTCGTCGTTCGACTCGAAGCGATCGCCCGACGGCATCGGGCCCGCGAGCGAGGCGAGCGCGCGCTCGACGTCGAGGCGCCCCCAGCCGCTGTAGGAGTCCCGGAGCGGCGGGCACTGCTTGCAGCCGGTCGACGCGGTGAGGTCCGAGGCCGAGCGGGTGAGGACGTGCGCGACCTGGTCGGGCCGGAGCAGCGGTCGCAGACTGAGGAGGAGCGCTGCCGCCGCGGTGACTTGCGGCGCCGAGAACGACGTCCCCTCGGCGGTGCGGTACTCGTCGGGGCCGCAGATCGAGTAGCCCTGCTCGTCGCAGGCGGGTCGCTGCGCCGTCAGCTGCCGCGGGAACGTCGACACGAGCTCCTCGCCCGGGGCGGTGAGGTCGTTGTAGATCGGGTCGCGGTTCGAGAACGCCGGCACGGCGCCGTCCTTCGAGAGCGCGCCGACGCCGATCACGTGCGGGAGCGCCGCGGGGTAGCTCGCGTACGGCCAGGGCGTCGTCGGCGCCTGGTCGCCGTTCCCGACCGCTGCGACCACGACGACGCCACGGGTGTACGCGTAGCGGACGGCGGCGGCCTCGAGCGGCGAGTAGGTGTCGCGCGACGGGTCGCGCGGGTCGCGCAGACCGCCGAGCGACAGGTTGATCACGCGCGCGCCGTTGTCGACCGCCCAGCGAATCGCGTCCGCCTCCGCCTCGAGCGAGACCTGCCGGCTTGGGCGCACGACCTTCGCGATCAGGAGCTGCGAGCCGAACGCCATTCCGGCGATCCCGACGCCGTTGTTCGTCTGCGCCGCGATCAGGCCCGCGACGAACGTACCGTGGCCCTGCTGGTCCGCGAGCGGGTTGCCGCCGACGAAGCTGCGGGCGCCCGCGATCCGGCCGGCGAACTCCGGGTGCGTGCCGTCGATGCCGGAGTCGATCACGGCGACCTTCGGCCCCGAGAGCGCGGGAAACTCGGGCCAGAACGTCGTCGCGCGGTCCTGCTCGAGATGCCATTGCTTCGCCGCGAGCGGGTCGGTCGGCGTGAACGCGAGGCGCCGCGAGGCGTCCAGCCGCTCGACGTACGCGACGCCCGCGATGCCGCGCAGCGTCCGCGCCGATCGCGTCTCCACGACGAGTGCGCCCAGCTTCTGGAGCGAGCGGTCGGCAGGGGCCCTCGTCGCGCGCTCGACGGCGGCCGACACCTGCGCCACCGATGCGCCCGGGTCGACGCCGACGGCGAAGCGGGCGGCCTGCGCCGGGGCGGCGGGAAGGAGCGCCGCGACGAACGCGGCGGCCGCGAGGCGGATCACCCTGTGACGACCCGCAGGACCGGCGAGACGCCCGGGACGAGACCGCGACCCGGAGCCACGCGTGCGCGGTAGGTGCCGGGCGTCAGGTCGAGCTTCGCCTCGAACGAGCCGTTGTCGGCGAGCGTCGCCGTCGCGGCGGGCCGCCAGCGCGAGCCCATGAGGCGCTGCACGTCGACGCGCGCGCCGGGCACGATCGGGCGGACGAGGCCGCGGAGCGCGGCCGGAGACGTCGCCGGCTGCAGCCGGACCCGCGGTGCGACCGAGACGCGCACGGGCCGCCCGACGAGCGTCGACGAGGCGGAGATGCGGTAGTCGGTCGACACGAGCGGCTTCACGTTGATCGCGAACGTGCCGTCGCCCTTCGGTGCGAGACGCGCCGCGGGCTCCCACACCTGACCCGTGACGCGCTGCTCGAGCGTCACCTTCGCGCCCCCGCGGGCCACGCCCGTGAGCTTCGCGACGGCGCCGTACTCGACGGGCGCCGCCAGCGGCTCGAGGGTGAGCACGCCGACGCGGAACCAGGTCGAGCGCAGGCCGAGCTTCGTGCGGACGACCTCGCCCGGGACGACGACTTCGCCCTTCGACCCGACGAGCGTCATCGCGTCCACCCGCTGGGACGCGTTCACCGCGAGCTTCACGTCGAGGAGCTGTCCGGGAACCTTGAAGGTCGAGCGGAGCTTCGCCGAGGTGAAGGCGAACGGGCCCCAGAGGTGATGCGGAGACGCCGTCTCGTAGGGGTCCGGGACCGAGACGAGGTAGGGCGTCGGCTCACCGCGGGCCCACGCGTCCTCGATCGAGGCGGTTCGTCCGCCGGACGTCGAGAAGAAGTACGTCGTGGCGACCTTGCCCTCGAAGAGCACGACCTGCCCGGCCGTGGCCTCGACCGCGGCTGTCGTCGACGGCTTCTCGGCCGCGATGCCTCCGTAGACCTGGCTGCGCGTGTCGGCGAACACGTCGTACGCGCCGGTCTTGCGAACGGCGAGCGCGTACGAGCGCGCGACAACCGCCTGCGCCTTCAGCGCCTCCGGCGGCCACCCGAACGGCACCTCACGCGGGACGACGCCGTAGAGGTACGGCTCCAGGCCAAGATTGTTCACGACCTGGAGCGCGGCCTTCCCCGGGTTCACCTGCAGCTGGCCCCGGTACTCCTTGCCGGCGTACTTGAGCGGCGTCGCGCCGGGGAGGAACACGAGCGGTCCCGGCAGCGCCTTCGCGGGCTGCGCCGCGTCGACCTTCATCTTCAGCGCCGGGCCGAGCTGGTACGGGCCGGGCTCGAGCTGATGCACGGCGCCTGACGCGTCCTTGACCGAGAACGGCGAGTCGGACGAGACGGCGAGCGCCTTCTTCCCTTCACCGAGCAGCACGCGGATGCGGGCCACGGGGGCCTTCCCGAGCGTCGTGCCGCGGTAGTAGTGCGCGAGGATCTTGTCGTAGCTCGTGCCGCGCTGCGCGAACCCGTAGGCGCCCCACTGGCTCATGCCGATGCCGTGGCCCCAACCGCGGCCGCTGATGAAGAACGCCGGCGAGGGCGTGGCGGCCATCCCGACGCTCGGGTGCGTCCGCGCGGCGGCGAACCCCGTGAGAGCGAGTGAGACGGCGGATGCGAGGAGAAGCGCTCGGCGAAGCATCAGTGAGTTGGAGGTCCGCGGCGGAGGCGGCTTCGAGGCTAGCGCATCCAGTCTCGGGCGGCTCGTCGCGTTCACGGAATCCTCAAGTTTCGGCGCTGAGCAGCGTTTTCCACTCGGCCAGGTCGGCAAGGGAGACGACGTGACAGTGGAGACCGACGTGCTCCCCGACCGCTACCGCGGCCCTCGCCGGATCGGGCGCGGCGGCATGGGCGAGATCTACCGCGCGACCGACGAGACGCTCGGCCGGGCGGTCGCCGTGAAGGTGCTCGCGGAGCGCTATGCGGGCGACGAGGCCGTGCGGGCGAGGTTCACCCGCGAGGCGCTCGCCGCGGCGCGCCTGTCCGGGCGGCCGAACATCGTCACGATCTTCGACGTCGGCGAGGCGAAAGGCCGCCCGTTCATCGTCATGGAATACCTCGGCGGCGGCTCGCTGGACGACAGGCTCCGGGACGGGCCGATTCCGGCCGGCCAGGCGGTCGCCTGGCTCCAACAGGCGGCGACAGCGCTCGACGCTGCGCACGCGGAGGGCATCGTCCACCGCGACGTGAAGCCAGGGAACCTCCTGCTCGACCGCGATGGAAACCTCCACGTCGCGGACTTCGGGATCGCGAGCGCGGCCGGCATGGACTCGATGACGAAGACCGGCACCGTCATCGGCACCGCGGGCTACCTCTCGCCCGAGCAGGCCCAGGGCGACCGCGCGTCGCCCGCGAGCGACCGCTACGCGCTCGGCGTCGTCGCGTGGGAGCTCCTGACCGGGCG
>DASTHC010000014.1:0-21485 GCA_035718485.1 Gaiellaceae bacterium
GGGCAGGCGTCGATCTTCGACCTCGACGACTCGCCGACCGAGGAGAAGCCGCGGCACCATCCCACGATCCCGCCGGGCGAGTTCGACCGAAACGAGCTCCTGAAGCTGGAGAAGGAGGTGCTCGGCCTCTACGTCTCCGACCACCCGCTCTCGGCGATCCGCGACCAGCTGCGCCGGAAGATCGACACGCCGATGACCGAGCTCGGCGCGCGCCGCGACGGCGAAGTCGTCACGGTCGGCGGCATCGTCGCGGGCCTGAAGGCGATGACGACGAAGCGCGGCGAGCCGATGGTCTTTCTCTCGCTCGACGACGTGATCGGCTCGACCGAGGTCGTCGTCTTCAACTCGGTCTACGCGAGCTCGCGCGAGCACCTCGAGACCGACAAGGTGCTCGTCGTCAAGGGCCGCGTCGACCATAAAGAAGGAGAGACGAAGCTGATCGCGATCGAGGTCTCGCCGTTCGAGGCGGTGCCCGAGCGCAAGGCCGTCCACCTGAAGCTCGACGCGCGCACGGCGCAGGCCGGGATCATCCGCGAGCTCGCGGGGATCCTCCGCTCGTACCCCGGTGAGGCGTCCGTCTTCGTCGCGATGACGACCTCGGAGGGCGCACGCACGCTCGAGTTCGGCCCGGACTACCGCGTGAAGCCGGACTCCGACCTCTTCGCCGAGGTCAAGGCCCTGCTCGGGCCCGCCGCCGTCGTCTAGGTCGTAGAGTTCGCCCCATGGACGCCCGCGCTGAAGTCGTGGCGCGCATGATCGAGGCGATCAACGATCACGACCTCGACGCGATGCTCGAGAACTTCAAGCCGGACTACCGGAGCGAGCAGCCGGTGCATCCGGCACGCGCTTTCCAAGGGGCCGAGCAGGTGCGGAAGAACTGGGGAGCGCTGCTCGAGGCCGTCCCCGATCTCCACTGGGAGGTCCTGCGCCTGATCAGCGACGACACGACGGCCTGGATCGAGGCGCGGCTGACCGGAACGAAGGCCGACGGCACGAAGCTCGACGAGATCGGCGTGATCATCTTCGGCGTCTCGGGCGGGCACATCGGGTGGGCACGCCTCTACCTCGAGGACGTGGAGACCGAGAGCGGCGACATCGAGGAAACGGTCCGCCACATGGCGGGCCGATAGGAGGATGGAAGTCCGTCCCTCGGAGGCATAGGCTCGAAGCTCCTCAACTAGGAGGTGCTTCATGCACGCACGAGTCGCGGAGTTCGACAATCCGCGCTTGAGCGACCCCACCCTCGTCGAAGAGCTCACAAAAGGCGCGCGCGAAAGCTCGCCCCGGTGGCAGGAGGCGCTCCCGAGCGCGCAGGGCCACGTGATGCTCATCGACAGGGAGAACGGGCGCAGCCTCGGGATCACGTTCTTCGAGACCGAAACGCAGATCCAGGAGGCCCAGCCGGTCTTCGAGAAGATGGGTGATGAGATGCCCGAGGAGACGCGCGGCAAGCGCATCGGGGTCAACACCTACGAGGTTCTCACCGCAGAAGGCGGAGAGGACGCAAGAGCTGCGCGCGTCAGCACGTTCGAAGGCGACGCGAGCCGGATCGACGAGGCCACGAAGACCTCGATCGAGAACATCCTCCCGAAGGCTCGGGAGATGTCGGGCTGGAAGGGTGTCTTCTCGCTCGCCGATCGGACGAGCGGCAAGGTGATCCTCATCACGCTGTGGGACAGCCCCGAGTCGATGCAGGCGAGCGAGGAGCAGGGCGAGAAGCTCCGCGCCGCGAATGCCGAAGCAGGGGCGGGGACGATCAAGGGGGTCGACCGCTACGAGGTCGCGCTCGCGATGGTGCCGTCGCAGGTAGAGGCGCTGAGGCGCTGATCGTCGGAGGGTGGGCGCGCGGCCGGCGCGCGCCCACCCTCGTTTGACCGCCGGCCGACCGGTCGAGGACAATCGCGCACCGTGACGCTCCTCCCCCCGGTCGAGCTCGACGGTCTCTGGGAGCCAGAGCGTCCGTACCTGAACACGGCGAGCTTCGGGCTGCCGCCCCGGACGGCGTACGCCGCGCTGCAGCGCGCGCTCGAGGACTGGCGTCACGGGCGGACGAGCTGGGAGCCATGGGCCGACTGCGTCGGTGCCGCACGGGCGGCGTTCGCGCGGATCGTCGGCTGCCGGATCGAGGACGTCGCGGTCGGCGCGACGGTGTCGGAGCTCGTCGGGCTCGTCGCCGCGTCACTTCCCGACAACGCCCGCGTGGTCGTGCCCGACGTCGAGTTCACGTCGAACCTCTTTCCGTGGCTCGTGCAGGAGGAGCGCGGCGTGGCCGTCGAGACGGTGCCGATCGATCGCCTCGCCGACTCGATCGACAAGACGACGACGCTCGTCGCGTTCAGCGCCGTGCAGTCCTCGAGCGGTGAGGTCGCCGACGTCGAGGCAATCGCCGAGGCCGCGCGCGCGAATGACGCGCTCGTCTTCGTCGACGCGACGCAGGCGTGCGGCTGGACGCACGTATCGGCGTCGTCCGTCGACTTCCTCGTCTGCCACGGGTACAAGTGGCTGCTCGCTCCGCGCGGGACGGCGTTCCTGACCGTGCGGCCCGAGCAGCTCGACCTCGTGAGGCCGCTGCACGCCGGCTGGTGGTCGGCGCCGGACCCCTACGGCGACTTCTACAGCCCGCCGCTCAGGCTCGCGACCGACGCGCGGCGGCTCGACACCTCGCCCGCGTGGTTCTCCTGGGTCGGCGCGGCACCGGCGCTCGAGCTGCTGGAGCACATCGGGATCGAGGGGATCGGCATCCACAACGTGCAGCTCGCGAACCGCTTTCGCGCCGGGCTCGAGCTGGAGCCGTCGAACTCCGCGATCGTCACGGTCGCGGTTCCGGGAGCCGCCGAGAAGCTCGCGCGCGCGGGCATCGCCGCCGCCGTCCGCGCGGACCGGCTACGCGTGTCGTTCCACCTCTACAACACCGCCGCCGACGTCGACGCGGCGCTGGACGCGTTGCGCCCTTAGGCCTGGACCGGAGCTGCGGCCTCGGGCGCCTGGCTCGCCTCGGCCCGCCAGACGCTGTTCAGCCCGCTCTGCATGTACGCGTAGAACACCGGCGAGATCACGACGTACAGCAGCACCGCGATCCAGCCGTTCAGCGGTGCCTGTCCGGCCAGCCGTTGCGCTTTCTGCACGCGCTGGAACGTGGTCACGGTCGTCCAGAGCGCCGGGACGATGACGAGCGCGCCGGGGAAGAGCGCCAGCGTCGACTTGCCGGGGCTGTCGCCGAGCTCGTTCGTCCCCTTCGCCCGGCCGTAGTCGGCCATCTCGCGGTTGACGAAGTACCAGTAGAAGATGACGTAGATCCCGAGCGTCAGGATCGCCCAGATCGCGACCCAGACGGGACTGCGGATCTTCGCCGGCGAACCGGCACCGATCTGGACTTCCTCGCCCATCGTGCGCATCGTCGCAACTCGGCCGGACGGCGGCAAGCCCGATTGAACGTTCGCCGCGACCCGTGCCATACTGAGCGCGCCGCTTGGCGTCGGCGGGTTCGCAAGTCCTGGAGCGGCCTCCGGGGGTCAGGAGGCAAAGATCCACCAGACGTCGAGGGTGCCGACGGAGTGACCGGAAGCGCGCGCATGAGCGAGCTCCCGATGCGCGCGCGCCGGCGGCGCTCGCCGGAGACCGCGCGCGTGCTGCCCGTGGTCGCTCCGGTTGCGGCGACGGCTGCGGTCGCGATCGGCGCCGCGGCGTACTCGCTCTCGTCGAACGTGCCGAGCGCGGAGACGTTCTTCGGCGCGCTCGCGCTCCTCGGCGCCGCGATCCTCACCGAGGCGTTCCCGCTGCCGATCGAGGGCGTCGACGTCGGCCGCACGTCGCTCGCGTCGGTGTTCATCGTCGCCGCCGCTGTCCTCTACGGCTGGCCCGAGGCGGTCGTGATCGGACTCCTGACGATGCTCGCGGTCGAGCTCGGTCGCCATCGCCCCGCGACGCGCGTGATCTACAACACCTCGCTCTACGTCTGCGCCGGGCTCGCCGCGGGGCTCGCTGCCGACGCCGTTGGTACGGGGAGCCTCGGGTCGCTCGTCGCCGCGACGCTGCTCGCCGCGTGCGCGTTCTACGCGGTCGACATCGTCCTGCTCGCTGCGGTGATCGCCCGCGTGCAGGAGCAGTCGTACCTGCGCGCGATGGGCTCCTACTTCGCGTCGACCGTCGTGCCGTTCGTGATCATGGCCTCGCTCACGGCGACGCTCGTCCTGATCTGGGACCGCTCGCCGGTCGCCGCCACCGTGCTCGTCGCGCCGCTGCTCGTGATCGCCTTCTACCAGCGGTGGCTCTACGGCGCGCTCACGCGACTGCGCGCGTTCGACGAGCTGAAGGACGAGTTCATCGCCGTCATCTCGCACGAGCTTCGCACGCCGCTGAGCTCCGTCTACGGCGCGGCGGTGACGCTGCAGCGGCAGGAGGTTCCGCCGGAGACGCGGCGCTCGCTGCTCGCGATCGTCACGAGCGAGGCCGGCCGGCTCGGCCGCCTGCTCGACGACGTGCTCTGGGCGAGCAGGCTCGACACCGGGCGCGAGGAGTTCACGATCCGACCGACCGATGGCCGCGAGATCGCGCGCGAGGTGTTCGAGGGCTCGCGGCCGCGGCTCCCCGAGGGCCTGACGATCGAGCTCGAGGCGCAGGAGTCGCTCCCGAAGGTCGCGGCGGACCCCGACAAGCTGCGCCAGGTGCTGCTGAACCTCGTCGAGAACGCAATCAAGTATTCGCCGAACGGCGGCCGCGTGACGATGCTCGTGCAGCACTCGGCCGAGTACGTCAGGTTCACCGTGCGCGACGAGGGCCTTGGGATCCCGGTGCACGAGCGCGAGCGCATCTTCGAGAAGTTCCACCGCCTCGACCCGGACCTCACGGGCGGCGTGGGCGGCACCGGGCTCGGGCTCTACGTCTGCCGGGAGCTCGTGCAGCGGATGGGCGGCGAGATCTGGGTGCGCTCGAGCGGGCGCGGTTCCACCTTCGCGTTCGAGCTGCCGGCCAGCGCGTAGATCAATCACTCCGCGAGGGGATGGGCGGCGCCGTCGGCGCGGCCGATGGAGAACCCGGTTGCGGCCGACCCCACAACAAAGGAGCACGACCATGATTCGCGCTGCGTTCTTCCGGCTCGCCGTTCCGGCTGCGCTCGTTTTCGGCGCCGCCCTCGGCGGAGGCTGGAAATGGGAGCGGTTCCTGCCCTAACAGGCGGAACCGGGGGAGGTGGGTCTCCCCTGACCTGAACGCAGGGGACGCGTGCGGGCTGGAACACTGCCGGTGCCTCGGCCTACACTCGGGCATGGCGATTTGCGGAAATTGCGGCGAGCAGAACCCCGAGAGGTTCCGGCTCTGCGGCTTCTGCGGGACCCCGCTCGCACAATCGCTCCCCGTCCACGAGGTCCGCAAGACGGTCTCGATCGTCTTCGCAGACCTCAAGGGCTCGACGAGCCTGGGTGAGGCACTCGACTCGGAGTC
This sequence comes from Gaiellaceae bacterium, assembly GCA_035718485.1. Lineage (GTDB taxonomy): Bacteria > Actinomycetota > Thermoleophilia > Gaiellales > Gaiellaceae > JACCTU01. The sequence continues at coordinate 5,440 of DASTHC010000014.1, forward strand.
GCTGCGAGAGGTGCTGACGCGGTACTTCGAGGAGATGCGGGCCGCGCTCGAAGAGCACGGCGGGACGGTCGAGAAGTACATCGGGGACGCCGTCATGGCCGTCTTCGGGCTGCCGACGCTTCACGAGGACGACGCGCTCCGAGCCGTGCGGGCAGCGGCCGGGATGCAGGTCGCCCTCGCGCGGCTCAACGACGAGCTCGAGCGCGTCTGGGGCGTGCGCCTGACGAACCGTACAGGGGTCAACACCGGCGAAGTCGTCGCGGGCGACCCGGTCGCCGGGCAGCGGCTCGTGACGGGCGACGCCGTCAACGTGGCGGCGCGGCTCGAGCAGGCGGCCGGCGCCATGGAGGTCTTGATCGGCGAGCCCACCTACCGACTCGTGCGCGAGCACGTCGACGTCGAGCCCGTCGAGCCACTCGAGCTGAAGGGCAAGTCGGAGCGGGTCCCCGCGTACAGGCTCGTCGGCGTGCGAGAGCAGCCGATCGTTGCGACTGGGGCGATCCGTCCGCTCGTCGGGCGCGACGAGGAGCTCGAGCTGCTTCGTCTTGCGCTCGGCGAGGCGGTCACGACCGGGTCGCCGCGCCTCGCCACGGTCGTCGCGGACGCAGGCGTCGGGAAGAGCCGCCTGGTCGAGGAGCTCGCGCGGAAGGTCGCAGACGAGGCGCAGATTCTGCGTGGCCGGTGTCTCGCGTACGGACGCGGCATCACGTTCTGGCCGGTCCGCGAGCTTCTGCACCAGGCCGCACAGATCGCCCCCTCTGACCCGCCCGACCTCGCGATCGCGAAGCTCACCGAGCTTGCGGGCGTTGAGGTTGCCAATCGCCTCGCGGGAGCCGTCGGCCTGTCCGAGCGGCAGTACCCGGTCGACGAGGTCTTCTGGGGCGTTCGGCAGCTGCTCGAGCGCCTGGGCGCTCGAGGGCCGGTCGTGTTCGTGGTCGAGGACGTGCACTGGGCCGAGCAGACGCTGCTCGACCTCCTGGAACAGCTCGTTGCGTCATGCAGCGCGCCGCTCTTGATCGTCGCCGCGACCCGGCCGACGCTCTACGAGACCCGACCGACCTGGGGTGAGCACGAACGCGCGCGCCGGATCGAGCTCGGCCCTCTTACCGCGACCCACAGTGCGGCGGTCGTCTCCAACCTGCTCGACGGAAACGAGATGCTCGAGAAGCTGGTCGGCCGGATTGTCGAGGCGGCCGACGGCAATCCGCTCTACGTCGAACAGCTGCTCGCATACACCCTCGAGGAGGGCGAGGCCGCGATCGATTCACTTCCGCCGACGATCGACGCCTTGCTCTCGGCGCGCCTCGACTCCCTGAACGGTCACGAGCGCGCCATCGTCGAGTGCGCGTCGGTTGTGGGACTCGTGTTCGCGCACGCCGCTGTCGGCGAGTTGGTGCCTGAAGCAGTCCGTCCGAGCCTGGACGAGCACCTCGCCTCCCTCGAGTCGAAGCGGCTGATCCATCGCGATCACCGCTCCGACGACGTCGCATGGCGCTTCGATCACGCGCTGATCCGCGACGCTGCGTACGGAGCGCTCCTCAAGCGGGCGCGCGCGTCGCTGCACGAACGCTTCGCCGAATGGGCCGAGGGACTCAACCGCGGCCGCGACCGAGAGACGGAGTTCGAGGAGATCCTCGGCTACCACTTCGAGCAGGCTCACGACTATCTCGGCGAGCTCGGCCCGCTCGACAAGCATGGCCGCGAGCTCGGCGTTCGCGGCGCGGCACGACTCGGGTCGGCCGGCCGTCGTGCGTTCGGGCGTGGCGACATGCCGGCAGCGGCCAACTTGCTCAGGCGGGCGGCGACCCTGCTCGACGCACAGGATCCCCGGCGGCTGGAGCTCCTGCCGGAGCTCGGAGAGGCGCTGATGGAGATCGGCGAGTTCGCGTGGGCGGAGCTCTTCCTCGACGAGGCCCTCGAGGGTGCGATCGCCCACGCGGATGTCCGGCTCGAGGCGGACGCCGTTCTGACGCGGCTCCTCGTCCGGCACCACGCATCGACCGACCTGGACGCGTGGCGGGAGGAGGTCGACGCCGAAACGCAGCGTCTGATCCCGATCCTCGAACGCGAAGACGCCGACTACGAGCTCGCGAAGGCGTGGCGCATGGTGGCTTTTGTCCATGGCTCGGTCTGCCGGTGGGAGCAGGTCGCTGCTTCGCAGCAACGCGCGCTGGCGCATGCGAGGAAGGCCGGGCGGCCGCGGCAGGAGGCGCGCGCCTCTTCCGGTTTCACGATCGCGCTGCGCGACGGTCCCACGCCGGTCGAAGACGCAATCGCGCGCTGCGAGGAGATCGTCGGCGCCGGGCTCGTCGACCGGCAGGCGGAGGCACTCGTCCTCTGTTCGCTCTCGTACCTCGAAGCGATGCGGGCGAACTTCGTACGTGCGCGTGAGCTGTACGTCAAAGCGCGCGCGATGTTCGTCGAGGTGGGCGCCGCGGTTCTCGCAGCGCACACGTCTCTGACGTCCGGACGCGTCGAGCTCCTTGCTGGCGACGCGGCGGCGGCGGAGGTCGAGCTCCGCCGTGACTACGACGAGCTGGGCCGGATGGGAGAGCGGTACTTCCGCCCGCTCGTCGGCGCCCTGCTCGCGCAGGCGCTCCATGCGGAGGGGAAGCTCGCTGAGGCACGGAGCCTCGCCGACGAGGCGCGACACCTGGCGGACGAGGACGACATCGAGACGCAGGGCGTCTGGCGCGCGATCTCCGCTCGCCTGCACTCCCTGGAAGGCGACGACGACCAGGCCGAGGCGCTCGCCCGCGAGTCGGTCGAGCTGCTGCGGAAGACCGACGCGCCGGTGATGCAGGCCGACGTGCTGCTTCATCTCGGCTTCGTGCTGAAGGACCGCGGCCAGCTCGAGGAGGCCAGAGCGGTTCTCGAAGAAGCCGCGGAGCTCTACAGCACCAAGGGCGTCACGCCCGGCAACGCAAGAGTGAGGGAGCTCCTTGCGGAGCTCCCTCGATCAGCCGAGCCTGGCCGGACGCGTCAGCCGGCGTAGCCGGGGTCTCGGCCCGAGCCGAGGACCCTCAGATGGAAGATGCCGCCCTTGTCTCCGAACTTCTCGCGAGTCTTGGGAAGCTCGCACGTCGGCTGCGCCGTGTTCGGTAGCACCCCGGCCGCATCGCACTCCGGGACGAGAGTCGAGTGGGTCTGGTCCGTCGGGTAGCCGAGGAACTGGTACAGCTTGAACTGCGACAGCGAGACCGGCAGCGTCCAGATCGTCAGGGTCAGGTCGCCCTTCGCCTCCGGAAGTGACGTGAACCAGAATCCGGTCTTGCACGGTGCGGCTCCGCAGACAGCCGCCGTGTTGAGCGGTGCCTCTCCGATGAAGGCCCAGTAGCAGGCAAGGCCGAGGTCGTCGGCGGTGTAGGCCACTCTGCCCGACATCGTGTCGATCGCCGTTGCGGTGTTCGTCGCGATATCGACGCTCCGACTCGTCGAGTTGCACGCACTGTTCGCGTCGTCGATTCCGTCGCGTCCGACCAGCACGGTCGTCGTGAACTCGACCGGCGGAGCGTTGCTCGTGTCGTTGTTGGGGTCGTTCTTGTAGAAGATGCTCGCTCGAATCGTGAGCGGGGTCGAAGTCGTGACCGTCTGGGCCTTCCAGCGCACGACCTTGCTCACAGCCTGCGGGGACGGCGGCACCTGGCCGAGCTCGCAGTCCACACGGGTCACGACGCCCCCGGTCAACACCTGAGTACAGGTCGAGTCGAACGTTGCACTCGCGACGCCCGGGGTGAACGCGAAGCGCAGCACACCCTGGGTGACCGTACTCGGTCCGTTGTTGTTGAACTTCGCAGTTGCGAATCCGTCGCCGCCCGACTCCACGAACGGCAGCGGACCCACTGTCAGTTTGAGTGTCGTGCTCTCGCTTCCGGCAAGCCCGGTAACGGCGAATCCCCCCACCGCAACCACAACGGCGATGCCGAGAGCAGCGATGTGCTTTCGAAAACGATTCACTTGGTCAACCTCCCCGCGCCTGCATGCATCTCTCCTCACGAGTTGAAAGCAGGGCGAATTCGACGCCGCGGCCATCCTTCCACGTTCTCGAACGGCCTTCAATCAACCCAACCGGAACGGCTAGGTCGTGGCCGGTGTAGAAGCGGCGGTGGTGGACCGGCCACTGGACGAATCCGACCTGATTGAAAGAGCCAAGCGTGGGGATTCCGCGGCATACGAGGCACTCGTGAAAGCGCACCAGGGGATCGCGTTCCGCACCGCCTACCTGATCGCGGGCGACGCGTCCGACGCCGAAGAGGCTGCGCAGGACGGGTTCGTGAAGGCGTATCGCGCGCTCGGGCGGTTCCGCCGAGGCGCGCCGTTTCGGCCGTGGCTGCTCCAGATCGTCGCGAACGAGGCGCGCAACCGGCGGCGGTCGGCCGGGCGGCGCACGAACCTCGCGCTGCGCCTGGCCGACGAGGCCCGCCCGGGGGACGCGGTCCCGTCCCCCGAGGCGGCACTTCTGACGGGCGAGCAGCGGGGCGTGCTGCTCGACGCGGTGAACGGGCTGCGCGACGAGGAGCGCGACGTCGTCGCCTGCCGGTACTTCCTCGGCCTCTCCGAGGACGAGACCGCGCAGGCGCTCGGCCTACGCCTGGGCACGGTGAAGTCGCGGACCGCGCGTGCGCTGGCGCGCCTGCGCGAGGAGGTGGAGCGGTGAACCTCGAGCACGAGCTCCGCGGGCTTCCGATCGAGTTCCCGCCCGAGCCGGACCTCACGCCGCGTGTGCGCGAGCGGCTCGAGCGGCGCTCGCGCCGCCCCTGGCTGATCCTCGCGCTCGCCGCGGTCGCGGCGGTCGGCGCGCTGCTCGCGATCCCGCAAACGCGTGCCGCGATCTTCGACGTCTTCCACATCGGCGGCGTCGACGTGACGCGGGTCGAGACGCAGCCGCAGGCGGTGATCCGCGACCCGGATCTCGGCCGGCAGGTCGACTTCGGTGAGGCGCAGGGGCGCGTCGACTTCCCGCTCGTGGCGCCGGACGCGAGCTTCGTGACCTACTACGACGACTCGGTCGGGGGCGGGATGGTGAACCTCGCCTGGCAGGGGTTCGTGCTGTCGCAGTGGCACGGCGACCAGCTCAGGTTCGCGCAGAAGCAGGTCGGGCCGAGCTCTCGGACCGTCTCGGTCTCGGTGAACGGGGTGCCGGGCCTGTGGATCACCGGCGCGCGGCACGAGCTCATCTATGCCGACGAGGCCGGTCAGGTCGACGCGAAGACGCGACGTCTCGTCGGGAACGTGCTCATCTGGGACCGCGACGGGATCACGTACCGACTCGAAGGCGCGAAGAACCTGACCGGGGCGCTCGCGGCCGTTCGGAACCTCCAGGCCCCCTAGCGGTGTATGGAGGGCAGCGAATGAAAGGAGAGCTCTCGATGCGCACACTCCTCCTCGCCGCGGCGGCGGCGCTCGTGGTCGCCGCGCCCGCGACGGCCGGCGGCTGGGCGACCGCCGGGCTCGGGCCGCCCGACGACGGGCTCGGCGCAGGCGACAACTGGAACGCGCAGGTGACGATCATGCAGCACGGTCAGACGCCGCTCGTCGGCGTGCAGCCGGCCGTGATCATCACGAACGCCTCGACAGGCAAGCAGCTCCGCTTCGAGGCGAAGCCGACGGATCAGCCGGGTGTCTACCTCGCGAAGGTGAAGTTCCCGAGCGAGGGGACGTGGCGGTACGCGGTCTACGACGGCTTCACGCAGTACGGCGGGCAGAAGGTGCATACGTTCGCTCCGGTGCAGATCGGCCCCGGAAGCGGCGATGGGTTCTCGATTCCGGGCTGGACGTGGGGTCTCGGCCTCGCGGCCCTCGGGCTCGCGGCGGTCTTCCTGCTCGTGCGGCGCTCGCGTCCCTCAGCGGCGCCGGTCGCACAGCCGTAAGAACGGGAGCGGGCGTTCACTGCGCGCCCGCTCCGTTCATTTCGCGTTAACACTTCAGATCACCCGGTAAGGGGTGATCCGTTCGCGTCGTTTTGACGAAGCACGAAGTGGTACAAGGAGGCGCGATGACTGCGGCGGACACCGAGACCAGGGAAGGCACCGAGATCGAGCGGATCGAGCGCTGGCGCGCCGAGGCCCTCGAGCGTGCCGGGTACGAACCGCGCATGGCGGCAGAGCTCGCCTCGCGGCTCGACATCGATCTGCATCACGCGACCGACCTCCTCGCCGCCGGCTGCTCGCAAGAGCTCGCCGTCCAGATCCTCCTGTAGTCGCGGCCCGTCCCGCGCGGCATGCAGAATGCCGCCGTGCTCCTGGCGTCGATCCCCTCGCCCTCGTCGGGTGACTTCGATCTTCCGGGCCCGCTGCCCTCGGTTCACGCGTACGGCCTGACGCTGCTCGTCGCGATCATCGCGGCGATCCTCCTGACGCGCTGGCGCTGGGGCCGGCGCGACGGCGACACCGACCTGATCCTGCGCGTCGCGGTCTGGGGCGTTGCGGCCGGCATCGTCGGCGCGCGGCTCTACCACGTGATCACGTCGTGGGACGACGTGCCCGAGCCGAAGTGGCAGGGCGTGTTCAAGGTCTGGGAGGGCGGTCTCGGGATCTGGGGCGGGATCCTGTTCGGCGTCCTCGTCGGCGCCTGGGTGATCCACCGCTCCGGCGGAAGCGTCCTGCGGGCGATGGACGCGGTCGCGCCGGCGCTGCTGCTCGCGCAGGCGATCGGGCGGTTCGGCAACTGGTGGAACCAGGAGCTCTACGGCAAGCCGACCGACCTGCCGTGGGGGCTCGAGATCGACGACGCCCACAACCAGGACTACCCGCCCGGGACGACGTTCCACCCGACGTTTCTCTACGAGGCGCTCTGGAACCTCGTCGGCGTGTTCGTGCTGATCTTCGTCGGGCGCCGCTGGCGGATCCGGCCGCCCGCGCTGTTCTCCCTCTACGTCGCGTGGTACACGTTCGGGCGTTTCCTGCTCGAGCAGCTTCGGATCGACCCGTCGGCGATGTTCTGGGGGATGCGGGTCAACGCGTGGGTCTCGCTCGTGCTCTTCATCGCGTCCTCGCTCTTCTTCATCTACTGGCAGATCTACGACGGGCAGCTGCCGAAGCTGAGCTTCCGGCGTCGGCGGACGGCCGAGGCGAAGCGGCCGGCGATGGCCGTGCCGCGCGGCCGCCGCTAGCCGGAAGGGTCGCTAGGGTGGCCGCCGTGGTCGTGCGCGAGCTCGAGCTGGATCTCGACGCCTTCGAAGGCCCGTTCGACCTCCTCCTGACGCTCGTCCTGCGGGAGGAGCTCGACCTGGCCGAGGTGGACGTGGCGGGGATCGTCGTCGCGTTCATCGAGCGGCTCGCCGAGCGCGAGGAGCTCGACCTCGAGGCGTGCGGGGAGTTCCTGGTGCTCGTCGCGGCGCTGCTCGAGCTGAAGGCGCGGGGGCTCTTCGAGGAGGACGCCGACCTCGCCGAGCTCGAGCCGGAGGAGGCCGCGGAGGAGCTGGCCCGGCGTCTCGAGGAGTACCGGCGGATGAAGGAGGCGGCAGCGTGGCTCTCGGAGCGCCTGGCCGGCGAGGCGGACCGCTTCTTCCGGCTCGGCCCGGCGCCGCTCGCGCCCCAGCCCGAGCGGAAGCTCGCGCCGCAGCAGCCCGAGGCGCTCGCGTCGGTGCTGCGCCTGCTCGGCCAGGAGCCGCCCGACGTCTCCCTGTCGCACATGGCGCTCCGTTTCCCGCCCGTCTCGCAGTTCGTCGAGCGCTTCCGGTCGCTGCTCGCACGCCGTAGCCGCGTCGACTTCGACGAGGTAGCCGCCGGCCTCTCGCGGGTAGAGGTGGCGGTGGCGTTCCTCGCGCTCCTCGATCTCCGCCGCGCAAACGAGATCGAGATCGACCAGGCGGCGCCCTTCGCGCCGATCAGGATTTCCCGCCCCGACGTCGAAAGGACCGATTCGTGGATCGCCCACTCCGCCTGATCACCGCCAACCCGCTCGACCAGCTCGCCCGGACGATCGAGGCTCTCCTCGTGGTCGCGTCGCAGCCGCTCACGGTCGAGGAGATCGTCGAGGCGGCGGCCGACGAACGCGAGCGGGTCGAGATGGCCCTCGGGCTGCTCGGCGAGCGGTACCGGGAGGGGCGCAGCGGGATCGTGCTGGAGCAGGTCGCCGGCGGCTGGGCCTTCCGCGCCGCGCGCGAGTCTGCCGAGGCGTGCGGCCGGCTGTTCGAGCGTCCGGTGCAAAGGTCGCTCTCGCAGGCGTCGATGGAGACGCTCGCGATCATCGCCTACCTCGGCCCGTGCACCCGGCCGGACATCGCGCGCATCCGGGGTGTCGCCGCGGACTCGGCGGTCGCGAACCTCGTCGAGCGCGGCCTGATCTCGGAGGCCGGGCGCGACGACGGCGTCGGCGGCGCCGTGCGCTACCGGACGACGCCGCTCTTCGAGCGTGTCTTCGGTCTCGAGTCGCTCTCGGAGCTCCCGCGACTCGACGACCTCGGCGGCGACGCCGACCAGATCCGCGACCGGCTCGTCGCCGTCGCGGAGCGCCGCCCCGCCTAGCGCTGGAAGACGGCCTCGATGTTGTGGCCGTCGGGGTCGAGCACGAACGCCGCGTAGTAATGGTCGCCATACGGCCGTAGGCCGGGCGCGCCGTTGTCGCGGCCGCCGGCGGCGAGCGCCGCGGTGTGGAATGCGTCGACCGTCGCCTCGTCCGGCGCGTCGAAGGCGATGTGCGTCCCGACGGCCGGTGCCTCCGTTTGCTCGACCGCGAAGGGCTCCGTGTCGCCGACGCCGAAGCCGAGCGACCGAGGCCCGTCGAAGACGATCTGCCACCCGAACGCGCCGAGCGCCGCCGAGTAGAAGCGGCGGCTCGCCTCGAGGTCGCTCACCGGCAGCTTGACGTGCCCGAGCCGGGCGCTCACACGCGCGCGGCGACCTGGCCGATCAACGCCACCGTGTCGAGGTCCTCGTGCACGATGTGCTGCAGGGCGACGCGCTCGACGCCGACCTCCGCGAGGCGCCCGAATCCTTCGACGAGCTCGTCCGGCGTTCCGGCGAGCCCACGCGCGCGGAACCGCTCGACGGTCGCGGCCGGGTCGGCGTCGGAGCCCCAGCGCTCGAGCGTCGCGCGCGCGTGCGCCAGCAGCTGGGCCTCGTCCGCGCCGAGCAGGAACCCGGACATGATCGACATCGCGAGCGTCTTGGGATCTCGTCCGGCCTGCTCGCACGCGTCGTCGAGCGCCTTCCGCGCGGCGGCGTACTCCTCGAGCGACGAGCCGATCACGTTGTACTCGTCCGCGAAGCGCGCGGCCGGGGTCGTGCTGCCCTTCTTCGCGCGGCCGCCGACGAGGAGCCGCGGATGAGGTTTCTGCACGGGCTTCGGGAGCGCCGGGCAGTCGACGAGGCGGTAGTGCTTGCCCTCGAACGACACGTGCTCCTCGGTCCAGAGGCGGTGCACGATCTCGATCTGCTCGGCGAGGTGCTCGAGGCGCTCCCGCAGCGGCGGGAACGGGAAGCCGAACGCCTCGTGCTCGAGCTCGTTCCAGCCGGCGCCCATGCCGAGCTCGACGCGGCCACCGGAGATGTGGTCGGCGGTCGTCACGGCGTTCGCGAGCAGCGACGGCTGACGGAAGGTCACCGGCGAGACGAGCGTCCCGAGGCGGAGCTTCGTCGTGCGCGCTGCGAGGCCCGCGATCGACGTCCACGCGTCGTGCGCCGCCCGCTCGTGCGGGTTCGAGAACGACAGGTAGTGGTCGGAGCGGAAGAGTGTCTCGATCCCCGCGCGCTCACAGGCGTCCGCGAGCGCAACCCAGTCGTCCCAGGTGACGCCTTCCTGGCCTTCGATCATCAGGGCGACGCGCACGGCGCGCCGAAGACTAACCCTGGTGGCCGAAGTGTGAGACCCAGATGCGGCTGCTCGCGACGCCGCGGAAGCGCGGGCGGTAGACGAGCGCGATGCCCTGCTCGGTCCAGTCCGGCTTGAAGAGGTTCGCGCGATGCTTGGGCGAGTCGAGCCACCCAAGGAGCGCGCCGCGCGGGCTGCCGGCCTCGGCGCCGCCCCAGGCGAGGTTCTCGCCGAAGCGGCTCGGGACGTCGCTTCGGAAGTACCCCGAGTCGGCGAAGCGCTGGCGGACGTCGAAGCCACACGCGTCGTGGGCGAACTGGTTGCAGCGGACGATGTCGTCTGCCTTCATGTGCGCCGACCGCATGAGCGCAGGCGCGATGTTCAAAGGGCCGAGGCCCTTGACGCCGCGGGCGTAGTTGAGCAGGCAGAGCTCCGTCCGTTCCTGGGCGACGACGCTTGCGCCGAGGTCGTCGCTGCCGGGGCACCACGAGTCGGGGGCGACGTAGCGGTCCCACTTGCCCGACGACTGGAGCCGGTGCGGGCCCGCCGCTGCCGGCGCGGCCTCGAGCGCCAGCTTCGTGCCGAAGTACGCGCCCACGAGAAGCACGGCGGCGACGGCGGCGATCGCCGACCAGAGAAGCCCGGAGGAGCGGTCCACCCGCTCGATATCGGCGGGCCTCCCTGTGGACTTAACGTCACGAAACCGGCACGAACGTCACGCACGCGTGACGTTTTCGTCTCTACTGCTCTTCAGCGGGGGGCAGGCGCGAAAGCGCCCCGGGGGCAAGGAATCGTGTGCGGCTCGCGTCAGAGCCGGCGGATGATCTCCTCGGCCTCCTCGCGCGTGAAGCCTCGGAGCGTCTCGGTGTGCTCGGCGCCGTGGCGCTGGAGGCGCATGAGGATCTCGGCCGCCTTCTCGTCGTCGGGCGCCTCGAAGATCTCGACGACGTCGTAGCGCCCGAGGGTCACGTAGACGCCGATCAACCGACCGCCCGCCTCCTCGACGATCCGCTCGCCCTCCTCTACGCGCTCCCGCCACGCCGGGAGGCCCGCCATGCCTTGCGAGGTCCAGCGCATCAGCGAGATGTAGTGCGGCATGGGGCAATCTTAAGCGTGGCTTCCGGCGAGACCAACGAGGCGCTCCGCTGGCACGATCCCGCGTGGCTCACCGAGGTGACGGACTGGATCGACGCCCGCATCGACCGGAACGGCGAGGTGGAGCAGTTCCACTCGTATCCGTGGGCGACCGCGCTTCGGCTGGCGACGGCGGCCGGCGACGTCTGGTTCAAGGCGTGCATCCCCGAGCTCGCGCACGAGGTGCGGGTCCTCGAGCTGCTGAACGCGCGTCGCGGCGACGCCGTCCCCGAGCTTCTCGCCGGCGACCGCGAGCGCGGCTGGATGCTGCTCGCCGACGCGGGCGAGCGCTTGCGCGAACTCGAGCCCGAGCCGGGCCAGCTCGAGCGATGGGAGGACGCAGTCGCGCTGTACGCGCAACTGCAGCTCGACGTCGCGCAAGACGTCGACGAGTTCGTCGACGCGGGCGTTCCCGATCGACGAGGTGCGATCACGGAGCAGTTCGCCGTCGTGATCGAGGACGAGACCGTCACGAAGCCGCCCGTCGAGGACCCGCTCCGTGACGACGAGATCGAGCAACTGCGTGCGATCGTGCCGAGGCTCGAGTCCGAGGAGGCCGAGCTCGACGCGCTCGGCGTGCCGTTCTCGATCCAGCACGACGACCTGCACGACGGGAACGTCTTCGTGCAGAACGGCGGCTACCGCATCATCGACTGGGGCGACGCCTGCGTGACAAGTCCGTTGCTGAGCCTCACGATCGCGCTCGCCGTCGTCGCGTACCAGTTCGGCGTCGACGCGGACGCTCCGGAGGTCGTTCGCGTGCGCGACGCGTACCTCGAGCCGTTCACCGCCGTCGTCCCGCGCGCCGAACTTCTCGACGCGGTTCCGGCCGCGACCCGCCTCGGCCACGCGTGCGGCACGCTCAAGTGGGCCGAGGTGCTGACGGCGATCCCGGCCGAGACGCGAGGCGCCTTCGACAAGGCCGTCCCCGGCCGTCTCCGCCGTCTCCTCGCGCTGTGCGACTGAACGCCTATCTCGCGCGCGCGGGTGTCGCGTCGCGCCGCCGCGCGGACGAGCTGATCAAGGCCGGCCGCGTCACCGTCAACGGCGAGCCCGGGCAGCTGAACACGTTCGTCGAGGAGGCCGATCGCGTCGAGGTCGACGGCTCGCCGGTCGCTCCGGAGCGTCTCGCCTACGTCCTCCTGCACAAGCCAGCGGGCGTCGTGACGACCGCGCGCGACCCGCACGGTCGGCCGACCGTCGTCGATCTCGTCCGGCACGAGGCGCGCGTCGTGCCCGTCGGCCGCCTCGACGCCGACACGACCGGGGCGCTCGTGCTCACGAACGACGGCCCGCTCGCGCACCGGCTCGCCCATCCGCGCTACGGGGTCGAGAAGGTCTACGACGTCGAGGTGGAGGGCGAGCCGACCGACAGCCAGCTCGAGCAGCTGCGCACGGGGGTCGACCTCGACGACGGACGAACAGCACCTGCACGGGCTCGACGCACCGGCCCGAAGCGGCTCGAGCTCGCCCTCCACGAAGGCCGCAAGCACCAGGTCAAGCGGATGTGCGCGGCCGTCGGACTCCCGGTCACCCGCCTCCACCGCCCGCGGTACGCCGGCCTCGAGCTCGGCGACCTGCCGCTCGGCGAGTGGCGCGAGCTGAGCGACGACGAGGTCGAGCAGCTCCGCGCCGCTACTCGAACCACGCGATGACGGCAACGACGAGGTAGAGACAGACGAGGGCCCAGCCCTCGAACATGACCGCCTCGCCGTCGGTCGTGATCTGCCAGATCGCGAGCGCCATCAGCACGAGTGCGCCGATCGCCACCGGCCCGAGCACGAACGTCAGTCGATGCTCGAAGAAGAGCGAGAGCAGCACGAGCGCGGGATAGAGGAACACGGCGATCTGCGCGACCGAGTTCTTGATCACGGAGATCGCGAGGTCGCTCTGACCCCTCGCGGCGAGCGTGACGCCGACCGCGTGCTCCACCGCGTTGCCGACGATCCCGACGATCACGACGCCGGTGAACGCCTTCGAGATCCCGAGCGACTCGATCGCACCGTCGAGCGAGTCGACGAACCAGTCGGCGACGAGCGCCGAAGCGACACCGCCCGCCGTGAGCAGAGCGAGGCCGAGCCGGAACGAGAACGCCGGCTCCTCCGCCGTCGGCTCCTGCTGCGCACCGCCACGCAGGTAGCCGACGAGCCACACCGCGTACAGGCTCAGCAGCAGGACGGCGCAGATCGCCGAGATCGTGACGTCGTGCTCGCTCGCGCGGTCGTCCACCTCGTGCGAGATCCCGACGAGGACGATGATGAAGATCGCAAGCATCAGCAGCGTGAACGTGTCGTTCGGCAGCCGCGGCGCGAAGCGCATCACGCCGTCACTCGCGCGCAATGAGCCCGCGAGAATCGCGAGCCCGAGCACGAGGAGCGCGTTCGCGAAGAGCGAGCCAAGCACCGCGGTGCGTGCGACGAGCAGCTCGCCGGCCGCGATCGCGAAGAGCACGATGAAGAGCTCGGGCAGGTTCCCGAGCGTCGCCTGGAGCACGCCGGTCACCGCCGGCCCGTAGCGCGCGCCGACGGACTCCGTCGCCGCGCTGACGACCCACGCGAGCGCCGCGATCGCGAGCCCCGCGACGGCGAAGATCGCGACCGGCGAAGCGTCGGCGAAGTGGAGCACTCCTGCAGCCGCCGCGAGGACGAACGTCCCGGCGAGCAGGAGCGTCCGCGTCACGAGCGCGGGACGAACCCCATCCGGTCGTACATGCGGGCGAGCGTCGGGTTCGCGACGGCTGCCGCCTTCTCCGCGCCCTGCGCAAGGAGCCGCTGCAGCTCGCGATCGTCCGCGCGGAGCTCGCGGTACCGCTCCTGGAACGGCGCGAGCAGCGTGACGACGGCGTCGCCGACGTCCGTCTTGAACTGCCCGTAGCCCGCGCCGTCGTAGCGCGCCTCGACGTCGCCGATCGACTCGCCGGTCGCAACCGCCATGATCTCGATCAGGTTCGAGACGCCCGCCTTGGTCTCCGGGTCGTGCCGGACCTCGCGGCCGGAGTCGGTGACGGCCGTCTTGAACTTCTTCCGGATCACCTCGGGCTCGTCGATCATCCGCACGACGCCCTGCGGGGCACCGCGCGTCGTCGACATCAGCCGTTCGGGCTCCTGCAGGTTCTTGACGCGCGCGCCTTCCTCGGGGTAGACGCCGCGCGGCACGACGAGCGTCTCGCCGAAGCGCTGGTTGAACCGCTCCGCGATGTCGCGCGTCAGCTCGACGTGCTGGCGCTGGTCGTCGCCGACCGGGACGACGTCGGTGTCGTAGAGCAGGATGTCGGCGGCCATCAGCACGGGGTAGCTGAAGAGGCCCGCAGAGACGAAGTCCTGCTCCTCGGCCCGGTCCTTGAACTGCGTCATCCGCCGCAACTCGCCGAACGCGGTCACGCCGCCGAGCAGCCACGCGCCCTCGGCGTGCGCGGGCACCTGGCTCTGGACGAAGACGATCGAGCGGTCGGGGTCGAGCCCGGTCGCGAGGAGCCACGCGAAGACCGAGAGGGTCGACTCGCGGAGCACCTCGGGCTCGAACGGCGTCGTGATCGAGTGCATGTCGACGACGCAGTAGACCGCCTCGCCGCCCGCCGCCACCGCCTCGTCCTGCGTCCGCACGTACTGGCGGAAGCCGCCGCTGTAGTTGCCGAGCGTCTTGTCGCCGGAGGCTCGGATGCCCGAGAAGACCCTCACCCGGAGACCTCGCGCTTCGTCAGCTCGAGGATCTCGCGGTAGAGCTCGCGCAGACCGTCCTGCGAGAGTGGACCGCGGTTCGCGCGCGAGAGGTCGCGGAGCACCGACTCCTCCTGCTTCGGGTCGACGAACTCGAGCCCCTGCGACTCCTTGTAGCGCTTCAGGCGTGCGACGAGCTCGACGCGCTTGTTGAGCGCGCGCACGATGGCGCGGTCGTTGTCGGAGATCTGCGCGCGCAGCTCCTGGATCTGACGGTCGGTGTTCTCCGCGTGCATCGGCTGAGAGTACCGCCCGTACACTTGCTCGATGGCCACGAACTCGGCGCCCGAGCTGCTGATTGTGATGGGCCCGGGCGCGACGCCCGACCAGACCGAGCACGTGGTCGCGCGGCTGGCCGAGGCCGGCGTCGCGGCGCGCGTCTCGCGCGGGCGGGAGGCGACCGTGATCGGTGCGATCGGCGAGCGTGACCTGCTCGCGTCGCTGCCGCTCGAGGCGTACCCGGGCGTCCACCAGGTGCTGCCGATCGTGAAGCCGTACAAGCTCGTCTCGCGGGAGCTCGCCGCCGACCCCACCGTGATCGAGATCGACGGCCGCAGGCTCGGCGACTCGCACTTCGGCTTGATCGCCGGGCCGTGCACCGTCGAGTACCGCGAGCAGACGCTCGAGACGGCGCGCGTCGTCGCGGCGGCCGGCGCGACGATGCTGCGGGGCGGCGCGTACAAGCCGCGCACCTCGCCCTACACGTTCCAGGGGCTCGGTGCGGCCGGCCTCGAGATCCTCGCCGAGGCGCGCGAGGAGACCGGCTTGCCGCTCGTCACCGAGCTGCTCGACCCGCGTGACGTCGACGCCGTCGTCGAGACGGCCGACGTGATCCAGATCGGCGCGCGGAACATGCAGAACTTCACGCTGCTCTCGGAGGCCGGTCGCGCGTCGAAGCCCGTGCTCCTGAAGCGCGGGCCGTCCGCGTCGATCGAGGAGCTCCTGATGGCGGCGGAGTACGTGATGAAGGAGGGCAACGAGCGCGTGATCCTCTGCGAACGCGGGATCAAGACGTTCGAGCAGTCGATGCGCTACACGCTCGACCTCGGCGCGGTGCCCGTCTTGAAGCACGAGACGCATCTGCCGGTGATCGTCGACCCCTCGCACGCGTCCGGTAGGCGCGACCTCGTGCTGCCGCTCGCGCGTGCGGCCGTCGCAGCGGGCGCGGACGGGATCATCGTCGAGGTGCACCCTCGCCCCGAGGAGGCGCTCTGCGACGGCCCCCATCAGATCCCGGCCGCCGAGTTCGAGGCGTTTGCCCGCGAGGTCGTCTCGTTCGTCGAGCTGATGGGCAAGTCGCTCGGTTGACGCCCGCGCGTCGCGGCGGATGATCGCCCGGCGACGCTGAGCAGGCTCTCACTCCGGACCGTCGGCGCATGGTGCGCGTTGGTCACGGTCGCGTTCTTCGTCGTCGGGATCGTCTTCATGGCGACGAGCGGCGTG